>CACAVG010000025.1 GCA_902535885.1 uncultured Alphaproteobacteria bacterium | reverse complement strand
ACAGTCATCAAAGCAATATCGGACAGAATAATTGTATTAAAAGATGGTTTAATTGTAGAAGAAAATATTAGTAGTAATTTATTTAATAATCCTAAATCAGAGTATACTAAAAAACTTATTTCTTCTGTTGTATAGATGAATCCAATAGAGCCATCAGAAAATAAAATAAAAGAATTAATATTATTATTTGATAAAAAAAAATTTGATCAACTTTTGAAATTATCAAATGAACTAATAGGTGAATTTCCTAATTCTATTCTTATTCAAAATATACAGGGCGTAGTATACACAGAACTTAAAAATTATAAATTAGCAAAAAATTTATTTATCAAAGTAGTTAATCTAAGGCCAAATTATACTGATGGTCATTATAACTTAGCTAATGTTTACAACAAATTAGATGAAAAAGAGAAAGCAATCGAAAGTTATAATAAGGTTATAGAACTAGACATTAATTATTTTAAAGCTCATAATAATCTAGGAAACATATATAGAAAGAAAGGTTTAAATAAGAGGGCTATTGAATGTTATTTATCAACTTTAGAAATTAATTCAAATTATAAAGTAGCATATTACAACTTAGCAGGGGTACTTCAGTTTTACATATTAGATGAAGAGAATAAAAATATTAATAAATATCTTTTACATCTTTTAAAAGAAAAAATTATTGTTAGACCAAATTCTATTGCTCCTAATATTTTAAATGGTTTATTTTTAAATACAGATCTGAAGAATAACTTATCTCTAATTAAGGATAAAATAACTAATGAAGATTTTAATTATGTTTTAGAAAATTTACAGAATAACTCTCTTCTAATGCAATTTATGAAAGTTTGTCCTATTTCTGATTATAATATTGAAAAGAAATTTGTAATTTTAAGAAAAGAAATTTTAAATCATACATACAAATCAGATATTGAAAAGACTCACATTAATTTTTTAATTTCTTTATCTGTACAGTGTTTTCTTAATGAATACATATATGACAAATCAAAAATTGAGAAAGAAAAAATAAAAAAAATTAATGAAAGAATAGAAAATAATTTAAAAGAAAATAAAAAAATTAGTGATTTAGATATATTGTGCCTATCATGTTATGAGCCATTAATTAATTTTAGTTGGTCAAATAAAATTAAATTTTCAGATAAATTAAAAGAAGTATTTGAATTACATCTAAATCAAAAAGAAATCGAAAATCAAATATCTAAATCAATAAAGTCTATATCAAAAATAGAAGATCGAGTTTCCATTAAGGTAAAAAAACAATATGAAGAAAACCCGTATCCTAGATGGGAAAATCTTGGATTAAGTATTGAACCTAGTAATATTAAGGACGTAATAAATGATAGCAATTTGAATTTAGACTTAAAAAAAATAACAAACTCCGAGAATCCCGAAATTTTAATTGCAGGCTGTGGTACTGGTCAACATGCTATCACAACTGCTTCAAAGTATAAAAAATCAAAAATACTTGCTCTGGATTTAAGTTTTAAGAGTTTATCTTACGCAAAAAGAAAGGCAATTGAACTAAAAATTAATAATATTGATTTTATTCAAGGTGATATATTAGATTTAGAATCAATAGATAGAAAGTTTGATATAATTGAGTCTGTTGGTGTTCTGCATCATATGGACAATCCATTTAAAGGATGGCAAATATTAACGTCATGCTTGAATAAAGATTCCTTAATGCTTATTGGATTATATAGCGAAAAAGCGAGACAACACATAACACAAATTAAAGATAGAATTAATAAACTTAAACTTAAATCAAGTTATAAAAATATCATTAAATTTAGAAAAGAATTAATTGAGAATAATAATGATAAATGGGATTATATTAAATCAAGTCCAGATTTCTATACAGTAAGTGGAGTAAGAGATTTATTATTTCATGTTCAAGAACATCAGTTTACAATTAATAAGATAAAAAGATATTTAGATGAATTAGGATTAATCTTTCTAGGATTTGAAGATCAGCTGGTCAAAGATAATTTTAAAAATAATTATACCAATAAAGAAGATTTATTTAATCTTGATAAGTGGGAAGAATATGAAAAGTCAAACCCTAGAATCTTTGCAGGTATGTATCAGTTTTGGTGTAAAAAAATTTAATTTTAAACATAAGATGGCGGAGAGAGAGGGATTCGAACCCTCGGTAGTATTGCTACTACACACGCTTTCCAAGCGTGCTGATTATTAAAGAGTTATGGGATTACAAAGATTATTTAAATTAAATTTTTGATTATTAGGTTATCAAGTGTGCCATATGTGTATCATAATAATTATTATTAATATTGAAATGAATTAATTCTGTGATTAAATAAAATCATGAAATTTATTCTAATATCTTTTTTCTTTTTTGTAATTTTAATATCAAATACTCTCAAAGCTGAAACTTATGTTTGTAGTTTTAAGTGTTACGTAGGTGACGATATATGTACAGTAAAATATCAACGATCTGGAAATTTTTTTTATTCAGATCAAAATATTTTTACTTTTGAAGAAGATATTAATACTCTTATTTTAACCAGTATGAAGTTACATACAAAATCTGTACTTACTTTGATTGTCGATAAAAATACTATGAAGCACGTAAAGTCAGTATCCCAATATCCTGAAAATATTGATTTTAGAGATGGAAGTTGTGTAATAGTTGATTAACATAACTGTGCCATATGTGTGCCAAACACTCTTTTATAAATAATTTAATAATTTTATCACTTAATTTATGGCGGAGAGAGAGGGATTCGAACCCTCGGTAGTATTGCTACTACACACGCTTTCCAAGCGTGCTGATTAAACCGCTCTCACATCTCTCCGATCGATATATTTAAACTATTTATTTTCTTAAAGTATATTTGCCATGAAAAGTATGATAAAAAAAGGAATCTTTTTGTTTATAATTGTTTTTTTTTTCATTACCAATAATTTTTGCATCATAAAATCTTTTTGTCATTATAAAAGCAATATACAAAACTATTTGATCAATATGCCATCTAATTTTTTTGTAATTCAAAATATAATAAATATATTTTTTATAGAAATTTAAAAAAATTTTCGAGTTTTTTGTATTATTAAACATTGTTTGGTTTGCTGAAACTATTAAATGAAAATATCTAAACGAACTTTTAATACAAATTGAAATATCAATATCCTTATTTAATTTTAAATAATCCAATAAATTTTTATTTATTATATAATCAGCATCAAATACAAAAATGGTTTTAGAAAATTTTTCCATCATATCATTGGCCAAAATAAATCTTCTTGCTGTATAATATGCTTTTTTTTCACTCTCATCTAAATTCAAAGGTTTGCTAGTTTCAAAAATAATAGATAAATTTTCTATTTCTAAATTTTTAATTTTTTTACATATTAACTTAATGTTTTGAATCTCAACATCATGAATTAGCAAGGATAGAAGATATTTTGACGAAGTTTTTTTAAGAGACTGAATAAAACCAATCATCTCTTTTTCAAATATTTCTTCATTTCCGACTACAACAACTACATAATCAAAGTTTGATGTAATCTTTTCTTCATGAAATATTATTTCATGTTTTTGATCTAGTTTACTATTTTGAATTTGGTTAAAGAAATTTTTATTAAGAAAAAAAATATCTAGAATTTTAAAGAAACTGTGATTTGCTGACTGAATTTTATTTAATATTATTTCTGCCTTAGAATAATTTTCAGTTTCTAATAAATAGTGAAAATATTCAAACTCTGTAAAGATAAAATTTCTTTGTGCTGGTGCAATTAAGTTATATAATTTATCAAAATCTGAAAATTTTTTGAACTCTCTTAAGAGTTTTAAATTTAAGTAATTTAATTCCGTTGAAACTTTATAATCATAATTTTTATTCAACCCAAGTTTAATTAAATTTAAAATAAGATTTAATTTTGTATTTGTTTGATTTAAGGATATAAAAGCAATATCAATAAGACGGGGAAGTATCTCAGTTAAATTATGTCTCCTGTAAATATTCTTGTAAATAGAATACGATTTTAAATAATTTTTTTTTTTATAGGCTTCTTCTGCAATTAAGAGGCTTTGAGAAAGTTGATTTTCCAATTATTTCTCACTCATTTTTAAAGCGTTTAAAAAAGTATTTTGAGGTATATCAATTTTTCCAAACTGTCTCATCCTTTTTTTGCCTTTTTTCTGTTTTTCTAAAAGTTTATTTTTTCTTGTAACATCACCTCCATATAATTTTTGAGTAACATCTTTTCTAAATGAAGCCACTGTTTCACGAGCAATTACTTTACCTCCAATTGCAGCTTGAATCGCAACTTTAAATTGTTGTCTTGGAATTAAATCTTTTAGTCTTTCACAGAGTGCTCTACCTCTTTGTTCAGATCTATCTTTGTGAACAATTAAAGATAATGCGTCAACTGGATCTCCGTTGATAAGAATTCCTACTTTAACTAAATTATTTATCTCATAGCCAATAATTTCATAATCAAAACTTGCATATCCCTTGGTAATTGATTTTAGTCTGTCATAAAAATCAAAGACTACTTCATTAAGTGGAAGTTTATATTCTACTAAAGGTCTATTACCCGCATAACTCATATTTTGTTGAATACCTCTTTTTGATGTACATAATTCTAATACTGAACCTAAAAATTCTTCAGGTACTATTATTGTAGCCTTTATCCAAGGTTCAGAAATGTTTTCGACTTTTACAGGATCTGGCATGTCGGTAGGATTATGAAGATTTTTAGTTGATCCATCTTTCATTAAAATTTTGTAAACAACTGACGGCGCAGTAGTTACAAGTTCTAAATTAAATTCTCTTTCAAACCGATCTCTAATAATTTCTAAATGTAATAAACCTAAGAAACCACAACGAAAACCATAACCTAATGCTGGACTTACTTCTGGTTCATAAGAAAAGCTTGAATCATTTAATGCAAGTTTAGACATACTATCTCTCATATGTTCATAGTCATCTGAGTCGACAGGAAACATTCCACAAAAAACGACCGGTTGAGATGGTTTGAAACCAGGGAGAACTTCTTCCGTTGGAAGTTTATCATCAGTTATTGTGTCACCAACTTTACAATCGGATACACTTTTAATACCAGAATTTATGAAACCTATTTCTCCTGGTCCAAGTGTATCAACTTCAGTTGCTTTAGGTGAAAATATACCTACTCTATCAATTGTATATGTTGCACCTGTTGCCATAAATCTAATTTTCTGGCCTTTCTTAAGCTCACCATTTATAACTCTTACAAGTACCACAACACCAAGATAGCTGTCATACCAACTATCAACTAACATACATTTCAATTCTTTACTTATTTCACCTAATGGAGAAGGGAGTATTGTTATGATTTTATTTAATAGATCTTCTATACCTATACCTGTTTTTGCAGAAACAAGAGAAGCATTATCAGTTTCAATACCAAGAACATCTTCAATTTGTGATTTTATTTTATCTGGCTCAGAAGAAGGAAGATCAATTTTATTTAGAACAGGCAAAATTTCATGATCATTATTAATAGCCTGGTACGCATTAGCTAATGTTTGTGCCTCAACACCCTGAGTAGAATCAACTATTAACAAAGACCCCTCGCATGCTGCTAAAGATCTTGATACCTCATATGAAAAATCAACATGACCTGGAGTGTCCATAATATTAAGTATGTAAGTTTTACCATCTTTTGATTTGTAAGAAAGTCTAACTGTTTGAGCTTTTATTGTAATGCCTCTTTCTCTTTCTAGTTCCATTGAGTCTAGAACCTGTTCTTTCATTTCTCTATCAGTTAAACCGCCACAAAACTGTATTAGTCTATCAGCTAACGTTGATTTTCCATGATCTATGTGAGCAACAATTGAGAAATTACGAATAGAACTAAGTTCTGTCATTAGTTTCTTATAGATGCATCAAGTGATTGAGATATTTCGTTAATTATTTTGTTTGATAATTCCTCAATTTCTTGATCGTTGAATGTTTTATCTTGAGGTTGAAGTAGAACCCTAAAAGCAATACTTTTTTTATTTTCTGGAAGTTTATCTCCATCATATACATCAAATATCATTACGTTTTGAATTATATTTTTATCTATTTTTTTTACTTTTTTAATTATCTCACCAGCCATTACTTCTTTTGGGAAAAGAAAGGCAAAGTCTCTTTCAACCATTTGATAGGGATTGTTAGTGAAACCTCCTTTTGAAGAAGATTTATTCTCTTGAAATTGTGAAATATTCTCCAAATATATTTCAAAACCATATACCTTGAAATTAATATCCATTGTTTTTAATAGAACTGGATGTAATTCTCCAAAATTAGCTATTTTGTTTTTACCAAGCCTCAAAGAAGATGATTTGCCAGGATGATAAATTTTACCTTCTAATTTTTCATATAGCAAATTATCTATAGGTACATTTAAATCAGCTAAAATAGAAAATAAATCAGCTTTTATACTAAAGACATCAATATTTTTTTTATTTGATAACCAATTTTGTTCATTAGATGAGCCATAAGCTATAGCAGTAGCAACATTTTCTTGTTGGTCAGGTAGTGATTTAGAAAAATTTGGACCTACTTCAAATATTTTTGCTCTTAGATACATTCTAGATTTATTTTGATTGATTGCTTCTAATAAATTTGGAAGCGTAGATGGTCTCATCGTATTTAAATCGGTACTTATAGGATTTTTTAAACTAATTATTTCATCTGATATAATTTTTGCATTATTTTCATCCATAAACGACCAAGTTACAACTTCAGAATATCCATTCAGAGCCATAGTTTTTTTACTTTTATAAAAAGTTTTTGTTTTGGTATTTAAAATCTGCTTTTTTTCTTCTTGATTAGTTACTTTTTTAAGAGGAATTTTATTATAACCATAAATTCTAATTATCTCCTCAACTATATCTGCCTCACCAACAATATCTGGTCTAAAAGTAGGGCTTTGAATTTCAAATTTTGATTTTTTTTTATTAACAGAAAAACCAAGTGAAACTAGAATTTTTTCTTGTTCCTCATTAATGATTTGTATTCCACCAAAAGTCTTCACTTTATTTGTATCAAACATAAATGGTTTACTTTTTTCTATATTAATTTCTGAGGAAACGAACTCGCTTACTTCACCTCCACATAATTCTAAAATCATTTGAGTTGCAGCATCTACACCCCAATAAATGGAGTCAGTATCTATCCCTCTTTCAAAACGGTAACGTGCATCGCTTTGAAGATTTAGTTTTCTTCCAGTTTTAGTAACAGAAACCGGATCAAATAACGCAACTTCAAGAAAAACATTTTTGGTTTCCATATTACAACCACTATCAAGGCCACCCATGACCCCACCAATTCCATGAAGTTTATTTTCATCATCAGAAATTACAATCATATCACTGTCACATTGATAATTAATTTCATTTAATGCTAAACATTCCTCATTTTTCTTAGCTAATCGCATTGTTAAATTACCTGACACTTTATCTGCATCGTAAACATGAAGTGGTCTTCCTAAGTCAAAGGTTATATAATTTGTAATGTCAACAAGAGCCGAAATGGGTCTTAATCCGATTGCAGTTAATCTTTCTTGAAGCCATTTAGGGCTATCTACATTTTTGACATTTTTGAAATATCGACCTGCTACTCCAGGACATAGATTATTATTTTGAAATTCTTTTTTCCAAGTAATTGGGCTTTTAAATGATTCTTTAACTTTTTTATAATTTAGGTCTTTTAATTTACCAATTCCTGCTGCCGCTAAATCTCTTGCGATACCTCTGACAGATAAACAGTCAGATCTATTCGGTGTTAAATTAATTTCAATAACAGGTTCATCTATTGTAAAAATCTTACTAAACAAATCACCAATTTTATAATTATCTTTTATTTCAATAATTCCATCGTGTTCGTCAGAAATACCCATCTCTCTTTCTGATACAAGCATTCCACAAGACTCAACTCCTCTTATTTTGGTTTTTTTAAGATGTAAGTCCGTACCAGGAATATAACTATTTTCTGGTGCAAAAATCCCTAGCATTCCCTGTCTTGCATTTGGAGCACCACACACAACTTGAAAATTTCCATTTATTGTTTCTACCTGACATACTTTAAGCTTATCTGCATCAGGGTGTTTTTCTGCTTTTAAAACTTTAGCTACTGTAAAATTCTTAAATATTTCTGATTTATCTTCTACACTTTCAATTTCTAAACCAATATTAGTTAAAGTATCTGTTATGGTATTTAAATTTTCAGAAGTATCTAAATGATCTTTTAGCCAGTCTAATGTAAATTTCATTTATAGCCCTGATCGTGTTTGATTATCTAAAATACTAAAACCATAATGGTCCAACCATCTATAATTTGGATCAAAAAAACTTCTTAAATCTGTAATACCATATTTAAGCATCGACAAACGCTCAATTCCCATACCAAAAGCAAAACCCTGAAACTTTTTTGAATCAATATTACAATTATCTAAAACTACAGGATTGACCATTCCACAACCCAATATTTCTAACCATTTATCTCCTTCACCAATTTTTATTTTATTATTTACTTTAGTGTAAGCTACATCCATTTCTGCACTAGGCTCGGTAAAAGGAAAATAACTAGGGCGAAAGCGGTATTGTAAGTTTTTTACTTCGAAAAATTCTTCTAAGAATGAAACGAGTGTCGATTTTAAATCAACCATTGTAGAACTTGTATCAACGACTAAACCTTCTACCTGATGAAACATAGGAGCATGTGTAGCATCTGAGTCACTTCTATAAGTTCTGCCAGGCACAATAATTTTAATCGGTGGTTTTGTGTTGAGCATAGTTCTCACTTGAACAGGACTGGTATGGGTTCGAAGAACATTTTTGTCTCCATTATCTTGAACATAAAAAGTATCCTGCATTTCTCTTGCTGGATGATGTTCTGGAATATTTAAAGCTGTAAAATTATTGAAATCTGTTTCTATATCTGGACCTGTTTCCACTGCATAATTTAAATTTCCAAAAATTTCTATAATATTAAATATTGTTTGACTAATTGGGTGTATTTTTCCTTTTTCAGAAATATTAGGCGGTAGAGTAACATCAATTGATTCTAAATTAATCCTATTTGATATTTCAATATTTTCTATTTCTGTTCTTTGGTTTTTAATACCTTCTTCAATTTCTTTTTTAATAATATTTAATTCCTGTCCTTTCGATTTTTTTTCTTCAATCGACAAAGAGCCTAATCCCTTTAGAGCTTCAGATATTAATCCTTTTTTACCTAAATAATATAATCGAAGTTTTTCTAAATCATCGAAGGATTTTGAAGCTTTAATTTTTTTTAGAACATCAATTTTATTTTCAGCAAATGCCATCAATATCTATTATATTTTATTAATTAAAATTATCTAGCAGATTGAGCTTTATCAACTAAAGCTTTAAAAGTCTCTGGCTGGTTAACTGCAAGATCCGCTAAAATCTTTCTATCTATTTCAATAGATGATTTTTTAAGACCAGATATAAATTGTGAATATGTTAAACCATAAAGTCGAACACCAGCATTGATTCTTTGAATCCATAAACCCCTAAAATCACTTTTTCTTTTTTTACGATCTCTATAAGCATATTGCATACCTCTTTCTACAGCCTGAACAGCAACTCGAAATACATTTTTTCTTCTACCGTAATAACCTTTTGCTCTTTTAATGACTTTTTTGTGTCTAGCTCTTGCTGTAACACCTCGTGATACTCTTGCCATTAATTTCCCCTTACTTGTTGTATGGTAACATATGATCAATCAAAGCAGAGTCACCTGGTGACATAATTGCAGATCTTTTAGTGTTACGAATAAATTTATTGGAACGTTTACTCATTCCATGTCTCTTTCCGGCAGGTTTAAATTTAATTTTACCAGTACCTGTTCTAGAAAATCTTTTTTTTAAACTACTCTTAGTTTTAAGCTTGGGCATTACTATCTCCTATATTATAAGTTTACCCGTTAGGCTGCCCCGCAGGCCATAACAAGTTTTGAAGGCTTATACTGATAATTGAGTATTTTGCAATATGTAGAATTATTTAGCAACTTGAGGGACAAGTATCATCATTATTTGTCTTCCCTCAAATTTAGGAGCTACTTCAACTTTTGCATATTCTTCAACTTCTGAAGTTAGTTTTTTTAGAAGATCAAAGCCTAAATTTTGATGCTCCATTTCACGTCCTCTGAAACGCATAGAGACTTTAACTTTATTACCACCACCTATAAACTTTGAGAGTGCTTTAATTTTAACATTATAATCGTGGGTATCAATGCCAGGTCTCATTTTAATCTCTTTAACTTCAATTGTTTTTTGTTTCTTTTTTGCTTCTTTCTTACTTTTTTGCTCTCTATATTTTAATTTTCCATAATCTATAATTTTACAAACTGGTGGATTAGCTTCAGGAGAAACTTCAACTAAATCAAAACCTTCATCTTCTGCTTGAATTAAGGCTTCACGAATGCTTAAGATCCCCATTTGTTTGCCACTACTAGATATTAGTCTGACTTCACTTGCAGTAATCTGCTCATTGATTCTTGGACCAGTATCTTTCTTTGTTTTGAAATTTACAGCCAAAATTATATAGAGATTGAGTTAAAGCTATTATTTAATAGCATATTAGGAAATTAAGTCTTTTGTCATATTTTGTTAGGATATAATCTCAAATGAATTTAAATTCAAGGGCTGATTTTAAAAAATATAAACTGTTTTTTAAGTTATTAAATACACTTTATGAAAATTTGTTTAGTTAGAAACGATAAAATGGGAGATATGATCCTTACTCTTCCAGTTGTGCAAGGACTAAAACAAGCTAATCAGGATTGTAAAATTGATATTGTATGTTCTAAAAAAAATCAAAAAATATGTAAAAACTATAAATCTATTAAAAAAATTTTTTTACTTCAAAATAAATTTTATCAAGTCTTAAAAATAATTTCCAAATTAAGAAATGAAGATTATGATTATATTTTCACATTTAGCCCTGGTATATTCAGTATATTAATATCAATTTTTTCTAAAAGTAAAATAAAGTCATTGTTAATTTTTAAATCTCGATACAAAAATAATTATATGAGTAAATTTTTTGATAGAATTTTAGGTAAAATCTTTTTTACTCACTACTTAATTATCGATCGCCAATTAAGATATTCCAAAAAAATCCCAATTCATCAAACAAAAATTATGATGGAGTTAGTTACTAAAAGTGGATTAAGTTATAATAATACTGCAGAGATTAAAAATGAATTAGGATTTAATAAAATTGAAATAAGTTCTAAAAAATTATGCTTAATTCATTTATCTTCAAAATGGATCAATAAATATTTTGCAGAAGAAAACTTTATTAATCTATTAGACAATCTTAAAAATTTGAAAATTAATATTGTAATGACAACTGATGGAACATCAAAAAATGTATTCTATGAAATATTTAAAAAATATGAAATTATTACTAATGAAGAGTTTGAAAATCTTAAAAGTATAAATAATGTTTTAATCTTAGATCAATTAAATTTTGATAATTGGACATCAATAATAAACTCTTCAACATATGTAATTACACCTGAATGTGGATGCACACATATTGCATCACTTTCTGAAACAAAACTTTGTGTTATTTATGATTCAGATAATCTTCCAGGTATGATTGCAGAAGAATATGCGCCATGGAAGAAAAAATATACTAAACTATTCTCTAACAACCAAAATTTAGAAAAAGAATTAATTTCATTTATTGATTAATTTACTATCGTGTAAAAAATCTAAAACTTTTTTAACTGAAATTGAGTCCATTGTATCGGTCAGAATCGTATAAGCATTTTTATATTCAGATAAATTTGATTTTGAGATAAAATTATCTTTAGCTAAAAAAAGAATAGGTGAATTACTTAGAGCTGCTATATGGCCTGGGCCAGTATCATTACTAATTATAAAATCACTTTTTTTAGCGATGGAATAGATAATTTCAGGAGGTGATTTATCGCTTAAATCAATAACCTTCTGACATGCATTATTGATCGTTTCTAATGTTTCTTTATCTGATTTTTGTCCAATAACACAAATATGATATCCTTTTTTTTCTAGAGTACTTGCAAGTAGTGCAAATTTATCTGGTAACCATTGCTTGTCCTTACCTGATTTAGAAACACCAGGTATCATTAAGATTATGTTGTCTTCATTAATTGCCGAAATATCACTGGAAAGCCAATCTATATTTTGATTAATCTCATTTACTCCAAGTAACTTTAGTTGATTGTATAAACCTTGTTGTGGAGATTCAGTTCCTTGTGGAGGAATTACATATTGAATATCACAATTAGAACGAGATCCGTTAACTTTTACTTCTGAAATAAATTTTAAGAATGACCAATAATTATTTGTTCTTTTAGAATTCTGTAAATCTATGATTAGATCATATTTATTTTGATTAATTTTTAATATAACCTTAAGAGAATCAATTATTCCTTTTCTATTATCTTTAATAATCGAATTAAAATAATTTGAATTGCTTAAAAAATTTACGTATTTTTCTTCAGTGAGCAAGTCAATAGTGGCATTATTAAAAAATTGCTTAATTGATGCCATAGCATGTATAGAAAATGCAATATCACCAAGCGATCCATGCTTTACAACTAGTATTTTGTTAAATTGACTGCTGTTCATATAAGTCTACGTAACTTTGTACCATTTGGTATCTTGAAAATGTTTTTGATATGTAATCTTTACTATTTAAAGATATATTAGAAAATTCTTCATCATCTAATTTTATAATATTTTGAAGTTTAATATCTATTTCATTATATTTATGAGGATCTACTTTATAGATATCATCTAATTTATCTAACTGATCTTTGACACCACCATAGTTAAAGGCTAGTACCTTTTTTTTCATTATTAAAGCTTCGCTTATAGTTCTTCCAAACCCTTCAGCTTGTAAAGGAAAAGAGGTAATAATTGATGACAGGTAATATAAAGTTTTCAAATCATCTCTTAGTAGATTGCCTATAATCTTACATTTATGACCAAGGTTAAAACTTTGAATTTTATTTTGTAGTTTCTCTGTATAAGATTGATTTTTTGTATCGCCTGCAAAATAAAGTAAAAAATTATTATTTTGCATCTTGTTAAATATATCTAAAAACTCAATTTGACCTTTCCAGTTTGTTAGCCTTGCAGGATATAAAATAATTTTTTTTGAGGTATCAATTTGATATTTATTTATTATATTTTCTATTTGAGAATCTAAAATTGGTTTTTCAAAATATTTAACATCAACTCCTCTATTAATCACTTTAATTTTATTTGAATCCAAATTGTATTTTTTACTAATTTCATTTTTTACATAATTTGAAATCGCAACAATCTGATCAACTTTGGATAATTGCTTATTATAGATTTTTTTAAAATAAAAATTACCACTATACACATTATGAAATGTAGATATTGTTTTGAAGTTTCTATTTTTTATAAAACTTAAAATCCATGCTGGTGCTCTTGATCGTACATGAACAACATTAATATTTTGATTGAAAATTAATTTTTTTAATTGATTAGCAATTAATGGATAAATAAAAAAATTTTTTGAGTTAACTGGTAATTGAAAATGATCAGTATAATTTTTATCAATTTCCTTAATTAAACGCCCTCCATTTGAAATAATATTATTTTTTAAATTTAATTCAGATAAATAATTTGCGACTTCAATAGTGCCTCTTTCGACACCACCAGAATCTAAAGAGGGAAGAATTTGAGCGACATTAAATGATGACATTTTATTAAAATATAAGTATTTGTATCAAAGATGCCTTACTTTATTAATAAGAAAAAAGAAAGAATTCGCTATAAATCTATAAAGGGTAAGGAGCCTGGTATCATCTTTATCCATGGCCTTAACTCAGATATGAGTGGTCAAAAAGCTTTGTCTTTAGAAAGATTTGCGCGAAAAAATAAATTGCGGTTTATCCGTTTTGAATGCCGTGGTCATGGTAAATCTGATGGAAAATTCGAAGATTTTACAATTTCAGATTGGAAGAAAGACTTAATTGATATCATTGATAATATTGCAAAAGGACCGCAAATTCTTGTTGGTAGCAGTATGGGTGGATGGTTAATGTTTTTAGCTGCCAAAGCAAGACCAAAAAGAATTGCTGGATTAATTGGCCTAGCGGCAGCACCTGATTATATCGATGGGTTTTACAAAAAACTCCCTATAAAGAAAAAACAAGAAATGAAGAAAAAAGGAATTATTAAATATTCCTCCTACGGGTTTAGTTATCTTATAAAAAAGAAATACATTGTTGAAGGTAGAAAAAATAAAATTTTAAATAAAGAATTCAAATGGAATAAGCCCTTAATTTTAATACAAGGACTAAAAGATGATGTTGTCACTCCAGATGTTCCTGAAAAAATAGTAAAAAAAATTATAGGTAATCAAATCCAAATAAAATTATTAAAAAATAGTGATCATAGATTATCCGATCCATTTGATTTAAAAATAATGAATGATTCTATTCAATCAATAATAAAAAACTAAGCAGATTTTTCTTCTTGAATTAATACAGGTTGATCAAATTTATTGATCATTTCTTTTGGTACAATCTGCCAGAAGAGTAATTTCTCATTTTCCCAATTTTCAAGTAAATTTTTTGCGTACATTGAATTTGTTTCCTTGATATGTTCTTCAATTTTTTGATATAAAACTTTTTCCCAATAATTTGTCATTTGTTGTTGATAGAAAATATCCTCAAGATTAATTCGAAGTGGTAGAGTTCCTTCTTTATCGTACACAAATGCCATACCTCCAGTCATTCCAGCTCCAAAATTATTTCCTACTTCACCAAGAATAACAGCACTTCCTCCAGTCATATATTCACATCCATTATCACCACATCCTTCAATAACAGCATGTGCGCCAGAGTTTCTAACAGCAAATCTATCACCAGCAGTTCCAGCTGCAAAAAGTTTACCACGCGTTGCTCCATATAGGACAGTATTCCCAATGATAACATTTTTGTTTGTTTTTAGTTGTGAAGATGAGCTTGGTTGTATAACAATTTTACCCCCTGATAATCCTTTTGCTACATAATCGTTAGCGTCACCAAAAACTTTAAGAGTAGTTCCTTGCACACTCCATGCTCCAAAAGATTGCCCAGCAGAA
>CACAVG010000024.1 GCA_902535885.1 uncultured Alphaproteobacteria bacterium | reverse complement strand
AATCGGCAAATGATGTAGCTACTGTGGTAGCAGAAAACATAGCAGGAAATGAAAAAGAATTTGCAAAACTTATGACTCAATATGCAAAAAATCTTGGTATGAGCGATACAACATTTAAGAATGCATCTGGTCTTCCTAATAGAGCTCAATTAACAACTGCAAGAGATATTTCAAAACTATGTCATAAGCTTATTACAAATTTTCCAAATGAATATAAATTGTTCAGTAATAAAAAGTTTTCTTACAAAGGTAAAACTTACAAAACTCATAATAAATTAATGCTCAGTTATGAGGGGGCAGATGGAATTAAAACGGGATATATAAAGGCATCTGGTTTTCAATTAGCTTTTTCCGCTGTAAGGAACAATAAAAGACTGATCGGAATAATTTTTGGAGGCGATACTGGAAACCAAAGAAATAAATCTCTTAAAATTATAATGGATAAAGAATTTGCTGAATTAAATATAAAAATAAATGATAATAAAAAAGAAATTGTTAAAAAGGAAGTAGAAGTAAAAGAGGTTAAAAAAAATAATTATTCAATTGTTGTTGGAACATTTAAATATAGAAATAATGCTGAAAAACAAATTAAATTAATTAAAAGTAAATATCCAGTTTCTACAAAAGATAAAATTTCAAATGTAGTTCTCATAAAAGTTAGCGGCAAACAACTTTATGAATCTAGATTTGAAAACTTTTCTAAAAAAGAAGCATATACTGCTTGTAAAAGACTAAAAAAATATAACCGTGATTGTTTTGTTAGATTGTAAATTTATAATTTACACCACTTAAAGATAATTGATTTTCAATAATTTCTATTAGAGATTTAAGACCTTCTTGAGAGGTTGACTCTGCTCTACATGTCAATTGGTTTTGAGTGTTACTAGCTCTCATTAGAAACCATCCATTATTATTTTCTACTCTTATGCCATCAATGTCAATTATTTTACCATCTGTACTTTTTATTCTGTCTTTAATTTCGTCAATAATCAAAAATTTTTTTGTTTCATCAACATCAAATCTTGTTTCTGGTGTTGAAAATGTTTTTGGATAAACATTAATTAATTCATTTAATGATTTTTCCTGGCTACATAATATTCTTAATAAACGTAATGCAACGTACATAGCATCATCATATCCATAAAAATCATCAGCATAACAAACATGCCCACTCATTTCTCCAGATAATGGAGAGTTCAATTCTTTCATTTTTTCTTTAATAGGTGAGTGGCCAGTTTTAGACATTATTGGATCACAGTTGAGTTTTTTTGCCTCATCAAAAAATACTTTGCTGCATTTAACATCCATAATTATTTTTGGATTATCATATAAATTTGTAATTTCCGTGCAAAGTAATAACATGTATTGATCTGCCCAAACTAAATGTCCCAAATTATCTACAACACCTAAACGATCTCCATCTCCATCAAAAGCTAGGCCTATATCGCAATGATTATCTTGAACTGCCTTTATTAATTGCTCCATATTATCTGGAACAGTAGGGTCTGGATGATGATTTGGAAAATTTCCATCAACTTTTTCATTTATTAAAATGTTTTCAGAGTTTTTTAAATTATCCGTAATTTCTTTAATAACTGCTCCCATTGCACCATTACCAATATCCCAAGCAATTTTTATTTTCTTATTGAGATTAATATTTTGTAATAATCTTTTGGTATAATCTAGTTTAATATCTTTATTAATAATCTCACCTTGTGCTAATTTAATGGAAGCTTGATCAATTATTTTTTGAAGGCTTTGGATGTCTTCAGCATAAAAGGAGTGTTTAGCTAGAACCATTTTAAAACCATTATATTCTGAAGGGTTGTGTGATCCCGTAACCATTATGACAGCATCCGCTTCAAGATGATAATGAGCGAAATAAGTCATTGGAGTTGGCCCCATACCAATATTGATAACTTTTGCTCCAGCGTCTTTTAATCCTTCACAAAGAGCTTGATGTAAATCTGGTGATGTTAATCTTCCATCATAACCAGCAGCTATTGTATTAGATTGTAATCGTTTAATTACAGTGTATCCAAATGTTCTTCCTATCGTATAGGCAGTATTTTGATTGATATTATGTCCAACCACACCTCTAATGTCATACTCTCTTAGGACCTCTTTATCAAAATTTTCAATTTTCAGTTTATTTTCCAGTTCCATAGTATTTAAATCCCAATTCTTTTAAATCATCAGGGATATAAATATTTCTTAGATCAAAAATTATTTTTTCTTTTAAAATTTTTGATATTTTTTTAAAATTTAATGCCCTAAATTCATTCCATTCTGTGCCGATAATAATTGCCGATGCTCCTTCACAAGCCTCATAAGCAGAATTAAAATAAATAAGATTTGAATTTTCTTTTTTTGCATTATTCATTGCTTCAGGATCATAACATTGAACATTATATCCTTTTTCAAATAGTTTAGATGCAATTTTCATAGAAGTAGAATCCCTAACATCATCAGTATTAGGTTTGAAACTTAAACCAAGAAAACAAATAGTAGATTTATCCCCAATGTTTGAAAGTAATTTATCTGAAATTTTTATTATGCGATCTTTGTTAGATTTATTAACAGCATTAATAATTGATAAATCGATATTTTTGTTTTTAGCAGTTGAAGCAAAGGCTTTAACATCTTTTGGAAAACACGAACCGCCAAATCCTGGTCCAGCATTCAGAAATTTAGACCCAATTCTTTTATCTATACCCATTGCATATGCAACTTGCTGAACATCAGCACCAACAACTTCGCATAAATCAGCAACCTCATTAATAAAGGCTATTTTTGTTGCTAGAAAGCTATTGGATGCATATTTAATAATCTCAGATGTTTCTAATGAAGTAGACACAATTGGAGTTTCTTTAAGAAATAATGGTCTATAAAGTTCTCTCATTATATTTTCAGATTTTTCATTCTCTACTCCAATAACTATTCTATCTGGTCTAATAAAATCATTGATTGCAGATCCCTCTCGAAGAAATTCTGGATTGGATACAACATCAAAAAATTTTTGATCAACTTTATTTGCAATAATTTTTTTAACCTCCCTAGTAGTTCCAACTGGAACAGTAGACTTAGTTACAACCAAAGAATATTTTTTTATGTTGTGAGCAATTTCTTCAGCAACTTGAAAGACAAAACTTAAATCAGCATCATCCTCTAATCTTCTTGTTGGAGTTCCTACAGTAATAAAAATTATATCAGTATTATCTAAGTTATTTTTAATATTTGATTCAAAAGATATTAACTTTGTTTTATTAATATGCTTGTCTAAAAGGTCATCCATACCAGGTTCAAAAAATGGGCACTTTCCTGATTTAAGCATTTCAAGGCGTTTAATATCTTTGTCAATACACGTTACAGAATAACCAAATTCGGCAAAGCATGCTCCTGTTACCAACCCAACATAACCGGTACCAACTATAGTAAGATTCATTTTTAAGATTTTTCTTTTATTTTGCTAAATAAACTAAATATTGTTTGTTTGTTATAAAATAATATTGAGAAAATTACTGGAAAATAATTTATTTTTTATTAATTATATAGAAAATATGTCAAATAATAATAAAATACAAACAGGTATTAATAACATATCAAATGAGTGGTTTAGGGCAGATATAGATCGCAAAACACTTAAAAATCTCTCTAAGAGAACAGATTATGAAGGTTGGAAGCATATCATTATATTTACATTATCTCTAACTGGACTTGGCATACTTTCAGCGTATTTCTGGCAAACTTGGTGGTTTATTCCTATATACCTAGCCTACTGTATGTTTTGGGGAGGTGCAGATGCTATTTGGCATGAGTGCGGTCACAGGACAGCATTCAGAACACGTAAGCTAAATGATTTCTTTTACCATATTGCCAGCTTTATGAATAATTTTGAACCCGTAAGATGGAGATGGAGTCACTCTCTTCATCATAGTTATACAGCTTCAGTTGATCCTCATGACTATGAAGCAGACGGAAGTATTTTTTCTAAGCACACCCTTTTCAGTTTTTTGATAAATTTTATTCCAGGTATTGGGTTCTTTACTATTTACAAATCACTTTATGTTGAAATTATTCAACATGCTATTGGAATTAAAACTGATGTAATGAGAGATTGCATTCCTGAAGATAAAATTAAGGATTGTATTAATAGTTCAAGAATTTTTGTTTTACTTTGGATATCAATAATGGCTATTTCAATTTATTTTGCATCATTACTGCCTATATTATTATTTTTGGTACCAAAATTTTTTGCTACTTTTAATGGTATTTGGGGTTTAACTCAACATATGGGTTTACAGGAAAACACGAAAGATCATCGTCTCTCTACTAGATCAGTAAGATTAAACCCAATCTTTAGTTTTATATATTGGAAAATGGAATACCACATTGAACATCATATGTTTCCTATGGTGCCTTCATATAACCTTCCTAAATTGTACGAAGTAATAAAAGATCAAATGCCAGAACCACAAACATTATATTCTGCATATAAAGAAATAATACCTGCGGTTATAAAAAAATCTAAAAATCCAGACTATTTTATTCCTGTTCAAGTTCCGAATAATTAAACTATACTTGACACATCTTAAGCTTTAGTTTTATCTATATCTTTATATGGAGTTAAGAAATTTTATTGATGGTAAATTCATTGATTCACTCTCAAAGAAAAATATTCCTGTATTAAATCCGGCTAATCAAAAAATTGTTGGTAATATTGATGAAGCCTTAGATGAAGAAATAGATTTAGCTTTCAAAGCGGCAAAAAAAGCATTCGATAAAAGAATTTAGTAGACATGGATGCAAAAGATAAATCGAATATGATGAGAGCTATTGCTCAAAAATTAAGAGAGCGCAAAGAAGAAGGAGGCAAACTCCTTAGCCAAGAAAATGGCAAAACGATTAAACAATGTATTGATGAATTTAAAGGTGCTGCCGATACTTTTGATTTTTATGCTGGGCTAACAGATAAGATAGAAAATAAACTTATACCTTCTGGACATGATACTTTAAATTATGTTGTACTTGAGCCTTTTGGAGTAGCTCTTCAAATTGTTCCGTGGAACTATCCTGTTTCTATTTTTTCAGGTATGGTTGCACAAAACTGGATTGTTGGAAATACAATAGTTATCAAACCTCCTGAATTGTGTCCCATATCATCTAATTTTTATGGTCAAATTTTTAGAGATGTAGGTGTGCCAGATGGAATTATAAATATTGTTCATGGTTATGGTGAAACAACTGGTCGAAAACTAGTTCAACATCCTGGAAGTGATTATATTGTTTTTACAGGATCGCCTGAAGTTGCTTCTGAAATTCTAAAAGAAACAGCAGATAGAATTATACCTACTCATTTTGAATTAGGAGGAAAATCAGCAGCTATTATTTATCCTGATGCAGATGTAGATCAAGCTGTTGATAGCACTATAAAAGGAATTTTTAAACCTAATGCTGGTCAAATATGTGTGGCAATGTCTAGAGTAATAATTCATCCAAAAATAAAAGATGAATATATGACAAAACTAGTTGCAAAAACTCAAAAATTAAAAATTGGTGCAGGTGATGAAGAAGGAACTGAAGTAACTCCTTTAATATCAACTGATCAATTACAGAGAGTTTCGAATTATGTAAAATCAGGTATACAATCGGGTGCAACTTTAACAATAGGCGGAGATAAGGCTGAAAGAGAAGATGGTAATTTTTTTCAGCCAACAATTTTTGACAATGTAAAAGTTGATGCAACTATATCACAGGAAGAAATATTTGGACCAGTAACATCTATATTTAATTTTGAGGAAGATGAAGAAGCTATAAATATTGCGAATTCAACTAAATATGGATTAGCATCAGGCGTATTTACTTCAGATGACCAAAAAGCAAAATGGACTGCTGATAGAATTCAAGCAGGGATTATATGGCAAAATGACTGGTTCGTTGATGGTAAAAATTTACCTGGAGGTGGTTATAAGAGATCAGGCTACGGAAGAGATGGTGGAGTGGATGGTGTTTATAGTCACGGACAAACTAAAAGAATAAGTAAAAGACTCTACTAGTTGACATTCACAAGTAATTTTAGTTAAACTTTACTAATATTAATTATTATTATTATTTTTATATTAAATTCATGGGAGGAATTATGAAAATTATAAAATTATTTCTTATCACTCTTTTTCTTCTTCCAGTTTCAATGTATGCTAATGCTGCACCAACTGGACAAGATCTAGGTGATAAATGGTGCTCAGATGTTAAGATGCATTTCTATGCTGGTGGTCCTGAAGCTGGAGGTTTTGCTGGAATAGTTGCAGCTGGTGCTATGAATGCTATTAGAGATACAGGAGCAGATGCTGAAATTATATATTCAGAGTGGGATTTTGAAAAAATGGTCCGTCAACTTAGAGAGTCTGTCGGGCTTGGAGTAGATGCTATTGCAATGATGGGCCATCCAGGAGATGAAGCTCTAATGCCTTTAGCAAAACAAGCAGCTGAAAAAGGCATTCTAATGACTTATCAAAACGTTGATCCATCAGGTGTAAGAGCAAAATTTGGTGGCGGATACGTAGGAGCAAATTTAGCAACTCAAGGTAAAGCTCTTGCAAGAGAAGCAATTAGGCAATTTGGTTTCAAAGCTGGAGATCACGCTATAGTAATGGTTCCTATTGGAGATTACGCTAGAGCTCAAAGAGAAGATGGTGCAAGAATCATATTTGAAGAACACGGAATGACAGTTACTGTTCTAGATGGACAACCAGCTTATGCTTCAGATCCAAATATGACTATCCCAGTTTTCTCAGCTGCGTTAAATGCAAATCCTGAAACAAAAGTAATTGTTCACTCTGGAAGTGATGTAATGAATGTTGCAGAAGGTATTGCCAAAGCTGCTGGTTATGGACCAAATGAGTTACTTCAAATTGGATTTGATACAAGTCCACAAATTATGTCGGCGTTTGAAAAAGGATATGTTCATCTAACATCTGATCAACAACCTTTCCTTCAAGGGTATCTTCCAGTGTTATCACTTTGCCAAACAGCTGTTCTTGGTACTGGCGCAATAAACCAAGATACTGGTGCAGGATTTGTTGATACAAATAACTATCAAGCTGTTAAAGCTCTTGCTGATGCAGGCTTAAGATAGGTAAATATATTGCTAACCCATTTTAATGGGTTAGCATTTCAAAATTTATGGAAAATATCATTGAATTAGATAATGTTACAAAAAGATTTGGCGGTATTACTGCTCTAAACAAAGCATCATTAAAAGTAACCAGGGGTGAAGTTGTCGGTTTAATTGGTGATAATGGCGCAGGTAAATCAACATTAATTAAAACATTAGTAGGTGTTTATAGTCCTGACGAAGGTGATATACTTATAAGAGGAAAAAAAGTAAACGCTTGGAATGCACTCAAGGCTAGAGAGTCTGGTATAGAAACTGTTTTTCAAGATAGAGCTTTAACTCCACAACAATCGATAGTTAAAAATATTTTTATGGGTAAGGAACTTCGATATCCATTTGGTTTTATCAAAGAAAAAGAACAAATTTTTGAAGCAAATAGATTAATTAGAGAAATAGGTTTTACATCAAAATTAATACACGCTGAATCTCCAGTTGGGAATTTATCCGGAGGTGAAAGACAAGGTGTAGCAATTGCAAGAGCAATTTATAATAAAGCAGAATTAATAGTTCTTGATGAGCCAACAAATAACTTATCTCTTAATGAAACACAGAAAGTTTTTGATTTTGTCTTAAATGTAAAAAAATCAAATAGATCAGTTCTATTTATTGGTCATAATATTTATCATGTATATGACATATCAGATAGATTTGTAATTTTAGATAGAGGAGAAGTTGTTCATCAACTCAATAAGAATGACATATCTACTCCTGAAGAACTCATGAAAATAATGAGGGATACTATAGGAGCACACTAATGAGCAATAATAATTCATATTTAAGTAATTACTTTCACAGAAATGGAAGAGCTTTAGGAAGCATTGGATATTTTGTACTTTTAATGGTAATTTTTTTAGTAGGTGCACCAGAAGCTTGGATAAGACCTAACCTTCATCAATCAGTATTTGTAATGATGCCAACTTTGATATTTTTAACTATACCATTAGTTTTTCTAGTTGCATCTGGTGAAATAGATCTTTCCTTTGCCTCTACTTACGCTGTAGCAGCTTACGTATTTGCTTTACTTGTTAAAAATGGAGTTGATCCAGCTATTTGTTTAGTACTTGGTATTTTTACTGGAGCAGCTATTGGTGCTCTCGTTGGAACATTAATTGTTGTATTTAGACTTTCCTCTCTTGTTGCATCTCTTGGAGTATTATTTTTACTGAGAGGTGTAATTCTCTTATTATCTAACAGCAGATCCATTACGATAATGGAAGTAGAGAACCATTGGATCTACCCACTTTTAGTTGGAAATTTTTATGGCTTCCCAATGCAAATTTTTTGGGCAGCAATATTTGTAATTTTTTGCTATTATTTTTTTAATAAACATGTTTTTGGTATTCATATTCAGCATGTAGGAGATAATTCTGTTAGCGCAGAACAAATGGGTATTAATGTAAATGCCGTTAAGATTAAAGCATTCATGTTTGTAGGTATTGGCTCTGCTATTGGTGGAATTTTTACAACAATGATTACTTATACATTTTTCCCTACTCAAGGATTTGGTTATTTATTGCTTGCTTTAGCAGCTGTTTTTGTTGGCGGCACTCCATACTGGGGAGGGTTAGGAACTATTATTGGAGCAGTATTTGGCGTTGGTATTATTGCTTATATGGAAATAGGAATAATTGCTATTGGTTGGAGTGGTGAATGGAGGCAATTCTTTAACGGATTAATCATATTGCTAGCATTATTAGGACATCGGTTACACGGAGAAAGAGTTAGATAGTATTAGATGACAAATGTTATAATTTGGAATGAAAATATTCATGAAGTAGAAAATGAAGAAGTTAAAAAAATTTATCCTAAAGGTATTCATGGCTGCATAAAAAATTTTTTATCAACTGATAAAAACTTAAATATTAAAACTGCTACACTTAAAGAAGATCAAAATGGATTGAGTGAAGAGTTATTAAAAAACTGTGATGTTGTCATATGGTGGGGTCATAAAGCACATGAAGAAGTTTTAGATTCGACTGTTGAGTTGGTTCAAAGAAGAGTTCTTGAGGGAATGGGATTGATAGTGTTACATTCAGGACATCATTCTAAGATATTTAAAAGATTAATGGGCACTAATTGTAATTTAACCTGGAGAGAATATGGTGAAAAAGAAAGATTATGGATATGCAATCCTGGTCATCCTATCTGTGAGGGTTTAGGGCCATATTTTGAAATAGAAATGGAAGAAATGTATGGTGAGCCTTTTCAGGTTCCATCTCCTGATGAAACACTTTTTACTAGTTGGTTTGAAGGAGGAGAGACATTTAGATCTGGATTATTATATAGAAGAGGAAATGGTCAAATATTTTATTTTCGACCAGGTCATGAAGCTTATCCAACTTATCATAATCTTAATGTGCAAATCGTAATTAAAAATGCAATACATTATGTAAAACAGAAAAATATATTTTTGTGGGAAGACATACATTCTCCTACTCCGAAAAGTAATAGACCAAAACCTATTGAAAAGATTACAAAGAAAGGTTTTAGTGTAGGACATCCAACAGAAGAAAAATAAAATGAAAATTGGTATTGTTGGAACAGGAAATATCTCTTCAAGACATCTTGATGAATTTAATAATATGCCAAATGTTAATGTTGAAGCTGTTTGTGATACAAATCAAAAAAATTTAGAAATATTTTTATCAAATAACAAAAATGCAGATATCAGAGGATATTTAAGTTTAGAAGAAATGCTTGAAAAAGAAAAGACTTTTGATGGTATTAGCAATACAACACCTGATAAGTTTCATAAAGAAACTACACTGCAAATTTTAAAAAGTGGTTATAATGTTTTTTGTGAGAAACCACTTGCTGAAAATTATAGTGATGCAAAAGATATGGTAAATGCAGCAGTTAAATTTAAAAAAATTAATATGGTTAATTTTACTTATAGGGAGTCAAGTGCATATCAAAGATTAGTTGAAATATTAAATTCTGGTGAAATAGGAAATCCTAGACATGTTAGTGCTTGTTATTATCAGTCTTGGCTGACAAGTAATAAATGGGGTGATTGGAGAGAAGAAGACAAATGGCTGTGGAGACTATCAACAAAACATGGAAGTAACGGAGCTTTAGGAGATACAGGTGTTCATATTTTTGATTTTGCTGTTAATGCAGTAGGTGACATAAAAGAGATATGTACTGATTTAAAAACATACTTCGATAAAGGCAATGTAATAAGAGAATACACTTTAGATGCTAATGATGGTTTCAATTCGTTAGTTAGATTTGAAAATGGAGCTATCGGAACAATAACTAATACAAGATATGCAACTGGACACGCAAACTCTTTAATTCTAGAAGTATTTTGTACAAAAGGTGCTTTAAAAGTTGAGCTAGATGAGGAAAGAACTAAATGGTCAACATTGCATATTTGTATTGATGAAAATATCAATAAAATGGCTTGGGATACAATTGAATGTCCAAAAACTCCCAGTAATTATCAAAACTTCATAGAGTCAATAAAAACTAACTTGAATATGCAACCTGATTTTTATCAAGGTGCAAAAATTCAAAATATTATTGATAAATGTATAGAAAGTAATGAAATTGGAAGATGGGTTGATGTTTAATGAGACAAAATAGTTAATATTTTTCTTTTAAATCTCATAATACTTTTATGAATAAAAAAATATGACGGAAAAATTAGACAACGTTAATGAAAAATGGTTTAGAGCCGAAATAAGTAAAAAAGATCTTAAGGAGTTATCAAAAAAGAGTGATCTTAAGGGATTACAACATGTAACTATATACTTTATTCTTTTATTTATTTTTGGGTATATGTCCGTTGTAACATGGGGTACCTGGTGGACAGTCTTATGGTTATGGCTTTACGGTATTCTTTTTTATTCAAGTAACCCAATTTGGCATGAATGTGGGCATAGAACTGCATTTAAATCAAAATTTTTAAATGAATTTTTTTATCAAATTGGATCATTTATGACTGATTTTGAACCAACTAGATGGACTTGGAGTCATTTTAGACACCATAGCAATACCTCTTCTTTTGCAGACCCTCATGATTTTGAAGCAGCCTTATTCCATGAGTATCCAAGTTTAAAAAATTTCTTATTCAGTTTTGCTCCATTTCATGAACTTATTAAGTTCAAAGACTCCTTTAAATTTGAAACTATTAAGCATGCATTAGGCATTGCAACTCCTGTGATGAAAGAATGTATTCCTCAAGATGAAATTTGGAAATGTCGCCTTATTTCAAGAATACACGTTTCTTTATGGATTGCTTCTTTTGCTCTATCATTTTATTTAATGAATCCTCTTCCTGCATTATTAATATTTTTTCCAAGATACTGGGGTAACATTGTTAACATATTTAATATGACTCAACATATAGGGCTACCAGAAGATATTAAAGATCACAGGTTCACAACTAGATCCGTACGCTTTAATCCAATTTTTAGTTTTTTATATTGGCATATGGAATATCATGTTGAGCATCATATGTTTCCTTCTGTACCTTCCTATAACTTACCTAAATTAAGCAATTTAATTAAAGATCAACTACCTAAAGCAAACACAAGTTTGTATGACGCTTATAAAGAAATACTTCCAGCTATAGTCAAACAGCATAAAGATAATAGTTATTACATATTAAAAGAAGTGCCTTCCATCGGATAAATACTATTAAATATTAATAGTTTTTTATTTTCACCCTAATTTGTTTACTTTGAATTATTTAGTCAATTGACATTGCTATAATGATGGTAAATAGATGATTTATATTTGTACAGTAACTGTACAATTACATTTAAGTAGGAGGAAATATGAAATTATCTCTAAAAATAATCGCTACTTTTTTTGTTGCATTAATGATGTCATTCAACGTTTTTGCTGCAAAAATTACCATTACAATGGGTGGCGATGACGAAAGAGCTATGAGAGAGCATTATAGATTTGCTCTTGATTGGGCTGAAAAAAATGGGCATGAAATTGGTTATGTTTACAGACCAGCTAGTGCAACTGATACTCTAAATTTGTATCAACAAATTTGTAGTTCAGGATCAAGTGATATCGATATTTTTATGATTGATGTTATTTGGCCAGGAATTTTTGCTGATTGTGCATATGATTTAAATAATATTTTTGATGATGCTCATAAAGCAGATTTCTTTGAAGGTATTGTAGGTAATAACACTGTTGGTGGTAAATATGTTGCTGTTCCTTATTTCACGGATGCAGGTCTTTTATACTACAGAACAGACTTACTTGATAAATATGGCAAAAGCCCACCTTCAACATGGAGTGAATTAGCGGAAACTGCTCAGTTCATTCAAGACAAAGAAAGAGCTGCAGGAAATGCTAAAATGCAAGGTTTTGTATGGCAAGGTGCTGCTTACGAAGGTTTAACTTGTGATGGTATTGAATGGGTAAACTCATTTGGTGGTGGAAATATTATTGAAGCAGACGGTACGGTTTCAATAAATAATCCAAATGCCATTGCTGCACTTAAAACTGCTGCTTCTTGGGTAGGAACAATTTCTCCTGAAGATGTTGTTACTTACAAAGAAGAAGATGCAAGAGGTGTATGGCAAACTGGTAATGCAGTGTTTATGAGAAACTGGCCATATGCATGGAGTCGTTCACAAGCTGATGATAGTCCAATTAAAGATAATGTTGGAGCTATGGCACTACCTGGTGGTGGATCAGATGGAAAAATGACTGGTGCATTAGGAGGCTGGCAATTAATGGTGAATAAAAATTCTAAGAACCCAGAAATTGCAGCTGATTTAATTAGACACATGACAAGTGTTGAAGTTATGAAGACTAAAGCAATTGATACTTCAAATCTTCCAACAAGACCTGTGTTATATGATGACCCAGATGTAAAAGCAGCAAACCCTTTCTTTGGTATGCTATTTGATACATTTAATAACGCTGTTGCGAGACCATCAACTGTATCTCATAAGTATTATGGACAAGTTAGTAACGTATTCTTCAATGAAGTACATTCAGTATTAACTGGTTCAAAAAGTGCTGAAGATGCAGCTGCTGCAATGGAAAAGGACTTAAAAGCACTGTCTAGAAAGTTCTAATTATACATTTTATTACTGGCGCTTAATGCGCCAGTAATCTAATTAGGTTATCATATGGCAAAAATTCAAAGAACAAAGCTTTCAAAAGAAAGAATTAGATCAGCATGGATATTTTTAACACCCATGTTTATCTGTCTTGCAGTCGTTGCCATATACCCTCTTATAACAACAATAAATTATAGTTTTACAGATGCTAGATTAGGAGATTTATATAATTATAATTATGTTGGATGGTTTCATTACGAAACTCTTTTTTTTTATGATGAGTGGTGGTGGGTTTCGGTTAAAAATACTTTTATCTTTTCTTTTTTTTCTGTTTTTTTTGAAACCATAATTGGTGTCACTTTTGCTTTAATTTTAAATAACAACATGCCGGCAAGAGGTATTGTAAGGGCTGCAATTTTAATACCTTGGGCAATACCAACTATTGTTAATGCAAAAATGTTTCAATGGATGTTTAATCAACAATTTGGTGTTTTTAATGAAATTTTAATGGACTTAAGCATAATTTCGGAACCCATAGCTTTTTTAGCTTATCCAGATAGCTCTATGGCAGCTGCTATTATTGTAGACGTATGGAAAACTACTCCCTTTATAACATTATTAACTTTAGCAGCTTTGCAAATGATCCCAACAGATATTTATGAATCAACAAGAATTGATGGTGTTAGTTCATGGAAAGTATTTTGGAATATCACTTTACCATTAATTAAACCAACTTTAGTTATAGCAATTATATTTAGAACATTAGATGCTTTGAGAGTATTTGATCTATTATATGTGCTTACCACAAATTCTAGAGAAACAGCTTCAATGTCCGTATACGCCAGACAATGGTTAGTTGATTTCATGGAAGTAGGACAAGGATCTGCTGCATCAACTCTATTGTTTGCATTTTTAACTATTGCCACAATTCTTTACTTAATTATCACGAAAACAAGTTTTGATAGACAGGGAGTTTATTAATGAGTTGGAAAAAAATATCTCTGGTATTCTTATTGTTAATAATTTTAGTTTATACATGCTTTCCTTTTTATTGGGCAATCGTATCGGCATTAAAAAAAGCTGGTACAGGGACTTTTATTGTAGAATATTGGCCTAGCGAACCTGTTCTTAAAAATTTTATTTATGTTCTTAATAGACCGGCATTTGGTTCTACATTTTTTAATTCGTTTTTAGTCTCAACACTAACTGTTTTATTTTGTCTTCTAATTGCATTGACAGCTTCTTATGCTTTAGGAAGAATTCAATTTAAAGGAAGGACAGTTTTACTCCTTGGAATTCTAGGCACATCAATGTTCCCTCAAGTAGCAATATTATCAGGAATGTTTGAATTAGTAAGAAGTCTTGGTGTTTATAATACATATCAAGGTCTTATAATGTCTTATGTTGTTTTTTCTTTACCATTCACTGTATGGATATTGACTGCATTTATAAGAGATTTACCTATTGAAATTGAAGAGGCAGCAATGGTTGATGGTGCAAATTCTTACGTGATTTTATTTAAAGTTTTTTTACCTTTAATGTGGCCAGCAATGGTAACAACAGGAATATTAGCTTTTATAGGGGCATGGAATGAATTCTTATTTGCATTAACATTAACAATATCACCAGAGGTTACAACCCTTCCCGTATTCATGGCTAGTTTTCGAGGAGAAAGTGAATTTGAAATTCCATGGCCAAATATTATGGCAGCTTCGGTTCTTGTTACTATACCTGTTTTAATTGTAGTATTAATTTTCCAAAATAGAATTGTTAAAGGGCTTACTGCTGGTGCGGTAAAAGGATAAAAATTCTTTTAACTATTGATTTTTTTATAAAATTATCGTTAAGTATTTTCATATTTGTATGATGAGTTTTCATACACTTGAAAGATCGCTCAAAGGAGGATGAAGTGGCAGATATAAATATAAATACTGTTAATAAATATTTTGGAGACGTCCATGTAATTAAGGATGTATCTCTAGACATCAAAAGTCAATCGTTCACAGTTCTAGTCGGACCTAGTGGTTGTGGAAAATCAACTATGTTAAGAATGATCGCAGGACTTGAAGATATAAATTCAGGTACAATTTCAATTGATGGTCAGGTAGTTAATGATTTACCCCCAAAGCAAAGAAATATTGCAATGGTGTTTCAATCTTACGCATTATACCCGCATATGACTGTATTTGATAATATGGCTTTTGGTTTAAAATTAGAAAAAAGATCAAAAGATGAAATTAATGAAAGAGTTAATGAGGCGGCAAGAATTCTTCAAATAGAAGATTATCTTCAGAGAAAGCCAAAACAACTTTCAGGTGGTCAAAGACAACGTGTTGCTATTGGAAGAGCAATTACAAGAAAGCCAAAAGTTTTCTTATTTGATGAACCACTTTCAAACCTTGATGCTGCATTAAGGGTTCAAATGAGGGTTGAAT
>CACAVG010000023.1 GCA_902535885.1 uncultured Alphaproteobacteria bacterium | reverse complement strand
CAATTAGAGGTAAAGGATACAAATTAATTTGTAATGAAATTTAATGATTAGAAAAATAATACCTTCTACACTAATTGGAAGATCAATAATTATCATATTTGTACCTATAATTATCATAGTTCTACTTACTTCTTTTGTTTTCTATCAAACCTCATGGAGTATTATTTCTAAAAGACTTACGGAGTCTGTGGCTGCTGATATTAATGTTTTAGTAAAATTAATTAATAGCGATCTTACTGAAAATGCAATTAATATAGCAAATCAGGATTTTAAAATGAAAATCAATATTATTAGCGATAAACAATTATCGTCTTCAAAATTTATTTTAAATTCAGGAATATTATCAAATAGATTAAATCAATCCTTAAGTAATTTGAAAAAAAAGTTTGATTATGATTTGTCTAATCTTGAAGAAGGTGTTTTAATATATATTCAAATTGATAATGATATTTTAGAAATTAATGTGGATAAAGATAGACTATATAGTGAATCTGCTTTTGTCTTTCTGCTTTGGATGATTTTTGCTTCTATAATTCTTTTTTTTATGTCTTATTTTTTAATGAGCAGACAATTAAGACCTCTTAAAAGATTGGCGATAATTGCTGAGACATTTGGAAGAGGTCTAGATGCACCAGATATCAAGACTGCGGGTGCATATGAAATAAGGCAAACTGCCAATGCTTTTAATCAGATGAGGACAAGAATTAAAAGATTTTTAAAGCAAAGAACAGAAATGCTAGCTGGTGTTAGCCATGATCTTAGAACTCCTTTAACAAGAATGAAATTGCAAATTTCATTGATGAAAGATGAGAAAGCAAAATCGGAACTAGAGGTAGATGTTAATGAAATGACTTCAATGTTAGATAGTTATGTCAGTTTTGTAAAAACAGAATCACCTGAACCAATAGAGACAATTATAATAAATGAATTAATTGGTGATATTGTAAAAACTGTTGAAAAAAATAGTGTTGAGTTAAATATAAAAGAAAAAAACACTATTCAAACTTCTGGAAGACAGATCCAACTTAAAAGAGCTTTCAATAACATAATTGATAATTCTAAAAGATATGCAAAAAAAATTGAAATAATTCTTTATACAAATGAAAAGGATTGCGTGATTGAATTTAATGATGACGGTGAAGGTATCCCAAGAGATAAATATGAAGATGTATTTAAACCTTTTTTTACTTTGGATCCCTCCAGGAACAAACTTAAAGGAGAAAGTGGTTTAGGATTAACTATTACCAGAGACATTATTAGATCACATGGAGGTGATGTTAAATTATCTGACTCAAATCTAGGAGGTCTTCAACTTAAAGTTTTACTTCCTCTTTGATTTTAAAATAATTTACCTCCATTATTTACATGTTTATCTGGAGACAATAAAACTGGTTCATTTTCTAAATCTGGCACACCCAGAACTAATACTTCTGAAATAATTTTACCAATCTGCTTAGGTTCAAAGTTTATAACAGCAATAACTTGCTTATTAATTAATTCATCACTTTTATAATATTTTTGTAACTGTGCAGAGGTTTTTTTTATACCAATTTTTTCACCAAAATCTATTTTCAAAATTATGGAAGGTTTTTTTAGTTCATTATATTCATAGGCTTCAATTACTGTTCCTATTCTTATATCTACATTTTCAAATTCTTTGTAATTTATAAAATTTTGAGATCTCATGCAAATTTTATTACTTTTTCGATATTGTTTAAATATTTATCTAAGACACTCATTGTTTTTTCTAAACTTTCATTTTCATCATTAAACCAAGTAAATAGGGTTATATAATAAAGTGCAAAAATAATTTTTATTTTTATAATACCCTGAATACCACTAGGATTAATATTTGCATAAGTAGCAATTAAAATTTTGCTCTCAATTAATTTAGGAATAAGTTTTAATACTCCTTGTGGTCTAGACATAAAATGATTAATTATATTTTTTACAGAAGCTCTATATTCATTTAATATATCATAACGTGCCATCATAATTTCAAATAACATATCTCTCTGTGATGACTTTTCTATATTAACAAGATTTTTTTTTAATTGAAAATCGAAGAAGTCATTAATATTTAAAATTAAATCAATTTTATTATTCATATTTGGTACTTTAGTATTAGATAAAAAATTTTTAAGATTAATATCTCTTAATTTTTTTTTCTCTAAATATTGTAAAGTCTTTTTTGCTAGAGATATTTTATTTTGATTCACTTACCTGTACCTTGTTGTTTTGCTCTTGTGTATGCTGCCTTAAAACTTGATTAAAAATATTATCAACCTTATTTATTTTCATTTTCTTGATTCCTGCTTCAGTTGTACCTCCTCTAGTTGCAACCTTTTCAACCAATTTTTCAGCAGAGATATTATTAGAGTTTAGTAGATTTAAAGAACCTCTGAAAGTTTCATTAATTAAAGTTTTAGCTGTATTTTTTGAAAAACCTAAATTAATTGCAGATTTTTCCATAATATCAATTAACTTAAATATAAAACCCGGACCACTCCCTGATACAGCAGTTGCTTTGTCTATATAAGTTTCACTATTAAAAAAAAGAGTTTTGCCACTTAAAGAGAATAATTTATCAATTTCTTTAATTTCTTTTTTATTAATAGATTTATTTGTATAAATGCAATGTACACCCTCTCCTATTAAAGCAGGCATGTTTGGCATTACTCTTACAATTTTGCTAATATTTAATAAATTTTTTTTAAAAATTTCTGTTTTTTTGCCAGCTATTACACTAATTGCTATAGATTTTTTATTAAAATTTGCATTTTTTAATTCTTTAAAGACATTTGTTAATTCAAGAGGTCGAGTTGCAAATATTATATAGTCAAGATTATTTTGATTATTGATATCATCAATTGATTTAAAAAATTTTATTTTCTTATTTTTATTTCTTTTTTTAAGAATTGCATATTTTTTTTTATCAATAACACTGATGGTGTATTTCATAGAGTTAGACCATCCAGACATTAAAGATCCTCCCATATGACCACATCCAATTAATAAGATATTTTTCATCTATCTATAATATAGCAGTTTTATTATAAAAATTAAGCTCTACCAATAACTTCAAAATTAGAAAATTTTATAGCTTCTTTAGGAGGAATATTGTCAAAGAGAACTTGCTGAAAACTTGGATAAAATTTTTCACATTCATAAATACCTATATCAACAAGATCTTCAAATTTTTTGTGTAATGTGTCTGTTGAATTATTTGATAATAAAGTGTGTCTAAATGCTGGAATGCCATTTTTACTTGTTATATCAAAATGCCCAATCCATAAGTTCTCATTTATAAGTCCTAGTAGTTCATACGCCTTATTGAGTTTAGTTTCAGGAAACTTAATATCAAAAGTTATTGAAAAACTTAGCGCGTTAATATTTTCTGACCATGTGAAATATAATCTGTAAGAGCACCAATGGGATGCTATCTCAGCAACTAATTCGTGGTCCGCAGCTCTACTAAAATTCCATTTTTTTTGATGAATAACATCTTCAATGATATCTATGGGATTTAACAATATATTCTCATTTTCCATACACTATATAGCCATGGCACATATAATTAGTACTATATCTTGATTACTAGATTGGACTCGTATTTTGCAAGGCAAAATCTATAAAAAATGTGAATTAGTTGAGGATTGCTAGCTTTTTGATTTCTTTTTAATAGTTTTTTTCTTTTTGGCTGTTTTTTTCTTAGATTTTACTGATCTTGAAGATGTTTTTTTTAGTTTTTCATTTTCCATCATAACTTTTTGCACCATTTTTTTCAGTGAATCAAATTCATCTTTTTTAACGAGGTTCATTTTTTTTATTATTTTGTTAACTCTTAAAGATACAATTGTTTCAATCTCCTCTTTAACACCTGAAAAAGTGCTCATAGCATCAACTGCAAATTTTGATAAATCGGAAAGTATTTTGTTTCTATCAACCATGTTATAATATTAAATATAGATAAATGAATTTTATTCAACCATCAATAGATCCTGTCATCTTATCAATGGGTTACATTCAGATAAGATGGTACAGTTTAGCATATATCTTGGGATTTCTATTAGGAATTTATATTATTAAAAGATTAAACACAATTTATGGAAATCAATACAGTAATAAAAATATAGATAGCTTTCTTATTTGGGCAGTACTAGGTGTAATTATTGGAGGACGAACAGGTTATGTTATTTTTTATCAACTTAATGAATTTTTAACTAATCCTTTTTATCTATTTGAAATTTGGAATGGAGGAATGTCATTTCATGGCGGGTTGATAGGTATAATAATAAGTACCCTAATATTTGCAAAAATTAATGAAAAAAGTTTTTTCTACCTATCTGATTTAGTGTCAATCGTTGCTCCTATTGGATTATTCTTTGGTAGAATTGCAAACTTTATTAATACAGAGTTAATAGGTAGACCAACTGATTTTTATATATCAGTTATTTATCCATCAATAGATAATATACCAAGACATCCTTCTCAAATATATGAAGCTTTTCTTGAGGGAATTATTTTATTTCTCATATTATTAATCTTTTTTTATAAGATAAAAAAATACAAAATTTACGGAATAATTAGTGGTCTATTTTTAATTTTTTATTCCATATTTAGATTTTTAATTGAATTCGTCAGAGAACCAGATTTGCACTTAGGATTATTTTTTAATTTTATTTCAATGGGTCAAATACTTTGTATACCTTTTTTTATTTTTGGAATATTGATAATTCAAAATGTTAAGCAAAAGAAAAATTAATAAAAAAAAATTAAATAACAATAAAAAAAATTTGCGTTTAGATAAATTTATTGAATTGGTTCTATACGAAAGAAATGGCTATTACTTAAGCAAAAAACCAATAGGAAGAAAATTTGACTTTGTTACATCTCCAGAAATTTCACAAATGTTTGGAGAAATTATCTGTGTGTATTTACTTTATCATTGGAAACAAAGAATTAACTCAAAATTTAATTTAATTGAATTGGGTCCAGGAAATGGAACATTATTTAAAGATATTGAAAGAACTGCAAAGATACTTCCAAATTTTTTTGAAAATGCTGATGTTAATTTTATAGAAATAAATAAAGAACTAAGAAAATTACAAGAAAAAAATTTAAATTATTTTAAACAATCAAAAATTAGATGGTCAAAAGCTTTAAATTTCAGATCGAAACTGCCTTCAATAATATATTCAAATGAATTTTTTGATTGTTTTCCTGTAAGGCAATTTATAAATGATAATAATCATTGGTTTGAAAGATATGTAAAATTTAATGAAAAGGAAAATAAATATTATTCTATAAATAAACGAGTAATTAGTAAAAAAATACTAGATTATTTAAGTAAGTACAAAAAACAAAAAATTTATGAAGTTTCTTATTTAAGAAATAAATATTTTGAGCAAATTTGTAAATATCTAAAAAGAAATAGAGGTATATGTATTTTAATCGATTATGGATATAATAACAAAATAAAAAACTTTACGTTGCAAGGAATATATAATCATAAAAAAACCAGTATATTTGAAAATATAGGTCAACAAGACATTTCAAGTCATGTAAATTTCAATGAATTAATTGAAATAGCAAAACTAAACAAATTACAAATCAACGAATTTATTTCACAAAGAGATTTTTTAATAAAATATGGAATATTAGAACGAAAGAAAAAATTGTTAACTAAAAATTCAAGATTAAATAAAAATTTATTAGATGAAGAAGTGGATAGATTAATTAATGTTGATAGGATGGGAAACTTATTTAAGTGTCTTGTTGTTTCTAACTTATGATTACTAAAAATTATTTTACACATACAAAAATTGAGACTTTTGTTAGAGTTGGTTTTTTTACTAGAAATGGTGGAGTATCAAAAAAAGAAAACTATTCACTAAACTGTAGCTTAAACCGTAAAGATACTAAAGTGAATGTAAATAAAAATATTGATATTTGTCTAAACAATTTAAATATCAAAAAAAATATTAAATTTATTAATCAAATACACTCCAACAAGATTGTAGAAATTAATAAAAAAAATATAGGTAAAAAATATTCTGGAGATGGGTTAATCACGAGCAATAAGCAAATAGCTTTAGGGGTTTTAACTGCAGATTGCTGTCCAATTTTTATTTTTGATAAAAATAAAAGATATATTTGCGCCCTTCATTCAGGCTGGAAAGGTGCATTAAAAAATATAGCTGGTAAAGGTATAGAATATTTTGTTAAACAAAAAATAATTAAAAAAAATATTGTCGTTCTTATTGGTCCTTGTTTGAGCTTTAAAAACTTTGAAGTATCAAAAGACTTTAAAAGTAAGTTTATAAGCAAAAATAAAAAATACTCTATTTTCTTCAAATATAAAAATAAAGAAAAAGATTTATTTAATTTAAGAAGATTGATTAACTATCAATTCAATGAATTGGGTATTAAAAATATATATAATATTAACAAAGATACCTTCTCAAATAAGAAAGTTTTTTTTAGCCATCGAAGGGAATCACAAAAGTTTAGAGATACTGGAAGAATGCTCAATATCATTGCATTTAATGATTAATTTTTGTTGATCTATTATTATTCTAATATAGTAATTAATTTGATTATATGAAAATAATCGCCTGTAATAGTAGCAAATCCCTAGCAGAAAAAATTTCTAAACATATTGATGTTCCATTAGCAGATGCCTCTGTTAGAACTTTTAATGATAGAGAAATATTTGTGGAAATAAATGAAAATATTAGAGGTGAAGATGTTTTTATTATTCAATCGACATCACATCCGGCAAATGACCATTTAATGGAACTTTTAATTACAATTGATGCAGCGAGAAGAGGTTCAGCAAAAAGGATTACCGCTGTTATCCCATATTATGGATATGCAAGACAAGATAGAAAGACTGGACCAAGAACACCAATTACTGCCAAACTTGTTGCAAATTTAATTACATCCGCGGGCGCTGATCGGGTATTAACAATGGATTTACATGCTGGTCAAATTCAAGGTTTTTTTGATATTCCTTTAGATAATATTTTTTCTGTAAGACCAATAATCGATGATGTTAAAGAAAAATTTAATGGAAACAAAGATTTAGTTGTTGCTTCACCTGATGTTGGCGGTGTTGTTAGAGCTAGAGCTTTTGCTAAAAGATTAGAGGCTGGACTAGCAATTGCCGATAAAAGAAGAGAAAAGGCTGGTGAGTCTGAAGTGATGAATATTATCGGAGATGTAAAAGATAAAACTTGTATCTTACTAGATGATATAGCTGACTCTGCAGGCACGTTATGTAATGCTGCAGAAGCTCTAAGTAAAAATGGGGCTAAAGAAATTTATTCTTATATTGTGCATGGAGTATTATCTGGAGATGCGCTTAAAAAGATTGAAAATTCAAGCATAAAAGAATTGGTATTAACAGATACAATTGAGCCTTCTAAAGAGGTAAAAAGCACAAAAAACATTAGACATATTAGCATTGCTCCTTTAATGGGTGATGCGATTAAAAGGATTAACACTGATACTTCAGTGTCCGCCCTTTTCGATTAAATTTTTTATTTTATGAGTGATTTTAAAGCGATAGAAAGAAATAAAGATATTGGTTCAAATCATAGTCTTTTAGTAAAGGGATTAGTTCCTGGTATTATTTATGGCAAGGGAACTGAGCCTAAAAAAATTGCTCTAGAAGATAAAATACTTAAAAAATTAATGGGTACTGGTTCTTTTTATTCAACAATTATCGATCTTGATGTCGATGGAAAAAAAGAAAAAATACTTCCTAAACAATTGCAATATCACCCTGTTAGTGATCGACTTATACATTTTGATTTTTTAAGAGTACAAGAAAATACAAAAGTAAACGTTGAAATTCCTGTTGAATTTTTAAATCAAGATAAATGTCCTGGTTTGAAAAAAGGTGGAGTTTTAAATACTGTTAGAAGACTTGTTGAACTAACATGTAATGCAAATAATATACCTAGCAAACTAGAATTTGATTTAATTGAAAGTGAAATAGGTGATGCAGTAAAAATTAGTAATATTCAACTACCTGAGGGAGTTGCTCCTACTATTTCAGATAGAGATTTCGTAATAGCTACTTTAGTTCCGCCGACTGTAGAAGTTGAAACTAAAACTGAAGAAACAACTGAAGAAGGTGCAGCAGAAGGTGGTGAAGAGAAATCAGAGGATAAGAAGGAAGAATCTTCTGATAATAAAGAAGAAAATAAAGAATCTAAATAACTTTACTTTATATTTCATTATATGTTTTTAATTTGTGGACTTGGAAACCCAGGTGTAAATTATAATAATACCAGACATAATGTAGGCTTCCATTTAGCGGATAATATAATCTCACATTTTAATTTGGATAAAATCAAAGAAGATAAAATAAAAGAATTATATTCAGGTATAATTAATAATCAAAAAATCTTTGTGTTAAAACCTCTTACATTCATGAATTTATCTGGAAAAGCTGTTTCAGAAATTGTAAATTTTTATAAAATAAAATTAGACTATACTTTTGTTATACATGATGACCTTGATTTAGAATTATCAAAAGTAAAAATAAAACAAGGTGGTGGAAACGGAGGTCATAATGGATTGGAAAGTATTGACCAATTTATTGGGGAAAATTATTTTAGAATACGTATTGGAATTGATCATCCAGGACATAAAGATTTAGTTTCAAGTTATGTTTTAAACAAATTTTCAAAATCAGAAGAAGAAATAATAAATAAAAAAATTGATAAAATGGTTAAAAATATAGAATTAATATTTTCAGATATTCCTCTGTTTTTGACAAAAATAAGTGAGCTAAATTAATTATGGGATTTAAATGTGGGATAGTTGGATTACCAAATGTTGGTAAATCCACTTTATTCAATGCTCTTACCCAATCAAATAAAGCGGAGGCGGCAAATTATCCATTTGCAACTATAGAACCAAATATAGGAAGAGTCGCAGTGCCAGATGACAGATTAGATAAACTAGCAATCATTGGAAAGAGTGAAAAAATAATTCCTTCTTTTATGGATTTTGTTGATATTGCAGGTTTAGTAAAAGGAGCCTCACAAGGAGAAGGTTTAGGAAATAAATTTTTAGGGCATGTAAGAGAAGTTGATGCAATAGCACATGTTGTCAGATGCTTTGAAGATACTAATATTACTCATGTATCATCAAAAATTGATCCACTAGATGATATTGAAACAATAAATTTAGAATTACAATTGGCTGATCTTGAAAGCTTAAATAATAAAAAAACTAGTTTAGAAAAAAAATTAAAAGCAAATGATAAAGAAACTAAACATCAATTTGAGATAATAAATAAAATCTTACAAATACTAGATGCTAATAGTATCTTAAAAATTGAGGAATTTGCTAGTAATGAAATTGACTTTGTAAATAGTCTTAACTTAATTAGTCTAAAGCCTACTATGTACATATGTAATGTAGATGAAGAATCTATTCACACTGGAAACGAGTTATCAAAAAAAGTCATCGAGTTTGCCAAAAAAAATAATCATTGTGTAGTCTTAATCTCTGCATCAATAGAAGCACAAATAGCCGAATTAGATAATGAAGAAGAAAAACTTGAATTTCTTAAAGAACTTAATTTAGATCAAACAACATTGAATAAGGTTATAAAATCAGGATATGAACTTTTAGGATTGATAAACTATTTTACATGTGGTCCAAAAGAAACAAGATCATGGACAATAAAAAAAGAAACACTTGCACCTCAAGCTGCTGGAAAAATTCATACTGATTTTGAAAAAGGATTTATTAGAGCAGAAACTGTCTCTTATGAAGACTATATAGGAAATAATGGTGATGCTGGAAGTAGAAATTCAGGAAAGCTAAGACAAGAAGGTAAAGATTATATCGTCAAAGATGGTGATGTAATGAACTTTTTATTTAATGTCTAAGTGACGTCTCGCCAAAGTCTGTTTTTTGCTAAGTACACAATTGTTCCTAGAATAATAAAGAATAATATTACTTTGATACCTAAATTTTTTCTTTCTTCCATTTCTGGTTCAGCAGCCCAGTGAAGAAAATGTGTTACATCAGCCGATAATTGTTCTGCATTATTATCAGTGCCATCATCATAATCTACACTTCCATCGGCTATAGGTGCTGGCATAGCTATTTGATTTCCAGCCATCCATTTATTGTACCACATTCCATTACCGACCTCCATTCCCTTTGGAGGTTCAACATAACCGAGAAGAAGGTTATAAATATAATCAACCCCATATTTTCTAGCTTTTGTAATTACACTCAAATCTGGAGGATAAGCTCCATTATTATTTGCTCTTGCCTCGTTATCATTAGCATATGGATTGACAAATCTGTCTGCTGGTCTTGCCGGTCTCTCAAACATTTCACCATCATCATTTGGACCATCTAAAACAGTATACTCAGAAGCAATTACTTTTACTTGAGCTTCAGAAAATCCAACATCGATTAGATCTCTGTAATACAGAAGTTTCATTGAATGACATCCAGCACACACTTCTCTGTAGACTTTATAACCTCTTTGAATTGCAGCTCTATCAAAAGTTCCCGTTACACCTTTAAAAGACCAATCATGTTTTGGCATTTTTTCAGTACTCATTTCTGCAGCAAATAAATTTGAAGAGAACAATAAAAAAATAATAAGTAATAGGCGCATTATAGATTTGTATCTTTTTGCATTGCTGGTGAAGGAATTCCTTTTTCTCCTCCACCAATATTAGTAGCTATATTTTTAGCATAAACATCACTAATACTGAGCGGTAGCTTACTTGGCTTCTCTATCCAACCAACAAAAGGTGTAATGATAAAGAAAAAACCAAAGTAGTAAAGTAAACCTACTCTAGCAATTAAAAGATATAAACCTTCAGCAGGAAGCATACCAACGTAGCCTAATGCAAAGAAGTTAACAAAAAAGCCCATCATAAACCATTTATATATTGGTCTATAATTACAACTTCTCACTTTTGATCTATCAAGCCAAGGCAGAACAAAGAGAATTACTATCGCACCAAACATTAGGAGAACCCCTCCTAATTTATCAGGTACTGCTCTTAAAATTGCATAAAAAGGTGCAAGATACCAGTTTGGAACAATGTGAGCTGGAGTAACAAGTGGATCTGCTGGAATATAATTATCAACTTCAGCCATAAGATTTGGTCCAAAGAATATTACTGCAGAAATAGCTACACCAAAAGCACACATAGCTACTGTATCTTTAATTAACATATATGGAAAAAAGTTTACTGAGTCATTGTTAGTTTTAATATCAATCCCATCAGGATTATTTGAACCATGAACATGAACTGCAGCAACATGTAATCCTACAACACCAAAAATAACAAAAGGTAAAACATAATGAAGAGCAAAGAAACGGTTTAAAGTAGCATTTCCAACATTGTAATCACCAAGAAGCCATGTTTTTAATCCCTCACCAATAAATGGAATTGCACTAAATAAATTTGTTATAACTGTTGCTCCCCAATAAGACATTTGTCCCCACGGTAATGTGTAACCAAGAAAAGAAGTTGCCATCATTAATAAAAATATAAATACACCTAAAATCCAATTAAGCTCTCTTGGATATTTGTAAGAACCAAAATACATTGCTCTTACTATATGAATGTAAACTATGATGAAGAAAAATGCTGCACCATTGGAATGAATGTATCGCATTAACCAACCGTAATTGACATCTCGCATTATTCTTTCAACACTATCAAATGCCATATCAGTATGTGGTGTGTAATTCATTGCAAGAAAAATTCCGCTTACTATCATTGTAACAAGCGTAATTGTTGCTAATGCACCAAAACTCCAAAAATAATTACAATTTTTAGGCATTGGATAATCACCGTATTCTTTTTTGAAGTAAGAAATAATTGGTAAACGAAACTCTATCCAATTAAGGACGGGATTTTTAAACTGATGTACTTTTCGATTCTTATCCATTTTATCCTATCTTTATAGTATTATCATTTAAAAAGGTATAGGGCGGAACGTCCAAGTTTTTTGGTGCTGGTCCCTTTCTTATCCTACCTGATGTATCGTAATGTGAACCATGACATGGGCAGTACCAACCATCGTACTCACCTTTCATATCAGAAACCTTCTGACCAAGTGGAACACAACCTAAGTGTGTACATACTCCAACTAAAACTAACCATTCTTCTTTTTGTACTCTATCTGCATCATCTTGTGGATCTCTTAAATCAGAAGCTTGAACCATTTTAGCTGCATCAATCTCATCTTTTGTTCTTTTTTTAATGAAAACAGGTTTCCCACGCCACTTTATTGTTATACTTTGACCCTCTTCAATAGCACTAATATCTACTTCGGTTGATCCTGCAGCTAATGTGTCTTCAGCTGGACTCATACTTTTTAGAAAAGGCCATATAAAAGCAGCTGTTCCTACAGCACCAAGCGTTACTGTACTAAGTTGTAGGAAATCTCTTCTCTTATTTTTGGGTTTTTTAGCCATTTATTGTGAATTTCTTATATCTTAATTACTCAAAAAAATACTTTTTAAATATGTGCCAGCGTGACGCAAGTAATAAAATAATATAGTAAAAAAACATGAGAATTGCTCTATTTGAACCCGACATACCACAGAATGCAGGAAACATATTTAGACTAGGTGCCTGTCTTGGAATACCAGTAGATATAATAGAGCCAACTGGCTTTGTGATTGATGATAAGAGATTAAAAAGAGCATCAATGGATTACTATGATTATCTAGAATTAAAAAAACATTTAAGTTGGGAAAAATTTTATGAGTGGTCAAAAAATAATTCATATCGACTCGTTCTTCTAACAACAAAAAGTAAAAAAAGTTATTTCGATTATAAATTTCAATCAAATGATATTATTTTATTTGGCAGAGAAAGTGCAGGAGCACCTGATTTTGTTCATAGCTCTGTCGATGAAAGATTAACAATACCAATGATAAAGGGGCCTAGATCGATTAATCTTAGTAGTTCAGTTGCTATTGTAGCTGGAGAAATGTTACGTCAATTAGCTTAGGCTAAGCTTCCCATCTTTCCTTCTTGATAGTCCATCATTGCTTGCTTAATTTCTCCTTCAGAATTTGCCACAAAAGGACCATAACGTGCTACAGGTTCTTTAAGCGGCTTACCTGCTAAAACTAGGTAGGATCCTTTTTCTGATATCGATGTAAGTTGAATCTCATCACTTGACTGATCAAAGTAAATCATATCACCTTTATTAGCGATTTTATCATCCTCGTTAAATTGTAATTGACCATCGATAATATAGATCATAAGATTTTGTTCTTTATCAACATTAAACTTAGTCATATCTGGTTTTGAAAATTGAATATCAAATATTGATACAGGTGAATATGTTTGAACTTTTGATTTGGTTCCATTTATTTCACCCACAAGAACTTTAATTTCTATATTTGCATTTTCAGATACTGTTGGAATAGTGTTTCTTTTAATATGTTGATACCAAGGTTTAACTTTTTTATTTTTTTGTGGAAGGTTTACCCAAATTTGTAATCCTTGCATGATACCGCCACTCTTCTTAAATTTTTCTGTTACTAATTCAGAGTGAATTAAACCTGATCCAGTTGTCATCCATTGTACATCACCAGTTTCAATTTCTGCTTGTCCTCCAAATGAGTCTCTATGCTCTACTTCACCACCAAGCATATAAGTAATTGCCTCAAATCCACAATGAGGATGTGCTGGTACACCAGTTGCACCCCCTGGTTCATAATTAATTGGGCCGAAATGATCAAAAAGAAGAAATGGATCATTTTCTCTCATTCCGGGGACAGGGAAAGCTCTCGTTACAGGTATCCCGTCACCCTCGAAAGTCTTCATACATTGTTTAATTTCTAATGCTTTTCTCATTTGTATTTTAAATTATTATAAAAAATATATAGGTATGATTATGAAAAATCAAAGTCCAAACCCACCAAAGTGTGGTTGCAGTTGTAGCTGTTGCTGTACTTGTGAAGGTGGAGATTGCTGTTAATAAATTATTTTAAATTTAATAATTTAATGAGTGTGATTTGTTAGATTATTAATATCTGACTCCTCTATTTCTTCTATTGATTTTGCAACTCGCCAATTTTTCATTGATCCGTCTTCATTTCTTGCAGTAATTACAGTTTCAATTGGTGGACAATCAGGTTCATGACAACTGAGCTCAGCAATACTTATTATAGTATTTTCTGGTAATTTATATTTCTTGGAAATTAAATGTTTAAGATTTCTTATTTTTTCAACATTTTGAGTTTTACGATTAAACATATTTTCTCCTTTAATTGTCTGCCCATAAAGATGATAAAAGAATAGAACCTTTCATATCGCCAATTAATATTTGTGAATTATCACTAGATATAGCTATTGTTGAAACTTCTGAACCTGTTGAACTTCTAATCATAATTGGTTTTTTACTTTCATCAATTTCTGCTAATAAAACTGACCCATCTGTAAAACCGGTGAAAACAGCTTTTTCTCCATTAAGTGCTTTAACAAATGTTGCAAGTTCTTTACCACCGTTTGCAACAACAATTGGCTTTCTCCCCATTGGTCCTTCTTTACCATCAAATGGCCAGCAAACTGCATCACTGGATCCAGATGTTACCAAATACGGTGTATCACCAACCCAAGTAAAACTTTTAATTTTTGATGGATAACCTCTCATTGCTAAATCCGCTTTGTCATTTATGCGCCAACCATGAATTTGATTTTCTTGCATTGCAGTTACAATATATTTTGTATCTGGGCTAAACGTTACAGTTCCATGCGATCCTTTCCAGGTAAAATTTGATGCTGTCCATTTATTATTATTAAGTTTCCACACTGTTACTCCACCGTATCTTGAGACCGCAAGACGCTTACCTTTATTATCAAATGCTAATCCAGCAACAGTACTTTGATGCTCTAAAGTTTGAGGTTTATCTTTGTTTTTTGTCCAAATATAAACAGTCTTTCCTGATGAACAAACTTTAGTATCTTTGTGAGAAGCTACACAGTCAACCCACTTTGAACCAAAATTAAAAATTTCATCAATATTTCCATCAGATGATATTTTTAGAAAACGTCCATCGTCTCCTCCCGTTAACACATGATCTTCATAATTTGTCATACTCAACACTACACCCTTATGTGCTTTAACAGTTTTAGGATCAGATCCAGATTGAAAAAATCTTACGGTGCCGTCTCCAAATCCTACCGCTATTTGATCACGAATTGTAACCGCTTCTGTAGCTGGAGCTCCAATATTAAAAATTGAACCTCTTCTTTCAAGTTCAGTTTTATTTGATTCTTGAAGTTTTTCTAAATCAGCGTTCATGCTGATTTACAATTTTCAAAGCCTTCCTTAAGATTCATATTATCAAGATCACGACCAATAAATACTACTCGAGAACTTCTATCTTTTCCTTTAGGCCAAGGTCCCATTGGTGAAGCATCCATAAGCATATGCACTCCTTGAAATACATATCGCTCTTCTTCACCTTTAAAGTTCAAAATGCCTTTTGATCGAAGAATATCCTGGCCCTTAGTCCTAAGTAAATTTCCAAACCAATCTTGAAACTTATCCATATCTAATGGTGTATCAGATACAAAGGATAGACTAGTAACATCATCATCATGTTCATGATCATGATCTGATTCAAGAAAGTCAGGTTCAATATCTAATACTCTATCTAGACTAAATGCATTTAAGCCTACGATTTCATCAAGAGGTGCATCACAACGTGTTGTTTTAATAATCTTTGCAAAAGGATTTATTTTTCTAATACGATCATTAACTTTCACAATGTCATTATCTTCAACAAGTTCAACTTTATTTAACAAAATTACATCAGCAAAAGCAATTTGCTCTTCTGCTTCATGATGATCTACTAGTTGAGAACTTAGATGAACAGCATCAGCAACTGTAACAATTGCATCTAATTTTGTTCTATCAGCAACGTCTTGATCAACAAAAAATGTCTGAGCAACTGGGGCTGGATCAGCTAAACCAGTTGTTTCAACTATAATTGCATCTAGTTTGTCAGCACGTTTCATTAAACCACTAAGAATTCTAATTAAATCACCTCTAACAGTGCAACAAATGCAACCGTTATTCATTTCAAATACTTCTTCATCAGCATCAACAACAAGGTCATTATCAATTCCCTGCTCACCAAATTCATTAACAATGACAGCGTATTTACGTCCATGCTGTTCAGTTAAAATTCGATTTAAAAGTGTTGTTTTTCCAGCTCCAAGAAAACCTGTTAAAACCGTAACTGGAACCTGAGAAGTATTTTCCATATCAATTTCCTTATAATTAGTTCTATAAATTCCACCTTAATACAAGGTGGAATTTATTTAAATATTAAAAATTAACAGCCTTTAAGCTCGTCCCCGAGATTACTAATCAACGTAAAGTA
>CACAVG010000022.1 GCA_902535885.1 uncultured Alphaproteobacteria bacterium | reverse complement strand
TAAGAATTCTAAAAGCATTTTGCTTTTACAACCACTGGTTCCTAGATGGGTATCCGAAATCCAAATTGTGCGGTAAAATTTTTTATTACTTTCAAATTTCATTAATTAAAGATTTGTTCTTATACATAAAAGTATCATTTTATAATACAATTTATTATTATATGTGTGTATTGTATAAAAATAACAGTATGACGCAGAAAATTTGGTTTAAAAAAAAATCACCCCTTCACGGTTCTGGATTATTTGCAAAAACTAATATTAAAAAAGGCCAGAAAGTAATCCAATATATTGGTGATAAAGTTACTAAAAGAGAGGGTGACAAAAGAGCAGATAAACAAATCCGCAAAGCAAAAAAAGATAAAAATAACGGCATGGTCTATGTTTTTGAACTAAACAAGCGATACGACATAGACGGTGATGTTGATTATAACTTTGCAAAATTTATTAATCACTCATGTAATCCGAATTGTGAAGTAGACATCATAGATAATGAGATTTGGATTTCTTCTATTAAACGAATAAAAAAAGGAGACGAACTTTTCTATAACTATGGTTATCCTTTTGATACAGATTTTGTGGATCACATTTGTAAGTGTGGTTCTAGAAATTGTGTAGGTTATATTTTAAGTGACAATGATTGGCCAAAATTAAAAAAATATGAAAAAAAAACTAAGACTAAGTCTAAGTAAGATACCTTCGATTATTATTGCAATTGATACAAATAAGGAAATAATTTTTTACAATAATGCAGCTAAACAAAAATTTTTATTTATAGATGAAGGAAGAGATCTCAATAATATTATTAGATCAACAGAGTTAAATACTTTTATTGATAAAGCCTTTAGGGAGAAAGAAGATTTTAGGTTTGAATTCACCCCATCTAATTTTAGTGATATGTATTTTATTGCTGACTTAATATTTGTTGAAAAAGATTATGAAGAATTATTAATATCACTAAACGATCAAAGTCTTCTTAAAAACTACGAACAAATGCGAACAGATTTTGTGGCTAATGTAAGTCATGAATTGAGAACTCCTCTTTCCTCAATTCTAGGCTATGTTGAAACAATTAAAAATTCACTCAATGAAGATAAGAACAAAGACAAAACGGTTGGTAAATTTTTAGACACAATGGAAGATCAGGCTTGGCGTATGACTAGATTAGTCGAAGATTTATTATTACTAAGTAAATATGAGACTGAAGATAAGCCGATAGAATTTCAAGAAGCGAATATAAGGCAATTAATTGATGGCGTAGTAGATAATTTACAAAACAAGTTAATGGCAAAAAAAATTGAAGTTCAAATCAAGGATGATTTTGATAAGTCTACAATATCAGCAAACAAAGATGCTTTGATCCAAGTTTTTTTAAATCTAACTGATAATGCAATCAAATATAGCAAAGAAAATTCTACTATTGAAATTGAGCTTGAGAGTGTAATTGATGACAATACCACCTTTTGCCAAATAAGTTTTATAGATAAGGGAGAAGGCATATCGAAAGAGCATTTAACTAGACTTACTGAAAGATTTTATAGAGTAGATAAAAATAGATCTCGAAATCAAGGCGGTACGGGTTTGGGTTTATCTATTGTTAAACATATAACTAATAGGCATAATGGTAAATTATCGATAAAAAGCAAGGTGGATAAGGGTTCAACATTTACTATTTCTTTACCAGTATTTCAGCAAACTGTAATAAATCCTTAATATATATTCTGTAGGACAACCTTATTTTAAATGAGGCTTAATATGAAAAATGTAATCAAATTAATTGCTGTCCTTGCTTTATTTGGAACTACTTCAGTTTCAGCAAGAGACTATATTTCAATTGTAGGATCTTCTACAGTTTATCCTTTCGCTACTTTAGTTGCTGAAAAAATGGCATCAGAAGGAATGAAAGCACCCGTAATTGAATCAACTGGTTCTGGTGGAGGACACAAATTATTTTGTGCAGGTGTTGGAGTTGAACACCCAGATATCACTAACTCTTCAAGAGCACAAAAAGATAAAGAATTCAAACTTTGTCAAGATGGTGGTGTAACCGATATCATCGAAGTTAGAGTTGGTAATGATGGTATAGCTTTTGCATACGCTGCAGATTATGAATGGAAATATACTAACGGTGCTACAATGAAAGGTGGCATTGATTTAAGTAAAGAAGAAATCTGGCAGGCAATGGCTAGAGATAATGCAAACGCTCCAACAACTTGGTATGAAATAGATAAAAGATTACCAAAAGTTGAAATTTCTATTATGGCACCTCCTCCAACTTCTGGAACAAGAGATGCATTTGACTCACTTGTAATGAAAAAGGGTTGTGTTAAAGATATGTTAGTTGCTGATGGTGATTGTCAAGCATATCGTGAAGATGGCCACGTTATCGAAGGTGGTGAAAATGATGAACTTTATGTTGAGCATATAACCAAAGAACAAGGCGCATTTGGTATTTTTGGTTACAGTTTTGTATCTAATAACTCTGATAAAGTAAAAGCATCAATGATTAATGGTGTTGAAATCTCAATGGAAGGTATCCAAGATTATTCATATCCAATAGCAAGACCTTTATTCTTCTACATTAAAAAAGCACACATTGGCGTTATTCCTGGTTTAATGGATTATGTTAATGAGTTTGTAAGTGAAGAAGCAACAGAAGGTTACTTACTAGATGCCGGACTTGTTCAACTAAGTCCTGCAGATAGAGCAGCAGTTCTTGATGCTATTTCTAATCAAACAAATTATAAATAAAAATCTTTAATTTTTATAAAATGGGGGCATACAAGCCCCCTTTTTTTTAATACTAAGTTATAAATGTTTTTTTGGTCTTTAGTTTTAATTGCAGTCGGAATTTTTTCGTCCTTTATATACGGTAGATCAAGAATTAAATTAAACTCTAAAAAACAAGGTACGAAAAGCAAATCTCTTCCCACTTATTACGCACAATACGTTTTAATGTGGTGTTTGTTTCCTGCACTAATTGTTTATTTTTCATGGGCTATTTTTCAAGAGAAGATTATTCAAAACATAGTTATTAGTAACTTTGAATTTATTGAGGGTGCGGTCTACAACCAAGGATTATTGTTAGCAGAGATTAGAAATGTTGCTAATAACCCTTCTTTTGCTGATGGTAAATCTATAGAAATAATTAATGCTGCATCTCATTATTCTTCCTTAAGACAAATAAGTCAAATATCTTTTTATACCTCAATAATCATTATAATGTTACTTGGAGCCTTATACGCTTCACAAAAATTAAAACCTGAATTTCATGCTCAACATACAATTGAAAGATATATACAATATATACTTATATTTTGTTCATCTGTTGCTATTTTTACTACAATAGGAATAGTTTTTTCACTAATATTTGAAAGCCTTCGCTTTTTTGCAGAAGTATCAATATTTGAATTTTTATTCAGTACCGAGTGGTACCCTTTTATTCCAATTAGAGAAGGTCAAACAGCTGCAGAGGGATCCTTTGGTGCAGTACCAATATTTGCTGGAACATTTTTAGTTATGGTAGTAGCTATGTGTGTTGCAGTACCTCTTGGATTATTAACTGCAATTTATTTAGCAGAATACGCAAGTCAAAGAGTTAGAAAAACTGTTAAACCTCTTCTTGAAATTTTAGCAGGGATACCAACAATAGTTTATGGGTTCTTTGCTTTTGTTAGTGTTGCTCCTTTCGTTAAAGCATTTGGACAATCAATTGGAATTGATGCTTCACCAACAAGCGCCCTTGCAGCTGGTATGGTAATGGGAGTTATGATTATTCCTTTTATTTCTTCCCTATCTGATGATGTAATAAACTCTGTCCCGCAAAGTCTAAGGGAAGCATCGCTTGGTATTGGCGCTAATAAAGCAGAAACAATTAAAAAAGTAATTTTACCAGCAGCTTTACCTGGAATTGTAGGAGCATTTTTATTAGCAATATCCAGAGCGATAGGGGAGACCATGATTGTTGTAGTTGCAGCAGGTACGGCTCCCAATCTTACGGGCAATCCTTTTGAAAATGTAACAACAGTTACAGTGCAAATTGTTGTGGCCTTAATAGGTGATCAAGAATTTGATAACCCAAGAACATTATCAGCATTTGCTTTAGGATTAGTTTTATTTGTTATTACATTATTTCTTAACATTATAGCTCTACAAATAGTAAAGAGATACAGGGAGCGTTATGAATAATTCTGTTGCTAAAGAAAAAATTGTTTCTTTGAGAAAAAAGAGAAGTTTAGAAGATATGCGATTTAAGTATTATGGCTTTACAGCTATGTGTTTATCTTTAGCAGTTTTAGTTTTTCTTTTGTATACAATATTTTCTAAAGGATACACTGCTTTCCAAAAAACAATTGTTCTCCTAGAAGTTGATTATAATCAAGAGGTTTTAAAACTAACTCCTGACTCCTCAGATGAAGAAATGGAAAAAGGAAAATTTTTTAGAGTTAAAAAACAGGCAGTTGAAAATTTTTTCCCCGATCTCTCAAAATCAGATATTAAATTAGTAAAAAAATTATTTTCTATAAATGTAGATAACGAAATTAAAGACTACTTCTTAGATAATCCTGAAGTTATTAATACAAAGCAACAAATTTGGGTAACTGCCCACAGTGATGTGGATCAACTATTAAAAGGTAATTCAAGAAGGGATGTGCCAGAAGATAGAAGAAAATTAAATGATATTCAATTAAGTTATGTTGATCAATTAGTTGAAGAAAATAGAGTTAAACAAGTTTTTAATAATTTCTTTTTTACAAAAGCAGATTCAAGGCATCCTGAAATTGCTGGTGTAGCTGGTTCATTTATGGGATCATTATTTACTCTTTTTACTGTTTTTATTTTATCTTTTCCAATTGCTATAGGAGCGTCTGTTTATCTTGAGGAATTTGCTCCAAAAAATAGAATAACTGAATTAATAGAAGTAAATATTTCAAATCTTGCAGCAGTCCCATCAATAGTTTTTGGATTACTTGGGTTAGGTGTATTGCTTAATGTTTTTGGTCTTCCAAGGAGCACACCGTTAGTTGGAGGTTCCGTGTTAGCATTAATGACGTTACCAACTATTATTATTGCCTGCCGAGCTTCATTGAAAGCTGTTCCTCCTTCAATTAAAGAAGGAGCACTTGCAGTTGGAGCAACAAAAACACAAGCGGTATTTCATCATGTCGTACCCCTTGCACTACCTGGTACTTTAACAGGGACTATTATTGGATTAGCACAAGCATTAGGTGAAACAGCACCACTTATAATGATTGGTATGATTGCATTTATTCCCAATATTCCAACTGGTTTAACAGAACCTTCAGCAGCACTTCCTGTTCAAATATATCTATGGGTGGAAAGTGCAGAAAGAGGTTTTCAGGAAAAATCAGCTGCAGCCATAATGGTAATTTTAATATTTTTGTTTATGATGAATGCCATTGCAGTGTTCTTAAGAAATAGATTTGAAAGGAAGTGGTAAAACATGAGTAACTCTAAAATATTGGCAAATAGTGTAGATGTATATTATGGATCCAAACAAGCTCTTTTTGGAATCTCAATGGATATCAAGGAGAAAGAAGTTACGGCATTAATCGGTCCTTCAGGATGTGGTAAATCAACTTTCTTAAGATGTATAAACAGAATGAATGATTTAATTGAAATATGTAAAGTATCAGGATCAATAAAAGTTGATAACGAAGAAATTATTAGTGATAAAACCGATGTTGTAAGTCTAAGATCTAAAATTGGAATGGTATTTCAAAAACCAAATCCTTTTCCTAAATCTATTTTTGATAATGTTGCTTATGGCCCAACTATACATGGTTTAGTTGACTCAAAAAATGACTTAGAAGAAATTGTACATTCATCGTTAAAAAAGGCAGGTCTATTTGATGAAGTAAAAGATCGATTAAATGAACCTGGAACAAGTTTATCAGGCGGTCAACAACAACGATTATGTATTGCAAGAGCAATTGCTGTTAATCCTGAAATAATCCTAATGGATGAACCTTGCTCTGCTTTAGATCCAATAGCAACTGCTATTATAGAAGAATTAATTGATGAGTTAAGATTAAACTATACAATTATTATAGTAACTCATTCTATGCAACAGGCAGCAAGAGTTTCGCAGAAAACATGTTTCTTCCATTTAGGAGAATTAATAGAAACGGGCGAGACAAACAAAATTTTTACAAATCCTGATAATACAAAAACACAGGATTACATTACAGGGAGATTTGGATAATGAAACAAGAAGGACATATTGTAAAATCATACGATGAAGAAATTAGAGAAATTAAAAATAATATTGTTGATATGGGCAGTTTAGTTGAAAATCAACTAAAAGACTCACTTCTATGTTTAAAGGATAAAGATACAGAATTTGCCGAAAAAATTATAGAAAACGATAATGTAATTGATAAAGCATATAATGCTCTTGATCAAAACTTAGTTGAAATACTTGGCAAAAGACAACCTATGGCTGCAGACTTACGAACAATTTTTTCAGCAATTAAAATCAATAAAGATCTAGAAAGAATAGGAGATCATGCAACAAATATTGCCAAAAGAGTAGCAGTAGCAGAAATAGTTTTGCCAGAAAAACCTTCGAGAGATATTATTAATATGGGTGCACAAGTTAATATTATGATCAGTGAAGTAATAAAAGCTTTTTTAGAATTTTCAGATCAAGCCGCAAAAAAAGTTTGGTTAATGGATAGACAAATTGATGAAGAATATCTTGGAATATTAAGACAATTATTAACCTACATGATGGAAGAACCAAAAAGAATCACAGCATGTACAAGTCTTTTATATATGGTTAAAGACCTAGAGCGAATAGGTGACTATGTTCAAAATATTGCAGAAGATATTTATTACGCAGTTTCTGGTGAGCCCCTATTTGATGGTAATCCAGACCCAACCTGGGAAGCAATTCTTCCAAAGAAGAAATAAATTGTAATATTATTGTAACAAAATTTTAATAGTAAAGATTCATGAAACTAAAAATGCTTATCGTTGAAGATGAAGAAGCATTATTAGATCTTTTAAAATTTAATTTTAATAAAGAAGGATATAAAATAGATACTGCAACGGATGGTGAAACTGCTTTAGAAAAAATCTTATATAAACCACCTGACATAATTATTCTTGATTGGATGCTACCAGAGTTATCAGGAATTGAACTTTGTCGTAGAATTAGAAAACATAAAGAACATAAGAATATTCCTATCATAATGTTAACAGCAAAAGGTGAAGAAGAAGATAAACTTCGCGGCTTAGAAACTGGAGCAGATGATTACATAACAAAACCTTTTTCGGTTAACGAATTAGTGGCAAGAGTAAAAGCTGTTCTTCGACGAATTAGACCAATGTTTGTAGATGAAGTTTTAACTTATAAAGGAATAGTAATTGATCTTGTATCTCACTCGGCATCACGAGATGGAGAAACTCTTCATCTTGGTCCAACAGAATTTAATTTATTAGCTTTCTTCATGGAAAATATTGGTCGTGTCTTTAGCCGTGAACAATTACTAAATCATGTTTGGAAAAACGATGCCCATGTAGAACCTCGAACAGTTGATGTTCATATAAGAAGACTGCGAAAGGCCATTAATAATGACGTAAAAGAAGATTTTATAAGAACCGTGAGATCAGCAGGATATTGTTTTGGCTCGTAATTAAGCCATAAATTTCACTTATACAAATCACTTACCAAACTATAAAACCACCATATGAAGAGTCTTTTTAGATCATTCTTTACTGTCAGCTTTTATACATTTTTAAGTCGAGTATTAGGTTTTATTCGAGACATATTAATAGCAAGATATCTTGGATCGACAGTAATTGCTGACGCATTCTTCGTAGCATTTCGTATTCCTAATTTTTTTCGCCGTGTCCTAGCAGAAGGAGCATACAGTGCTGCATTAATCCCTGTTTTCTCAGGCGTCGTTCTCAATCCAAAAGATGAACGCGAGGCTTCTGATTTTGTTGAAAACACAACCTCAATGTTACTATTTGCTACGGTCGTTTTAACGATCATTTTCTTCTTTGGTATGCCTTATATCATTCAAGTTTTAGCACCAGGTTTTACTGATAATAAAGAAGCCTATGAACTTGCTGTGCATTTTGGAAAAATAATTTTCCCCTATATTATTTTTATTTCTTTAGCTGCTCACTTTGCTTCAATAAATAATGTTCATGAACGTTTCGCTGCTGGCGCATTTGCTCCTGCCATTTTAAATATAAGTTTCATTCTGTCGTTATTCTTTTTAACACCTTTTGTAACTACTGCAGGTCACGCATTATCGTATGGTGTATTGATTGGTGGCATATTACAATTTTTATATTTATACAGAGCAGTTTTAAACTTTTATCGACCACGTATTATCCTTCCAGTTTTAAATGAAAAATTAAAAAAGTTTTTCAAATTATTTTTACCAGGTGTTGTAGGTTCAGGTGTTATTCAATTAAATATTGTTATTGGAACTATTATTGCTTCTTTTTTACCCGTTGGTGCAATCAGTCATATTTATTATGCGGATCGTCTTAACCAATTACCACTTGCCATTTTTGGGATAGCACTTGGCATAGTTCTTTTACCAAGTTTATCAAAGGCAATTAAACAATCAGATCAAGAAACAACAAATAATATTCAAAATAGATCTATTGAATTTTCGTTATTAATTTCTTTACCATCAGCCATAGGATTATTTATTTTAGCAGAACCTATTATCCAAATTTTATTTGAGCGAGGTGCATTTGTAAAAGAAGATACTTTTTATACTGCTAAAGTTCTTAGTTACTTTGCCTTAGGTCTACCTGCTTACATTATAATTAAAGTTTTAGTTTCTTGTTTCTTTGCGAGAGAAGATACTAAAACACCACTATACATATCTATTGTCAGTGTGATCACTAATGTTGTGTTATCGCTACTTTTAATTGGATCAATGAGAGAAATGGGCATTGCTGTTGCAACAGCAATTAGTGCATGGGTAAATGCATTATTATTGTACCTCTTTTTAGCTATTAGGAATCATATGAAATTTGATGATTTATTAGTAAGGAATTCCATTAAAATTTTACTAAGTTCATTTCTATTATTTGTAGGAATCTATGTATTAAATGGACTATTCTTTACAAATATTAGTAGTAATTCAGTGTTATTAAACTCGGCACTTTTACTTCTGATGATCTTTTTAGCTATAATTATTTATTTTGGATTAGTAATTGTGTTAAAAGTCCTATCGGTAAATCAGTTAAGAGAATATTTAAAAAAATAATATGGAAAAGCCAACAAAAAGAATACTGTCCGGTGTCCAACCATCTGGTGATTTGCATTTAGGAAATTATCTTGGCGCCATAAAAAATTTTGTTACTCTTCAAAAAGAATATGAATGTTTTTTTTGTGTTGTTGATTTACATGCAATTACCGTTTGGCAAGATCCAAAAGTTTTAGCAAATAAAACACGAGAAGTAACAGCTGCCTTTATTGCTTCTGGCATTGATCCAAAGAAAAATAATATTTTTGTTCAATCACAAGTTCCTCAACATGCACAGCTTGGATGGTTGTTCAATTGTGTTGCGAGGATGGGATGGTTAAACCGTATGACGCAATTTAAAGATAAGGCAGGTAAGAATAGTGAGAATGTATCTGTTGGTTTATTTTCTTATCCAACATTAATGGCAGCAGATATTTTAATCTATTTAGCAACGCACGTTCCTGTCGGTGATGATCAAAAACAACATTTAGAATTAACAAGAGATATCGCACAAAAATTTAATAATGATTTTAAAACAGATTTTTTTCCTATTCCTGAACCGTTAATTTTAGGAGAGGCTACAAGAGTGATGAGCCTTCGTGATGGTTCAAAAAAAATGAGTAAATCAGATCCATCTGATTATTCGAGAATCATGTTAACTGATACTGCAGAAAATATTACCCAAAAGATTAAAAAAGCAAAAACAGATCCTGAACCATTACCACAAGATAAAACTAGTTTATCAAAAAGACCGGAAGCAGAAAATCTAATATCTATTTTTGCTTCTTTGCAAGATACATCTATTGAAAGTGTTATTAAAGATTACGCGGGTAAAGAATTCTCCACCTTTAAAAAAGATCTGGCAGATTTATCCGTATCTAAATTGGAGCCTATTACCAGTGAAATGAATAAACTTATGAATGATGTTTCTTACATCGATTCTATTTTAAAACAGGGTCAAGATAATGCTATTGCAGTAGCAGAACCAGTTTTACAGAAAACAAAAGAAATTATTGGCTTTTTAATATAAAAAATTCCCCAAAATTTGTATTTTTTTACAGAATATTCATACTAAAGACATATTAATAACTATATATAAGCCATATGTTTATACAAACAGAACAAACGCCTAATCCTCAAACCTTAAAGTTTTTACCGGGTAAAGTAGTTATGGATGATGGGACAGCTTTCTTTCAAAATATTGGAGAGGCAGCTAACTCACCATTTGCTAAACGATTATTTGACGTAGAAGGAGTGGAAGGAGTCTTTTTTGGTAGTGATTTTATTACTATAACAAAAGGACAAGCCCTAGATTGGCAGGTTATGAAGCCATTAATATTAGGTTCAATCATGGATCATTACAATTCAGGTGAAGAAACAATTACCGCTGTAAAGAAAAATGATGATTCTTTAAAAGTTGATGAAGAAAATGATACCGATATTGTTAAACAAATCAAAGAACTTCTAGATACAAGAGTGAGACCTGCAGTGGCGATGGATGGTGGAGACATTATATACGATAGTTTCAAGGATGGTGTTGTCTACCTTCATATGCAAGGCGCATGTTCAGGTTGTCCTAGTTCAACAGCAACACTTAAAATGGGGATTGAAAATATGCTTAAGCATTATGTGCCTGAAGTACAAGAAGTTAGACCTATTGATGCATAAAATTTTATTATATCCATTGGTAGTTATTGGTCTAGCAATTACAATTCCAACTATTGCCTTTGAAGAAAAACCTTCAACACTAGATGTTAAATATAAACTAAATGCTGAATTAGATGAGCTTGTTTTAAATTATTGTAAGACTTATGACTCGTATACAATTAACAAACTTTATTCAGAAAAAGATATTCTAAAAAACGACATTCTGAATAAATTAAAGAAAAAAAAATTTTTAGTTAATATTAAAACTAAACCATTAAATCCAAAATCATATTCTGGTATAGAACATAACGCACGAGTTAATTTAGTTACAAATTTATCTGAAAAAGACTTTCAGCATTTAAATGAACAAAAAAAACAATTTGTTCAGACAGTTTTACCATTAATAATCAATGAAAACCAAAAAATCTTATCAAATAGAAATGATCTAATTTTTTTACGTTCTAAGCTTTCGGAAAATAATTCACTAAATAAATATGAATTAACTAAATTAAGAAAACTTTCTAAAAAATATAAAATTAAATTTGATAATGAACATAAAATGGAAATAATTGATAAACTTCTTTTAAGAGTTGAAATAATCCCTAATTCCATTGTTTTAGCTCAAGCTGCAATTGAAAGCGGCTGGGGATCATCTAGATTTGCTCAGGAATATAATGCATTATTTGGTGAATATACTTATGATAATTCTAAAGGAGTTGTTCCACTGGAAAGAGAACTTGGTGATAGGCATTTAATTAAAGCATTTAATTCATATAATCACAGTGTTGCGTCATACTTTAATAATATTAATTCTCATTACGCATATGAAGACTTCCGTGAAATTCGAAATATAATGAGAGAAAGAAATAATTTCTCTAATGTGAGCTTACTTGTTGAAAGACTATCTACTTATGCAGAAGATGAAAATTATATTAAAACAATTAAACAAGTAATTAAGACTAATAACTTTAGTATTTTTGATCAAAAAATTATTTCTTATTAATTAAAAATAGAATTGGTGTCCAAACCATCTCCAATTTCCATCACTATCTTTAACGGTACAATTCATTCTTGATCTTCCAGGAGACAATTCTCTCGCAAGTCTTATCTCAATCCTTTCATTAAATTTATAAACTTCTCTATCAACTTGACCTTTACTATCAAATACAAAACAATCTAGAGATTTTGCTTTTTTATCATCAAGAAGAGAAAAACCTATAAATGGTGGGTTTTGTTCAATCGTTGGATTTTTAGGAATAAAGTCGTACACTCCTAAACCTTTTGATGCTGCTGCAAACCTAACTCTGTCTATTTCGCCATATCTTTCGTTCAAGGAAAACCTTGGCAGGTAATACATATTTGAAGTTTCGTTAATTATTCCAGAATGCTGACCAAAGGCAACTTTAAACTTATATTCTTTTACTAATTCAATAATTTCATCTGTTGTCTCTCCATAAGGAAATGCAAATAAAGTTGGTATTTCCCCAAGTTCTTTCAGAAAAATTTTATTAGATGTTTCTATTTCATTTCTTACTTCTTCAATACTAATATCTGGCATGTGTGCATGTGTATGAGAGTGTGCACCAATTTTTACACCCTCTTCTTTAAGTTTTCTTATTTGATCCCAGTTAATATATTTTTTATTATTTGAAATTGTTCCAGTTGTTACAAATAAGGTTACGGGAATATTATTTTTTTTAAATAAAGGCCATCCAACTTCTAAAAAAGACTTATCAGCATCATCCACACTTATACCAATAGTGTTTTCTGGAAGATCTCCGTCATTAAGTATCGTATCAATGATAAAATCTAATGATTTGATCGTATATTTTTCTTTAGTTAGTTCTTCAATGTGGCTGTTAAGCTGATCAATAGTAACACTTGTTGAAGGATACTTTGAAACTCCAAATTTATGATACATAAATACAGTAGCTGAATTTTTTACCTCATTTGCAAAAGTTCCACTTACAAATAAAAAAGTTAAAGAAATACTTTTTAAAATTAGTAATAGAATGTAGTTATGTAATTTCATATGATATTGTTTCTAGATGTTATATCACCAATACCAGAGTTTTGTGTAATTGATGATAACAAAATAATACTACAGGAGAAAATTATTCAAAATGAAACAGATAGATTGAGTGATAATATAATACAATCCTATGTAGCAATAGATAAACGTTTAAATTTAACACAAAATCTTAAAAAAATCTCTACGACAATTGGCCCTGGATCGTATACAAGTTTAAGAGTGGGTTCAGCATTTATATCAGGCCTCATGATATCTCGTAAAATTGCTTACTACCCTCTATCAATTGCAGACATTTTAAATTTTAATTCAAAAATATCTTCTAAAAAAAATTTAGGAGTTTTTATAACATCATCTAATAATCAGCAATTTTTATGTTATAGAAATAAAGATAACATAATGGAATTTAATAAAATTGAAAATAATAAATGTTCAATTCCAAAACATATCGACTTAATTCTTTTTAATAAATCTGAAATTAATGAAAATTATAAATTAGAACAAATTCAGTTTTCTTTTTTTGAAGAATTTTACAAAATTTATAATAATTTAACCTTTAAAAAAGATATTATCATTAAACCAATTTATATATCAAATAATCAATTGCTAAATTGAACAGTATTAGTCAAATAAATAAAGAGGAGCTATCTTCAATCATTAAATTTATGAATGATAATAGTGATGAATATAGTTATTTTAAAAAGATAGGTTGGAATCAAACAAATATTGAAAGTCAATTTAATAAAGTTAATAATTACTCTATTGGATATTTTAAAGCTAATAACCTAGTAGGACTTTTAATTGGTGATGCAATTAAAAAAGCTAAAGATTACGACTTAGAATTGCATATTTTATTTGTATCAAAAGACCAAAGAAGAAAACAAATTGCCACAAAATTATTAAATTATATTGAAACAAATATATTTAAATTTTCACAGATTTTCATAGAAGTTGCTGAAGATAATCTAGATGCAATAAGTTTTTATAAAAAAAACAACTTTGTTTTTTTAAATTTTAGACATAATTATTATAGATATGATGATAAAAATGTTCATGCTAAATGCTTTATAAAAAAAATTAATTATGAGTGATAAGTATATTTATATAAAATCTTACGGCTGTCAGATGAATGTATATGACAGTAACCGTATTAAAGATTTATTTTCAAATAAAGGATACAGAGTAACAGACGATATTTCAAAGGCAGATTTAACTGTTTTGAACACTTGTCATATTAGAGAAAAGGCAGTTGAGAAGGTTTACTCTGATATTGGTAGGGTTAAAAAGATTAAAGATAAAAAACAGAAAATGAAATTAGTAGTTGCCGGTTGTGTAGCACAAGCAGAGGGTTTAGAGATAAAAAAAAGATCACCGTCAGTTGATTATGTTGTGGGACCACAATCTTATCACAAACTTCCTGACATGATCGATAGAGTAGACGAAGAAGAAAATAGTGAATTTTTACAAAATGAAAAATTTAAAAACTTAATTTTTAAATCTTCAAATTTATCATCTGAATTTTTATCTATTCAAGAAGGATGTGACAAATTCTGTTCTTTCTGTGTAGTGCCATACACCAGGGGGCCAGAATTTTCTAGACCAGTTATTGATATTGTAGAAGAGACAAAAAAATATGTTTCAAACGGGATTAAAGAAATAATTTTACTAGGTCAAAATGTTAATGCCTATCATGGTATTGCCTCTGATGGAAAATCAAGAGATCTAGCTTATTTGATTAACAAGATAGGTGAAATTGAAGAAATTAAGAGGATTAGATATATGACATCTCATCCTATAGATATGAAAGATTCTCTAATTAATGCTCATGCCGACAATACAAAATTAATGCCATTCCTTCACCTACCTATCCAATCTGGCTCAGATAAAATTTTAAAAAAAATGAATAGAAAACATACAGTTGATGATTATTTAAAAATTGTAGAAAAAATAAGAAATGTACGTCCTGACATTGCTCTTTCATCAGATTTTATTGTTGGTTTTCCTGAAGAGACAGATAAAGATTTTGAAGATACAATGAAATTTATTGAAAAGGTTAATTTTGTTATTGCTTATTCATTTATTTATAGCCCAAGACCAGGAACGCCTGCTCAAAATAAAGATAATATTAGTATATTAGATAAAAAAGCACGTTTAAGTGCATTGCAATCTTTACTTACACAACAACAAATAAATTTTAATAAGTCATTTATTAATAAAGGTATGGAAGTATTATTTGAAAAAATTGGAAGACACAAAGACCAATTTATAGGTCGTACAATTTATAATCAAAGTACATTTGTTAATTCTAAAGAAGATTTATTAAATCAAATTATGAATGTAAAAATAATAAACTCAACTAATTTTGCTCTTGAATGTCAGATATAGTAAGTAAGAACGAAAATCTGGAAATGGAATTAGATGATAATACAATTTTAAGTAATTTGTTTGGAATTAATGATAGAAATTTATCTCTTATAGAACAGATTAACCAAGTTAAAATTCAATATCGTGGAAATAAAATTAAAATTTCAGGTAATAAAAAATCAATTTTTGAAACTAAGAAAACTATTCTTAATTTGTTTAAAGAAGCACAAAATGGTACTGAAATAGATGAGGATAGAATAAGAGATAATAAAAGCTTAATATCGATGAATATAAAAACAGACAAACAGATGGATCTATTTATTCAAACTAAAAAAAGAAAAATTATACCAAGAACTGAAATACAAAATAAATATCTTCAATTATTAAATACTAAGAACATTACATTTGCTATTGGGCCAGCAGGAACTGGAAAAACTTATCTAGCTGTTGCGAAAGCCGTCTCAGCTCTTCAAGATGGAAAAGTAAATAAAATTATTTTATCCAGACCAGCTGTTGAAGCTGGTGAAAAGTTAGGTTTTCTCCCAGGGGATTTAAAAGAAAAAGTAGATCCTTTTTTAAGACCTATATATGATGCTTTATATTCAATGCTTCCTTATGAACAAGTTGAAAAAAAGTTACTTAATAACACAATTGAAATAGCACCTATCGCGTTTATGAGAGGAAGAACTCTTGAAGATTGTTTTATAATTCTAGATGAAGCCCAAAATACAACAAAAACACAAATGAAAATGTTTTTAACAAGACTAGGTAAAAATAGTCAAATGGTAGTTGTAGGTGATATTACACAGATTGATCTCGTAAGTGAAAAAGACTCAGGGCTTAAAGATGCATTAAAAAAATTAAATAAAGTAAATGATATAGGTTTCATTGAATTGTCAGAAAAGGATGTAGTTAGACATGATTTAGTAAAAAAAATTATTAATGCATATGAAAAACATAAAAGTTGATTTTTTTTCAGAATCAAAAAAATGGCCAAGGCGTGTACCTAAAATAAAGATCATTACAAAAAAAACTATAAATCAGATGAGCCCATATTTTAAAAGAGATCTAAAATTACAATTAAACATAATTTTAACAGATAAAAAAAAAATGATAAAACTTAATAAAATCTATAAAAATAAACAATCAGAGACAGATGTGCTTACTTTTATTTCAAAGAATTCAAATAAAAATGTTGGAAAAATTTTATATTGTGA
>CACAVG010000021.1 GCA_902535885.1 uncultured Alphaproteobacteria bacterium | reverse complement strand
TGGGACTTTACCAAATATCTACGAATCTTGATTTGAGCAATTGTAAGGAAGGTTCTTCAATTTCTTGTAATGGAGTATGTCTTACAGCAAAGAATATAACTCCATCAAACAACAATTCATTTAGCTTTGATGTGAACATAGGCGAAGAAACTTTGAAAAGAACAAATCTTGCTAACTCTATTTTAAAAAATGAAAATATTAATTTGGAAAAATCTCTTCAGATAGGTGACGAAATCAGTGGTCACTTTGTTTATGGTCATGTTGATACTACAACTAATGTAAGTGATATTTTAGAACTTGAAAATAGTTGGGAATATCATTTTGAAAAAAAATTTAATAAAAAAAATAAATTTGTTGTTGAAAAAGGATCTATTTCAATAAATGGTATTTCTTTAACAGTAGCAAAAGTAGAAAATGATACTTTTATGATTTCTGTCATTGATCATACATTTCATCATACTAATTTAAAATTTTTACAAAAAAGTGATCAAGTAAATATTGAATTTGATTATCTTGCCCGTTTCATCTTGAACAATGAATAAAGATAACATTGAAGAAAGTTTATCTTCTATTGAAGAAATCATAGAAGATGCAAGAAATGGTAAAATGTATATTCTTGTCGATGATCCCGATAGAGAAAATGAAGGTGATCTAATCATTCCAGCTCAATATGCTAGCTCTCAAACTATTAATTTTATGGCAAAGAATGGAAGGGGATTAATTTGTTTAGCATTAACTAAGGATAGAATAGAAGAATTGGAACTTCCCTTAATGAACCCAAGTAATAGAAAAAATGATTTAACTGCCTTTACTGTTTCGATCGAAGCAAAAGAAGGAGTGACAACCGGAATATCTGCAGCTGATAGAGCTCATACAATATCAGTTGCTGTTAATAATAATAGAAACAAAAATGATCTTGTTTATCCTGGACATGTTTTTCCTCTTATGGCTTGGGATGGGGGCGTTTTAGTACGTGCTGGTCACACAGAAGCAGCAGTTGATATTTCAAAACTTGCAGATTTAAATCCTTCTGGCGTTATTTGTGAAATTATGAGTGAAGATGGATCTATGGCGAGATTACCAGAAATTATCAAGTTTGCAAAATTACATAATTTGAAAGTAGGAACGGTTAGTGATTTAATTAAGTTTAAACTTAAAAAAACTAAAATTGTCGAACAGATCTCCGAAAGGCCGTTTGAAAGTGAGATGGGGTCACAATTTACTCTAAAAGTATTTCAAAATACTATTTCTGGTGAAAAACATTACGCTCTAGTAAAAAATTTAAGTGATGTAAAGCAGACTGTGCTTGTTAGAATGCACAGATTAGATGTAACAAAGGATATATTTGAAGAAAAAAATATTTTTGGAAGTGAAATTAAGTCCGCCTTTCAGCTCATAGAGAAGAATGGATCAGGAGCTATAGTTTTAATAAATAGTGACATGTCACCAAATATACTAAAAACTTTTAATAAAAGAAAAAGATCAAAAAATAAATTAGAATTAAGAGAATATGGTGTAGGTGCTCAGATTTTATCATTACTTAAAATAAATAAAATTATATTATTAACAAATACTAAGAAAAGAATTATTGCTTTGGATGGATTTAATATTGAAATAGTTGATCAGAGAAAAATATGAATAATAAAATTCTAATAGTTTCCGCAAATTATTATAAAGAAATATCAAAAAACCTTGAATTGGGTGCAAGCAAAACGCTTAAAGAAAATGGTTATGATTATGAAATTATTAATGCACCAGGTTGTTTTGAAATTCCTTATTTAATAAAAAAAAATATAGACAATTTTAAAGGATTTATTTCTTTAGGATGTATCATTAAAGGTGACACATATCATTTCGAAGTTATTGCTAATGAAACTACTAGAAAAATTATGGATCTATCTGTTGAGTTTAATGTTCCAATTGGTTTTGGTATCTTAACATGTTATGATTTAGAGCAAGCAATAATAAGAAGTGATGTTAATCAAAAAAATAAAGGTCAAGAAGCTGCATTAGCCTGCATAGAGTTACTAAAATAAAAAATGCAAAATTACATCAAGTCACAAACAAGACTTGCATTTGTGCAATATATTTTTCAGAATGAATTCATAAGTATAGATTCTTCAGAGAGCATTGAAGATTTTCAAAAGCATTTTTATAATACTAATATTGCTATAATTGATGAAAAAAAAGAATTTAAGCTTAAATTTAATAAAAATTTTTTAAATAAACTCTTTTCTAGTCTTAAAAATAATATTGATAAAAAAAATATCACTGAGGATTTAAATGGTTTTATTGATATTAATCGTAGATTTGAAAAATGGGATAATATTTGCAATTATTACTGAATTAAAAATTACTGATAAAAATAAATTTAAAATTGTTCTTAATGACTATTTGAATATTAGTAAAAGTCTTGTGTCTCAAAAAGAAACTAAATTAATTAATGCTATAATTCAAAAATATATGGATAAAGATGAAATCAACAAAAAATAGCTTATCTGAAAAATTAATAATTAATAGGTATTTAAAAAAATTAAATTTTAAAAATAAGGGAACATTTGATTTTGAAAATGATGGAGCATATTTAGACATAATCAGTAAAAATTATAAACTAACTGTTACGACTGATAATATTTCTGAAGATATAGATTTTTTCTCTAATGATGATCCTAAGTCAATAGCCCAGAAAATTACAACTGTTAATTTATCTGACATTTTTGCTATGGGAGCTGTGCCCCATTCTTATCTTTTGAATTTGCATTTACCAAATCATATTAATGAAAATTGGTTAAATTCATTTTCAAATCAATTAAAGAAAATTCAAAATAAATATGGATTTTATCTTTTGGGTGGTGATTTATCAAAATCAAATAAACTTATTGTTTCTTCAACTTTTTTTGGATCTATAAAAAAGAAATTAGAAATATTTCAAAATAAATTTAATTTATACGATGATATTTTAATAACTGGCAATATAGGCGAGTCAAAGATTGGTTTAGAAATTTTAAAAAAAAAAATTTCATCCAATATAAATTTGAAGCAATATTTTATTAAAAAATATTTATATCCCACACCTTGTAAACTTGGACCATTGATTGCAAATTATGTTAATTCAATGAAAGATATTTCTGATGGTCTGATTGGAGATTTAACTGATATGTTAAATGATAAATATGGTGCATTAATTAATGTAAATAAAATTCCATTAAGTGTTAAAACAAAAAAAATTCTTAATAATATAAATAATTTTAGATTAGAAGACCTTTTAAATGCTGGTGATGATTATGAGCTGATAATCATATCCAATCAAAAAAATAGAAATAAAATTTTTAATATTGCTAATAAAAATAATATTAATGTTAATTTAATTGGAAAAATAATAAGTGAAAAAGGAATTCATTTCGATTCACGTTTAGACACGAAGAATATCAAGAAATTTGATCATTTCTCCTAAAAACTTGATTTTTTCTATAGTTTCTGACATATCTGCCAAAATTTTAAGGAGTTTTCAATGACAACACTTCAAGTATTAATTGTTTTATGCGGTCTAGCAGCCGTACTATATGGCCTAGTAACATCTAGGCAAATTTTATCACTTGGTTCTGGAAATGATAAAATGCAAGAAATTGCTGGCGCAATTCAAGAAGGTGCTAGAGCTTATTTGAACAGACAGTACATGACAATAGCAATTGTAGGAGTTGTTATTTTTGCTCTTATTTGGATAGTTTTTGATTTAGCATCTGGTATTGGATTTTTGATTGGCGCATTTTTTTCTGGTGCTGCAGGTTATGTTGGAATGAATATATCGGTTAGATCTAATGTCCGTACAACACATGCTGCAAGTAATAGTTTAGCTGAAGGTTTGTCAGTATCATTTAAAGCAGGTGCTGTAACTGGAATGCTAGTTGCAGGTTTTGCTCTTCTTTCTATTGCAATATTTTATTTTGTTTTGCACAACTCTGGTTCATTCCCAGGTAGAGAGATTGTAGCTCCTTTAGTCTCGTTAGGATTTGGTGCTTCATTAATTTCGATATTTGCAAGACTAGGAGGCGGTATTTTTACTAAGGGTGCTGATGTCGGTGCAGATTTAGTTGGTAAAGTAGAAGCTGGAATTCCTGAAGATGATCCAAGAAACCCTGCTGTTATTGCAGATAATGTTGGAGATAATGTTGGGGACTGTGCAGGAATGGCTGCGGATCTATTTGAAACTTATGTTGTAACAGTTGTAGCAACAATGGTTTTAGCATCAATATTTTTCATAGAAAATTCTTATACAATGATGATATTTCCTCTAGCTATTGCAGGAGTTTGCGCATTAACTAGTATAATTGGAACTTATTTTGTTAGACTTGGTAAAAATAATAATATTATGGTTGCACTTTATAGAGGATTTGCAGTATCAGCTGTTTTATCTGCTGTATTATTATATTTCGTTACTGATTATATAGTTGGTTTAAATAGTGTTTTAATAGTTGAAGGAACATCTACTCAATTTACAGGTATGTCACTCTTTATTTGTGGTTTACTTGGATTAATTATTACAGGCTTAATAATATGGGTAACTGAATATTACACAGGTACTAATTATAGACCAGTTCAAAGTATTGCCCAATCATCAACAACTGGACACGGTACAAATGTTATACAAGGTCTTGCAATTAGTTTAGAAGCAACTGCCTTACCTGCATTAATTATTGTTGCAGGAATTATTTCAACTTATTCTCTTGCTGGATTATTCGGTATCGCTATTGCTGTTACTACTATGTTAGCATTAGCTGGAATGGTAGTTGCATTAGATGCATATGGGCCTGTAACAGATAATGCTGGTGGTATTGCAGAAATGTCAAATTTAGATGAAAATGTTAGAAAGACAACAGATGCGCTTGATGCAGTTGGTAATACAACTAAAGCAGTTACAAAAGGTTATGCAATTGGATCAGCAGGATTAGGTGCACTTGTTTTATTTGCTGCTTATACAGAAGATCTTGATCATTTTGCTAAAGACTCGAGCAGTCCATTATACGGAATAGAAGTTTCTTTTGATTTATCAAATCCTTATGTAGTTGTTGGATTATTATTAGGCGGACTATTACCTTTTTTATTTGGAGCTTTAAGCATGACAGCAGTTGGTAGAGCTGCAGGCTCTGTGGTTTTAGAGGTGAGAAGACAGTTTAGAGAAATCCCTGGAATTATGGAAGGTAAAGGTAAGCCAGAATATGGTACTTGCGTTGATATTCTTACTAAATCGGCAATTAAAGAAATGATTATACCTTCAATGTTACCAGTATTATCTCCAATTGTAGTATATTTTGTAATTTTATTAATAGCTGGACAATCAGCAGCATTATCATGTTTAGGTGCTTTACTCCTTGGTGTAATTATTACTGGCTTATTTGTTGCAATCAGTATGACAGCTGGTGGTGGTGCATGGGATAATGCAAAAAAATATATCGAAGATGGAAATCATGGTGGCAAAGGTAGTGAAGCTCATAAAGCTGCTGTAACAGGTGATACAGTCGGTGATCCTTACAAAGATACAGCTGGTCCCGCAGTAAATCCAATGATTAAAATTACAAATATAGTAGCTTTATTACTATTGGCAGCAATTTCCTTATAAGACTATGGAGTAGTTGGTAATTCTTGTTGAGTTCCAACTCCTCCAAAAACTCTTTCTAATAATCCCCTTTGTACTATTTCATTAGAAGTCTTATCTTCTGAAAATTTTATATTCTTAATTTCTTTTGTATTAAAAACTTTAGTTTCAATTATTTGATTTTTATCATCCATTTTAAATACAAAAATATAGCTATAATTTATTTTTTTTTTAAAAATTGATTTCTTCTCACTTTTTTCAGAAAAATAAAAAAATTTATTTTGTATTGGATCTATATAACTAGGATTTCCAAGTTCACTTATTAATTTTTCTTTATTTGTAAAATTAATATCTTGAAATTTGTCTTGATTTAATATTTTACCAGAGTAGGTTGTTTCATTAGAACAACTTGTTATAATAAATAAAATAGATATATAAATTATTAACCTACTCATAGTATGATTTTACATTATTTTAAAAAAAAAGAAAATAAAGAACAAATAACAGCATGTAATCAGTATAAAAAAATTTTATTTGAAAGTAAAATTTTCTTAAGAGACAATAATTTTTTTAATGAGAAAGATTATAAAACATCTTTTGAAATTGTTTCTATTTTTTTAATCATGTTTATCCGAAAAAATTTACTCGAAAATCAAAGAAAGTTCTATCTTAAAGTTAATGACGAATTAGTATCATTGTTTATTTCTGATCTTGATGAGTCTTTAAGAGAGAAAGGTATTGGGGATATGTCCATAGGTAAATATGTAAAATCATATGTAAAAAAATTTTATTTTAGAATTAGTAAATTTCCAGTTGATAACAACCTTTATAAGAACAACTCCTTTATAGAATATTTAAAATTTACTGATTTAATAAAGACTGATGATTATGAGAAAGTTTCAAGAAAATTTAATGAAAAATTTAGTAATTTTTTAAATAAGTCAAATCTAGATCATTAAATTTTATTATAAATAACTAAAGATTTGTCTTGAATTAATTTTAAAAACTAATATTTGAGAAAAAAATGGCTGTACCTAAAAGAAAGACAAGTGTTTCAAAAAGAAAAATGAGAAGATCTCATGATTCTTTAAAGCAAATAAATGTTATTTTAGACAAAGATTCTGGAGAACCAAGATTATCTCATAAGATTGATTTATCAACTGGCATGTACAAGGGTCGACAAATTCTAAAAAAGAAAACAAAAGAAAATAACTAAAGTAATGTCTGATAGGCAAGTAACAATTGCCATAGATGCAATGGGAGGAGAGAATAGCCCTTTCAAAGTTCTAAAAGGTACAGAAATTTTTCTTCAAAAGGAAAAAAATACTAAAATTATATTCTTTGGAGATTTCAAAAGTATTAACGATACAATAAAAAAAAATAATTTAGAAATTTTTAATTTTGAAGTTGTAAATACTCAAGATATTATTTTGGATGGAGACAATGTTAATACTATTCTAAGATCAAAAAAAAATAGTAGTATTTATAAAGCTTTAGAATTTGCAAAAAATAATGAAAAATCTGGCTTTGTATCTTCTGGTAGTACTGCAGCAATTATGATTCTTTCTAGACTTCATATGGGAATGATTCAGGGTATCGATAGACCGGCCATATGCTCTTTGGTTCCTAATAAAAAAAATTATTCATTAATGTTAGATTTGGGAGCGAATGTTACAGTTAGTGGATCAAATTTATTTCAGTTTGCTCTTATGGGTTTTTGTTATTATTCTATAATAAATAAAAATATTAAACCAAAAATAGGTATTCTAAACATTGGGACAGAAAATAATAAAGGTTTAGAATTTCTTCAAGAGGCTGCAGATTTAATTCTTTCTAGTTTTTTAAAAGAATATTTTATTGGTTTCATAGAGCCAAATAAAATTACATCCGGTGATTGTGATATAATTGTATCTGATGGTTATACAGGAAATATAATGCTCAAATCTGCAGAAGGAATTTCAAACTTTATTACATCTAATTTAAAAGATATTTTTAACAAATCATTAATTAATAAAATTTCCTACAAGTTAATTGAAAAAGATTTAAGTATATTGAAGAATCAAGTTAATCCAGATATTTATAATGGAGCAACATTGATTGGGTTAAATGGAATTTCAGTTAAGAGTCATGGAAATGCAAACCCTATTGCGTTCAGTTACGCATTGAAACAGTGTCATAATTTTATTACTAATGATTTAAATAAACAAATTATAAAATCGATAAAAAATATATGATTGATAAACAAAATGTCTCTAGAGATGAAATTGCTGAAGCAATGAAAAATGAATTTGGTTTCAATAGAAAATTTTGTTTGGAAATTGTAAATGACATTATTGATATCATTATAGACGGCTTGCAATCAGATAAAAAAGTTAAAATCCATAATTTTGGCACTTTTAAACTTAATAATAAAAAAAGTAGAATTGGTAGAAACCCAAAAACTAAAGAGGAATATAATATATCTAGTAGAAATGTTATAACTTTTAAAGCTAGTAAAATTTTACTCAGTAATATTAATATTAAAAATGATGAATAAATGATCAAAAAAAAGTATCTTAATATTTCTGAAGTCTCTAAAATTCTAGAAATTGAAGAGCATAAAATTAGGTATTGGGATTCAAAGGACCCCAAAACAAATAAATATAGAGTGGAGGGTATTTCAACTAAAAGTAAAGCAGGAACAAGATACTTTAATAGAGAAAATATAAGAAAACTTCAAAAATTAAAAAATATTCTTTATGATGGAGAAAATCAAAATTATTCAATCAAATTGGCAGATAAAATATTAAATTCAAATAGTAAAAAAGATATTCATCAGGACCAAAAGAAATTAAATGTTCTTCAATTAGATAACTCTAAAAAAATTGATCAGATTCTTAATAAAATGAGGTTATTGTTGAAAAACAATTAAATAAAATATTTCATTAGAAAAAAATACATATTTTTCAGTAATTTAAATTAACTAATTATACAAAAAATAAGAAAAAAAAAGTTATTTTTAATGTTTTATTTGTTCGTCAATTAAAATATATGAACCTCATCTTATTAGTAAGGAAACAAACTATAAGGAGTTTTTATGTTAAATAAGACTAGTCTAATAGGTATCATTGCTGCAACAATAGCATTTATTGCGGTTCCAGCTTTTGCTGCCGATATGTTTTTAGATCAAGGAGATTTCGTAGGAGTTACATTCTGGATAGTTTCTATTGGAATGTGGGCTTCAACTATATTCTTCTTTTATGAAGGAATGAGAGTTTCTGCAAAGTGGAGAACCTCTATGGTGGTAGCAGGATTAATTACTTTTATAGCTGCTGTTCACTACATGTATATGAGAGACTTTTGGGTAGCTACAGGAACTTCTCCAACAGTATATAGATATATTGATTGGATATTAACTGTGCCGCTTCAAATGGTTGAGTTCTTCTTAATACTAGTAGCAGCTGGTGCAGCTGTATCTAGTGGTGCTTTTTGGAGACTTTTAGTAGGTACAATTGTAATGATTGTTGGTGGATACATTGGAGAAACAAACGAAAGTATGGTTCTCTTTGGCTTCATCATTGGTATGATCGGTTGGGCTGTAATCATTTGGGAAATTTTCCGAGGTGAGGCAAGTCAAGCTGCAACTACTAAAGAATCTGTAACATCTGCATTTAATGCAATGAGACTAATTGTATTAGTTGGTTGGGCAATATATCCTCTTGGATATGTGTTTGGTTTAATGTTAGGCAGTGTTGATGCTGAAACTTTGAACTGGATCTATAACCTTGCAGATTTTATTAATAAAATCTTATTTGGTTTAATTATCTGGAACGCTGCTGCTAAAGACTCAGCTACTGCATAATTAAATACTTGAAAAAGCTATTAAAAAACCCTCTAATTAGAGGGTTTTTTTTATTAAATTATTGACTTAATTTTTCAATATATGTATTTGAGCTCGCGATGAAAACATTTTCTTTAAAAAAAAGTGATATTAAGAAAAAATGGGTCTTAATTGATGCTAAAAACGCAGTTCTAGGAAGACTTGCTGTTATTTCTGCAAATATTTTAAGAGGTAAAAATAAGCCAGAATATACTCCTAATCAAGACTGTGGTGATAATCTCATTATAATCAATTCCGATAAAATTCATCTTAAAGGAAAAAAAGCTGATAATAAAATCTACTACAGACACACTGGATACCCAGGAGGAATTAAAGAAACAACTCCAAACAAAATGAAGGAAAAAAATAAATCTGATGAAATTATCAAACTTGCAATAAAAAGGATGATTCCAAGAGGTCCATTGGGAAAGCAGCAATTATCTAATTGTAAAATCTATAGAGATGAAAATCATAAACATGAGGCTCAAAATCCTCATGTCATTGATATATCATCAATGAATACTAAAAATAAAATTTAACTATGGAAAATCAAGAAAATCAAACTGAAAATATACTAGATAATAAAGAAAGAGCTTACGCTACTGGAAAAAGAAAAAATTCTATTGCTAGAGTTTGGTTAAAAAGGGGTAGTGGAGAAATTAAAATCAATGGAAAACCCCTAGATAAGTATTTTTCAAGACCCGTTCTACAAATGATTGTTAACCAACCTTTGGATGTTGTTAAAGCTGATAATACATATGAGATTATGGCATCAGTTAAAGGTGGAGGTCTTTCTGGTCAAGCTGGTGCTATACGACATGGTATTAGCAAAGCATTAAGCTTATATGATCAATCAAATAGACCACCTCTTAAAAAAGTTGGTTTTCTTACAAGAGATCCAAGAGTTGTTGAAAGAAAAAAAGCTGGTTTAGCAAAAGCTAGAAGAAGTTACCAATTCTCTAAGAGATAAATTTTCATGAACAATAAGATTAGAGTAGCCGTTTTAGGCTCAACAGGCTATGTTGGAATGGAGCTAGTAAAAATTCTATCAAATCATTCTTTTGTAGACATAAATTTTTTAGGATCAGAAACTATTCATGGAAGTTATTTAAATAATATTGATAACACGAAAGAATATAATCAACTACCTCTTTTAAAACCGAATGATAGTTTTAATGCTGAAGATAGTAATTATGTATTCTTAGCTTTACCTCATGCAGTATCTAATAAATATGTAAAAAAATATTTTAATAAAATTAATATTATAGATTTATCAGCTGACTTTAGATTAGATAGTTTTGATATCTATAAAAAAAATTATGGTAATGAACATGAGTGCAAAGAGCTTTTAAAAGACTTTATTTATGGTCTTGCTGAAATAAATAGAGATAAAATATTAAATTCTAAAAATATTGCAGTGCCTGGATGTTATCCGACTTCCATTTTATTACCATTAATACCTTTAATAAAAAATAAATTAATCGATACCAAAAATATAATTATAGACTCTAAATCAGGTTATAGTGGTGCTGGAAAGAAATTTGATTTCAATAAAATAAAATCAAAAAATGATTATAATTTTTATAATTATAATACAAATAATCACAGACATATTGCGGAAATCAGACAAGAACTTAATAAGCATAATTCAAATAATGAAGTAAAATTTTCATTTAATCCTCACATTCTTCCTAATTTTAGAGGTATGATTTCTACAATTTATTGTGATCTAAATAATGGGATTCAAAAAACTGATATTATAAATCTATTTCAGAACTTACAAAAAATAAATCCTTTTATAAAGTATATAGATAATGATGAAATACTTGATTTTTTTTCTATTCAAAACTCTAATTATTGTAAAATTAAAACTTTTGATCATTATAGTGAAGATAAATTGATTATAGTCAGTGCAATTGATAACTTAATCAAGGGTGCTGCTGGTCAAGCAGTACAATGTTTTAATATAGCAGAAAATATTGAAGAAACACTATCTTTAGTATGATTAAATACTTTAAAGCTTTCCTTCTTGCCCTACTTATCTTTTCATGCGGATACCCAGATATTGATAATGTTCCTGATTTTAAAGACGCAAAATTAACTGATGAAGAATTATTAGATTATTGTAGTATTTCTAATACAGATAAAAAAGATATAGATAAATGTATTAATGATTATAAAAGTTAAATTTATTTATGAGTAAACTTAATATTGGTATAGCAGGGTTGGGAAATGTTGGGTCAGCACTAGTTGAAACAATAGAAGAAAATAAAAATTATTTCCTTGATAAAACAGATGTAGAATTGAATATAGTTGGAATATCTGCCAAAACAAAAAATAAAAAAAGGAATTTTAATATATCAAATTATGTTTGGTATGATGACCCAAGAGAAATGTCTAAAGATGATAATTGTAACGTAATTGTTGAATTGATTGGTGAAGAAAAAGGAATTAGCTATGAAATAATTGAAACAGCATTAAAAAATAAAAAACATGTTGTAACAGGCAATAAAGCATTAATAGCTAATCATGGAAAAGAATTATTTAAATTAGCTAACACACATTCACTAGCTTTATCATATGAAGCTGCTGTTGCAGGTGGTATACCAGTAATAAAAACAATAAAAAATTCTATTAGTTTAGATAGAATTAATAAAATTTCTGGGATTTTAAATGGAACAACAAATTACATTTTAACAAAAATGCAACAAGATAATTTGTCTTTTGATGAAGTTCTTAAAATTGCTAAAGATAAAGGATTTACATCTGATCAGGAATCAAAACTAGATATTGGCGGATACGATGCAGCACACAAGTTAACAATATTATCAACTCTATGTTTTAAATCAAATTTAAACTTTAATAATAATTATATCGAAGGAATCTCAAATATTAAAATTGAAGATATTAATTTTGCTGAAAAATTAGGATATAAGATAAAATTAATATCTGAAGCTTGCATAATTGAAGAAAAGATTTCAAACTTTACTTCACCAAAATTAGTTTCAATGAATAATCCCTTAGCCAGTGTTGATAATGCTCTTAATGCGATTAATATTGAAACTATACATCTAGAAAATTTATTTTTAGAAGGTGAAGGGGCAGGGGGGAAGCCAACTGCCAGCTCAGTCTTGTCTGATTTATATGATATATCTCAGAATGAAAAATTCGATAATTTAGGTTTTAAAATTGATAAGCTACAAAGCTTTGAAAAATATTCAGCAGAAAATGTAATCAATAGCTATTACCTAAGAATAATGACAGAAGACAAACCTGGTGTTCTTTCCTCAATCACTAATTACTTTAGCGATTTTGATATATCTGTTAAAAAAATACTTCAACTTCCAGAGAGTTCTGAAGCAGATAAACCTATACCTATTATAATAACGACTCATAATATTCAGAAAGAAAAATTAAGTAATGTAATTAATAAAATTGAAGGTTTAGAATTTGTAAAAGAAAAAATTACAGTTCTTGCTATTCATGATAATTAATTAATGTGAATATTGAAAAATCACTATCCAATAAATTTTGGGAAGAAAAGCAAATAGACTTTAAGCACATTCAAGCTCTTTCACAAAAAAAATCAATTTCTGAAATTTTTTCAAAACTTCTTATTTCAAGAGGTGTCTTCGAAGATAATTATGATAACTATATAAATCCCAATCTTTTAAATAATCTTCCAGATCCCTTTGAACTTAAAGATATGAAAAAAGGAATTGAAAGATGTATTGAGGCTTTAAAAAAAAACGAAAAGATTGGAATAATCGCTGATTATGATGTTGATGGATCTACTTCTGCTTCAATTTTATATAAATTTTTGAATAATTTTACCAATAATATTGTTTGTAAAATTCCACATAGATTATCTGAGGGTTATGGTCCAAATGTTAGGCTTATGAATGAAATGCTTAATGAAAAAATTACACTATTGTTTACACTTGATTGTGGTACGTCAGCATTTAACTCGATTGATTTGCCAAATTACAATGATATTGAAGTTATAGTTATAGATCATCATTTAAGTGAATTTAAACTTCCAAAAGTTCACTCAGTAATTAATCCAAATAGATTTGATGAAAACAATGATTATAAAGACTTTGCTGCAGTAGCAGTAACCTTTCTTTTTTTAATGGGTTTAAGAAAGCAAATTAGGGGATTAAAATTATTTCCAAAAATCAAAGAACCAAATTTGATGTCATATTTAGACTTAGTTGCTGTTGGAACAATTTGCGATATTGTTAATATTAACAATTACAATAGATCGATTGTCAGTAAAGGTTTGGAACTCATTAGAAGTCGAAAAAATAAATCAATAACTAAAATATTAGATAACTCTAATATCAATCATGAACCTTTAGCTGAAGATATTGGTTTTGTTTTAGGACCACAAATTAATGCTGCGAGTAGAATTGATGACTCTTCTTTATCCTCTAGACTTCTGATATCAAATGATGATTATGAAATAGAAACTATTTCTAGAAAACTATTTTTAATTAATGAAAAAAGAAAATTAATTGAACAAAACATATTCAATGAAGCAATTGAGCAAATAAAAGATCAAGAAAATAAAAAATTTATTATTGTTTATAAAGAGAATTGGCACCAAGGTGTTCTAGGTATTGTTGCCAGTAAGATAGTAGCTCTTTATAACAAGCCAACATTTGTATTTTCTTTTATTAATAATATTGGATCTGGTTCAGGCAGATCTATAGATCAAATTGATATTGGTAGTATTGTTCTTGAGCTTAAGGCTAATGATTTAATTGAAGATGGTGGTGGTCATAAAATGGCCGTAGGCTTAAAAATAAATAAAAAAAAATTAGATAAAATAGATAAATTTTTAGTTAAAAAATTTGATTTATTTCAAGATAATATTTTCGAAAAAAAAATATTTTATGATAGTGAAATTTCTGTAAATCAAATAAATAAAGATTTTTTAGATGATTTAGAATTATTAGAACCTCATGGCAAAGGTAATGAAGAACCTCAATTTTTAATTAAAGATATAGTAATTGATCAGGTTAAAAATATAAAAAATAAACATATTTTAATTTTTTTTAAAAATGATTTAGGTGAAAATTTAAAAGGCATATCATTCAACAGTATAAATACCATTATTGGTGATTATCTTCTGAAGTTTAATGAATTTAAATTTCATATTTTGTGTTCTATTAAAAAAGATAACTTCTCAAGTAGTCAGATGCCTCAAATACTGATCCATGACGTGAAAGTAATCAATTAAATAATTTGAAAAAAATCAAAATATCTACTATATACCAACCACGTGTCCCCTTCGTCTATCGGTTAGGACATCAGGTTTTCATCCTGAAAAGAGGAGTTCGACTCTCCTAGGGGATGCCACTAATTTAAGGGCATAGAATTATTGACCCTACCGAATTTCTAGATTGTATTAACTCATGAGCCTTACTAGCTTCAGATAATTTAAATTTTTTGAATATATTAGGCTTAATTTCTTTATTTTTAATTTTTGAAAACAATTTGTTACTACATTCTGTTAGCTCTTCTGAATTACGAATATAATGCATTAATGTTGGTCTAGTATAATATAAACTTTTAGGGTTAAATGTACTATGAAGATCGACATCATTTACCATTCCGGAAGATTGTCCGAAAGATACCATTAGCCCTCTAAATTTTAAGCATTTTAGAGATATATCAAATGTATCTTTACCCACTCCATCATAAACAACATTTACTCCTTCATTATTTGTTAATTTTAAAACATTACTATGAACATCCTCTTCTTTATAATTAATTGTGAATTCACATCCATTTTTTCTTACTAATGATGCTTTTTCATCAGTACTAACAGTACCTATCATTTTAGCTCCTATGGATTTTGCCCATTGACTAGCAATTAATCCAACACCTCCAGCGGCTGCATGAAATAAAAAAAGTTCATCTTTTTGCAATTTATACAATCTTTCAAAAAGGTATTCGACGGTCATCCCTTGTAATAATATTGAAGCAGCTTCATCATTTGAAATATATTCTGGTAATTTTACAACTCTTTGAGAATCAAAATCTCTAACTTCACAATAGGCACCAATTGGAGGGCTAAAGGAGTAAGCTACTCTATCACCAACTTTTAAGTTTGATACATTATCTCCAATTTCTATTACATCTCCTGCTGCTTCTACTCCTAAACAAAAAGGGATTTCTACAGGTAACGGGTATATTCCTGTTCTATGATACGTATCTATGTAGTTAATACCAATTGAAGTTTGGTTAATTCTGATCATATTTTCTTCAACATTTTTAGGTAAGTCATAGTTTTCATATTTTAAAACTTCTGGACCACCTAGTTTACTGACTACAACTCTATTTGGCATAATTATTCTTTAAGTTTTTATATACTAATTCGAATTCTTTTAAACATTCTGGATTAGCCAATGATTCTTCATTTTCAATACTTTCACCATTAATTAATTTTTTAATTAAAATTTCAACTATTTTACCACTTCTAGTTCTTGGTATTTCACTTATAGCATATATTTGTGAGGGAATATGCTTGTAAGAAAGATTAATTTTTATTTCATCTATTATTTTAGATCTTAAATTTTCATTAAATTCAAAATTTTTATTCAAGACAACAAATAATATAATTTGTGTATCATTTTTTAATTTATATTCCACTGCAACAGCTTCCTGAACTTCTGTAATATTTTCAATTACTCTATAAATTTCTGCAGTACCTATTCTTACTCCTCCAGAATTTAGAGTTGCATCTGATCGGCCATATATAACATAACCGCCATTTATAGTTTTTTCAATATAATCTCCATGATACCAAATATTTTCATATTTACTAAAATAAGAATTAAAATATTTTTTATTATCATGATCGTTCCAAAAATATAAAGGCATTGATGGAAAAGAAGATTTGCATACTAGTTCTCCCTTTTGATTTTCAATTGAATTTCCTTTTTCATCAAATACATCAACATCCATTCCAAGAGCTTTACACTGAATTTCACCACTAAAGACATCCATTAACGGATTACCGGTAACAAAACACGAAACTAAATCAGTACCACCACTTATAGATTCAAGATGAATATTTGATTTGATATTTTCATAAACGTATTCAAATGATTCATTAACCAAAGGAGATCCTGTTGAAGCTAGTGTATTTAAACTATTTAATTTAAAACTTTCTTTAATTTTAATTTTATTATTTTTTAAAGTATCTAAATATTTTGCACCAGTGCCAAAAAAATTAATACCTTCTTCTTCTGCAATTTCAAAAAGATGTTTATTGTCGGGAATAAAAGGGGATCCATCATATAAAATTATTGTTGCTTTTGACGCCAAAACAGAAACTAACCAATTCCACATCATCCACCCACAAGTAGTAAAATAAAAAACTCTATCTTTTTCATTAATATCACAATGTAGTACATGTTCTTTTTTATGTTGTATTAGAGCTCCGCCAGAACTGTGAACAATACATTTTGGTACTCCAGTAGTTCCACTCGAATAAAGAATATACAGTGGGTGATTAAAATTAAACTTTTCAAATTTACTATACGCAATTTCTTGTTGTAAAATATTGCACAAATTATCGTATTCAAAATCTAATTGATAATCTGTTTCATTAAATTCATATGGTATTAAAATAATTTTTTCTATACTTGGGATATTAGATATTACATCTTTTATAATTCTTGTCGTATCAACTTTTTTATTGTTATAAAAATAATAATCTGAAAATAATAATACTTTTGGTTCAATTTGTTTAAATCTATCTATAATTGCTTTTTTACCAAAATCTGATGAACATGATGACCAAATAGCACCTAATTGTGCTGTAGATAAAAATGAAATTACAGTTTCGGGTATATTAGGAAGTATAGCGACTATCCTATCATTCTTTTCAATGTTATTATTTTTTAAATAATTTGTAAATTTAAAAACAGCACTTCTTAGCTCTTTCCACGAGTACTTTCTCTTAATTTTTTTTTCAGAGTGAAATATTATTGCATCATCATCATCATCTCTAGTTAAACAATTTTCAGCATAATTTATCTTACATTCATCAAAAAATTTATTATTAGTAAATTCAGGTGCTGATTTAAAAATTTTACCTTTTTTTTCACCAACAAAATTTGTAAAATCCCATACATTGCTCCAAAATTCATTTTTATGTTTTATGCTCCAATTATGCAAGTCAGTATAATTTTTTATATTTAAACTTTTATCTAGTTGATTAATAAACTTGTGGAGGTTTGTTTTTTTATTATTAGGAGACCACAACTTTATGTTGGGCATAACAATTTAATTCTTTTTTTGGTCTTCTTTAAGAGATCTAACTCTGACAATAACATCAATATTATGCAATGAGAGACAAGCAGGAATAGAAGGTATATCAAGATTAATATTTTTTGTAGGTATATCATGTATTTTACCTTCATCTTCAATATACAAATGATAATGAGATTTATTATTATTACAATAGAGTGATTTATTTTGATCAACAACTATTTCTCTGATCAATCCTAATGAGGTAAATTGTTTTAAGGTGTTATAAATTGTAGCCATAGAAATTTTTCTATCTTCTTTTTTTACTTCATCAAAAAGATTTTCAGCAGATATATGCCTGTCACCTTTTTCAAAAATTAATTTAGCTAAAATTCTTCTTTGTTTTGTTGGTCTTATACCACTTTTCTCTATTTTTTTCAGTGCGCGGCTGTAAGGACTTAGAGGATCAATTACTTTGTTTTCTATTCTCATAATATTATAATAAGTAATGAATTACATTTTTTCTGCAATTTTTCTATATTTTTTTTTAGGTTTTCTCTTGTATATCTTTCAAAGACGCATTGTTTTTAATAAATCAGGACATCCAGGCTCACCAAAGGATTATAATCTGGATAATACAGAAGAAGTTTATATTAAAACTGAGGATAACTTAAAGCTGTTATCATGGTATCATAAAGGGAATAATTCACTCCCTTTACTAGTATATTTTCATGGCAATTCTTTTCATATCGGAGATAGAGCTTACAGAATCCAGAAGTATATCGAAAAAAATTGGAGCGTTCTTTTAGTTTCCTGGAGAGGTTTTGGAGGTAACGAAGGAAATCCAACAGAAAAAAATTTATATAAAGATGCAGAAGCAGTATTAAAATGGATTAAAAATAATACTAAATTTAAATTCAAAGAATTAGTGATTTATGGAGAATCACTCGGATCTGGTGCTGCAGTAGAAATGGGTACAAAGTACGAATTTTTATCTATTGTTTTAGAAGCGCCATTTACATCTATCAATGATATTGCAAAAAAAAGATATAAAATATTTCCAACAAAATATTTAGTTAAAGATAAATTCGATAACTTCAGTAAAATTGATAAATTAACTTCGCCATTACTTATTATTAGTGGAAAAAAGGATGAAATTGTACCGCATCAACACAGTATTCAGCTTTATGATAAAGCAAAAGTAATAAAAAAGAGTGTTTTTATTGACGAAGCAATACACAATAATCTATATGATTTCGGGATTGAAAAAGACGTAATTAGCTTTAGTTTAAAATTATGGAAATAGATCTAACAACATCATATGTAGGCATTTTAAGCCTTATAGTATTTGTTCTTGCATATGCTGTTGTAATGGCTGAAGAATTTAGCCATCTAAGAAAATCTAAACCAGTTATTATTTCAGCTGCTGTAATATGGGGTATTATAGCTTTCCATTTTTCTTCTGATAAGCAATATGCCAAAGAAATTGAGTATGCTTTAGAGCATAATATATTAGAATTTGCAGAACTTTTCCTCTTTCTCCTCGTTGCTATGACTTACATCAATGCTTTAGAAGAAAGAAAAGTTTTTGATGTAGTCAGATACCAATTAACATCAAGGGGATTTAGTTTTAGACAATTATTTATATTCACAGGTATAATTACTTTTTTCTTATCTCCTATAGCTGATAACTTAACAACTGCACTAGTCATGTGCTCTGTAGTAATGGCCTGTGGTAAAGGTAATACAAAATTTATATCAATTGGTTGTATTAATATAGTTGTTGCAGCAAATGCAGGTGGTGCTTTTAGTCCATTTGGAGATATAACTACCTTAATGGTATGGCAAGCTGGTATTGTCGAATTTTTTACATTTTTTAAAATATTTTTTCCTTCTGTGGTTAATTACATAATTCCTGCAGCAATTATGTATTTCTTTATTCCAAATGAAAAACCACAAATTAGTTCTGATAGAGAATATATGAAAAGAGGCGGACGAGTAATAATCTTTTTAGGTTTGCTTACAATTTTTAGTGCTGTAAACTTCCATAATATTCTTCACTTGCCTCCAATGCTTGGCATGATGTTTGGTCTAGGTCTTCTTGGGTTATATTCTTTTTATTTACAAATTACTCATGATCCATCTGTTGAAGACGAAAAATTTGATTTCTTTAGAAAAGTTTCAAGAGCTGAATGGGACACTTTATTATTCTTCTTCGGAGTTATCCTAAGTGTAGGTGGCTTAGGATTTATAGGTTACCTAACTGTTGTTTCAGAATTCTTATATATTGGTCTTGGCCCAACAATGGCAAATTCTATAGTAGGTGTTCTTTCAGCTATCGTAGATAATATACCAGTGATGTTTGCTGTAATTACTATGAGACCGGAAATGTCAATTGATCAGTGGTTACTAGTTACATTAACAACAGGAGTAGGCGGTAGCCTATTGTCAATTGGCTCAGCTGCAGGTGTAGCACTTATGGGACAAGCTAGAGGATATTATACATTTTTTGGACACTTAAAATGGACTCCAGTTATATTTATCGGTTATGTAGCAAGTATTTATCTTCACGTTTTAATGGCTGACTTGCCTTGGTAATTTATATTATCAATTAATAAAAAAATAATCATACTTAGTATTAAAATTACACCAGCAAC
>CACAVG010000020.1 GCA_902535885.1 uncultured Alphaproteobacteria bacterium | reverse complement strand
ATAAAGGAAAAGATCTTAGAAAATTATTTCTTTACGAAAGAAGAAAATATTTAGAAAAATTTCAAAAAGAAAATAAAACTAATCATATTGATTTGTCATTAATTATAAAATTCAAAACCTGGAAAGAATTAACAAAATATAAAAATAATCTTCATGATGATTTAAATGAAGGTGTAATGATTAAACTTAAAAATAGTGAATATCTACCAGGAAGAAAAAAGGGGTATTGGTACAAATGGAAAAAAAATCCAAAATTAGTTGATGCAATTTTAATGTATGCTCAACGAGGACATGGTAAAAGATCATCATATTATTCAGATTTTACGTTTGGTGTTTGGAAAGAAAATGAATTAGTTCCTATAGGAAAAGCCTATTCAGGTTACACGGACAAAGAGCTATTAATTTTAGATAAATTTATTAGAAATAATACTACCAATAAATTTGGTCCTGTAAGAGAAGTAAAAAAAGAAATTATTTTAGAAGTTGCGTTTGACGATGTTTTTCCCAGCACTAGACATAAATCAGGTGTGGCTATGCGTTTTCCTCGAATTCATAGAATTAGGTGGGATAAGCCAACAAATGAAGTGCTTTCAATTGAAGAATTTAAGAAAGAATTTAAAATAAGTTAACCAAATTATTTTCACTTAGATGTGTCCATAAATTTGAAAAACTTTGTTGAAATTTTTTTTGTGCATTTACAGCATGCTCTTTTTTTTCAAATACACTATAAATACAAGAACCACTCCCAGTTAGTCTTGAAAATATAACATCATCAAAATCCTCTAAGAAATCTATTATGGATAAAAATTCAGGTTCATTTTTTTTAAGAATTTTTTCAAAATCATTTCCAGAATCTTGATCATTAATTTCTTCTAAATCAAATTCAGTATTATAATCAAAATCTGAAGGTTGAAATGAAGTATACATTTTTTTTGTGGAGCATTTGAAAGATGGTCTGATTAGTAAGAAATAATATTTTGGAAAATGAACATTAGCAATTAAATCACCCCTACCTCTAACTAGAGCATCTTTTTGATTCAAAAAAATAGGAATATCGGAGCCAAGATCAACATAATCAAATATATTTTTCTTTTTTATTAACTCTAAATTTTCTAAAATTTTTATAACACTTGCAACATTAGATGAAGCAGAACCTAAACCAGCTTCATAAGGGAAATTTTTTGATATAGTAAAAAGAAGCTTAGGTTTATCTTCATTTATATAAGTAAATAATTTATCAATAATGCAATCCTCAAATAGATTATTTTTTGGAGCAAAATTACCTGTATAGATTACTTGAAATTTACTGTGAGGTTGAACAGTTATCTCATCAAAAAGATCAATGAACGTTATACCAGTGCGAATATTATGATAACCATCATCTCTTTTATTTATAATCTTTAAAAATAAATTAATTTTGGCAGGTGATTTTTCAATTATTTTATCCGGCATTAATATTATCTAATTTGCTTTGAACATCTTCAGTTATTTCATCTTCTGGTTCAGCCAATTCTAGTGCTTGTTGCCAAAAATGAATAGCTTCTCTTTTTCTATTCATAGCATAATAAATATCGCCAAGATGGTCTAGTGATATTGCTTCACCAGGGGCAATATCTATTACTTTTTCCATTAACCTTGCTGCCTCTCGAAGATTATTTTTTTTAAAATGAGCCCACGCTAAACTATCTATAATATAAAAACTATCAGGGTTAGCTTTATATGCTTCCTCTAACATTTTTAACGAACGATCTAGTTTGATATCTCTTTCAACCCAGCCATATGCAAGATAATTTAATACATTTGGTGTACCTGGCTGCAGTTCTAATGATTTTAAAAAATCTTTTTCTGCAAGTTCCCAGTTATCTTTTCTTTCATAACAAATACCTCTCATGTAATATATGTTCCAAAGATCATCTTGATTTTCTTTAATCATTTCATCATAAATTTTTAATGCTAGGTCAAACTTTTTATTGTAACGATAAAAATCAGCAAGAACTCGTTTAAGTGAATAATTATTATTATTATTTTCAACTATAGATATTATTTGTATTTCAGCTTCTTCGTAAGGACTATTAAATAAGTAATGACGCGCAAGATTATTCTGTGCATCAAGATAAAAAATATTATTTTTATTAACTTGTTTGTATATATCTACTGCAACTTGATTCTGACCAACCTGATCAAATAACTCAGCTTTTATTATGATTGCTCTATCATTTTCAGGATCAATAATTTTTGCAAGAGATATATAAAATAACAAAAAATTATAATTTAAACGTCTTTGTTCATTATTTGAATAAGATGAAGATACAATCTCAACAAGAGCCCTACTTATAGTATCAATATCTTTAAGTGTATTATTTGAAAAAAAAATAAATTCTAGTACTTCACTGGGTTGTTCTAAATTTTTTCTAAGCTCGATAATTTTATTAAATTTTTCTTCTTTATAAAATGATGCAGCTGTAATTATGAGAGCTTCGGCATTATTTTTATCCTCATTTAAAATATTTTTAGCAATTTTTGATGCTAAATCTATATCTTCGGTAATTATTGCTGCGATAGCTTTATCCAGAAGACTATCTTCTGATAGATTTACTTCATCAATATCAAAATTAAGAAGAGATGAGCTATAATCATAATTTTCATAAGCAGATTGAGAAATTAGAAAAGATGAACTAGTTAATGCAAAAGCACTGGAATTAATTATTAAAATAATTGAGATAATTTGTAGTTTTTTAATAAAATTAATCATTTCAAAAATAGTAGAGTTACACTATGAATAGATAATTGTAATTTTCCATGAATCAATCAAATAAAAAAAATTTAGAATTTATAATTAATTCTGGGGTAAATTACTTCCTTCAGGATTCTCCTAGAAACTGGTTTGAAAATGAGAAAAAATTAGAGCAGTCTGATTTTAACAAAAATAGTGGGGATAAAAAAACTCAAATTGATGAAGTTATAAAAGATTTAAAAAATCATAAATCTTCTCTTCAAAAAACAGCAACAAAGTTAGTAGTTTATGATGGTAACTTAAACGCAAAGGTAATGTTAATTGGTGAAGCGCCAGGTAGAGATGAGGATCAACAAGGAATTCCATTTGTTGGAAGAGCCGGACAACTTTTAAATAAAATGCTTTTGGCCATTAAGTTAGAAAGAGAAGACGTTTATATTACTAATGTAGTTAATTGGAGACCACCTGATAATAGAACGCCTAATGATAATGAAATTTTAGAATTTTTACCCTTTTTGCAAAGACAAATTGATATTATTAAGCCTAAATTTATCTTCCTATTAGGCGGAGTTGCGGCAAAAGCTATTTTATCAACACCTCTTGCGCTTGGAAAACTAAGGGGTAAATGGCATGAATACAAATCACTTAACTCAGAACTAGGCATTCCTACAATAGCTTCCTATCATCCTGCTTTTTTACTTCGATCTCCTCAGTATAAAAAACATTCTTGGGAAGATTTACAAATGTTACAAGAAAAATTGAAAAATGAGTTATAAAAAATTTTCAATTTTTTGTTTTTTTATTTTTTTTGTAATTTTTTCGAAACAAATACATGCATATCAAAAAGATATAGTTATCAAATACGATAATATATTTTCATCAAAGGTTCTAAGCGATGAAGACGTTTATAATTATCAACAAGCTTACAAGTTTCAAGAAATATGCAAATGGAAAAGTGCAAATAATTTTATTTTAAAAATTAAAAATAAATCTTTGCTTGGACATATATATGCTCAGAAATTTTTGCATCCTAATTGTTATCGATCAAAGTATTTAGAGTTATATTATTGGCTCAAAAAATATAACGATCATCCTCAAGCTAAACAAATTTATAAATTAGCTATTAGACGAATGCCCGCTGGTTATAAAAGTCCAACTAAACCCTCTAATCCTATTGGTATAGAATCAGAAAAGGTAACAAATAAAAAAAATACTAAATATAAAAGCTCCAAAAAACTATCGAATAGTCAGAAAGCTGAGAAAAGAAAATTAATTAATGGTATAAAATCAAGAGTTAACAAAGGATGGCCAACAGGAGCAGTACAACTATTAAACGAAAGAGATGTAGATTTATTATTAGATCAAGTTGAAATAGATCAACAAAAGGAATTAATTGCCAAAGGATATTTCTTAGCAAATAAAAATGACTTGGCAATTCAATATGCTTCTGAAGCTCTTGTTAATTCAGCAAAATATGTCCCATATGCAGCTTGGACCGCTGGTCTATGCTCTTGGAGATTAGAAAAGTATGAAGATGCTGCAAAATATTTTTCTCTTTTTTCGATAAGTTTAAAAGATGATGCGTGGCATCAAACATCAGGTAGTTTTTGGACAGCTAGATCATATGCAAAACTTGGTCGCTATGATGATATTAATTTTTGGTTAAAAAGAGCATCAAATAATCCAAATAGTTTTTATGGAATGCTTGCACTTGAAATCTTGGGCGTCGATAAAAAAATAGAATGGTCAGAGCATACTGATCTTAATAAAAATAATAGCACTATTTTAAATATACCAGCAGGAAAAAGAATACAGACATTGATACAAGTTGGATTTGCCGACGAATTAGAGAAAGAAATTGTTCATATTAATTCCATTTTAAATAGAGAAATAGCAAAGGAGTCTATTCAAATTGCTGAAAATTTCGATCTTGCCTATACACAATTAAAAATTGTTAATAAGCTAGAAAATTTTGGTATGGTGGTTCCAACCTACCTATATTACCCTACGAGTATTTGGAAACCAAGAGATGGTTTCAAATTAGAAAAAGAATTACTCCATGCCTTTATGCATCAAGAATCTATGTTTAATATAAAAGCAAAAAGTAAAGACGGTGCCATAGGTTTAATGCAGGTCTTACCTTCGACGGCAAAATTTATTACCAAAAGTAAAGATGTAAAAAGAAGCAATAGTAATATTCTTAAAAATCCAGAAATAAATTTAGAGGTTGGGCAAGAATACCTTACGTATCTTCTTGATCTAGAACAAGTTTCAAGAAATCTTATATTTTTAGCAGCAGCTTACAATGGTGGTCCAGGGAATTTACAAAAATGGAAAAATGAAACAAACTATATGGAAGACTCACTCTTTTTTATGGAAAGTATTCCTTCAAGAGAAACAAGGTGGTTCATTGAGAAGATTTTAACAAAATATTGGATTTACCAAAATAAAAATAATAAGGAAATGCGTTCCTTAAAAATGCTGGCAAATGGAAATGATCCACTCTATTAATAGGTTATGCCAATTGATACTTCTTTAGATTTTGTTCCCATAAACATAGCTGTTATTACAATTTCAGATTCAAGGACTAAAGAGAATGATACATCTGGAGATACATTAGAAAAGCGCATTACTGAAGCTGGTCATAATATGATTAAACGAACAATTATTCCAGATGATGTTTCTCAAATAAAAGATACGTTAGATGCAATGTCAAAAGAAGAAGAAATTGATTGCATCATTACAACTGGTGGTACTGGGTTAACAGGAAGAGATACAACACCAGAAGCTGTTAAAGAAATTGCTAGTAAACATATAGATGGGTTTGGGGAATTATTTCGACAAGTGAGTTATGAAAAAATTGGCACATCGGCTATTCAATCACGTGCAGTTGCAGCTTTAATAAATAGTACCTATGTTTTTTGCTTACCTGGGTCAACCGGTGCATGCAAGGACGGCTGGGATGAAATTTTATATTATCAATTAGACATTAGGCATAAGCCCTGTAATTTTGTTGAAATCATGCCAAGATTAAATGAAAAATAGTGACTGATTTTTCTATAGAGAAATCAATCGACGGACCTGTAATTGGTTTAGATGAAGCTGGTAGAGGTCCATTGGCGGGCCCTGTGGTGAGTTGTGGATGTTATTTTTCTAATTATGATGATTTAGAATCAGAAATACCCATAACAGATTCAAAAAAACATACAGCAAAACAGAGAGAAAAATTATTTATATTTTTTAAAAAATTACAAAAAGAAAGAAAACTTCAATATTACTTGGGCTATGCGAGTGTAGAAGAAATCGATGCTATTAACATTCTAGAAGCAACAAAATTATCGATGAAAAGAGTAATAAATAAATTTAAATTTGAGAATCCCCATCTTATTATTGATGGAAACTTTTCATTACATTATCAAAATGAAAAATCTATTATAGGTGGTGATAAAAAATCTTTATCTATTGCAAGTGCATCTATTATTGCAAAAGTTCACCGTGATCGACTAATGAGTATACTTGATAGTAAGTTTACATTTTATGATTGGAAAAAAAATGCAGGTTATGGAACTAAAAAACATATTGATGCAATACACAAACACGGTGTAACTCAATTTCACCGAAAATCGTTTGAACCCATTAAATCGTTATTAAAAAAATAAATTATCAAAATTTATTCATGCAAAGAATGCATACCAAATATTATTTTATTATGCTTCAAAAAGATGCGACAAACACTAAATAAATATTAAGTTTCATCATTCCTCCCATTTGATGAACAATTCCAGGGGTCTTCGGACCCCTTTTTTTATGTTTTTAGCCAAATTTTATGGTTATCCCTACCTAAAGATTCCCCCTGTTGATAACTCAATTGACCTGATTCCATATCTGCTTAAAGATTCTTTTTATCAATTATGAAGAAAAATCAGATCATTTTAGGCGATTCAATTAAGGAAATGAAAAAACTAAAAGATCATTCGGTTGATCTTATTTTCGCTGACCCACCTTACAATCTTCAATTAAAAGATACCTTATACAGACCTGATCAAACAACCGTTGAAGCTGTTACACAAGATTGGGATAAATTTAGTACGTATAAAGAATATGATCAATTTACCAATGCGTGGCTTAGTGAATGTAAAAGAGTGTTAAAAAAAGGTGGTGCTCTTTGGGTGATAGGTAGTTATCATAATATTTTACGAGTAGGTTCCACAATTCAAAATGAAGGTCTATGGATTTTAAATGATATCATTTGGCATAAAACAAATCCTATGCCAAATTTTCGTGGTACACGTTTTACAAATGCCCATGAAACATTATTGTGGTGCACAACATCAAGAGACGCAAAGTACACATTCAACTACCAAAACCTCAAAGAATTAAATGAAGGAAAACAAATGCGCAGTGACTGGTATATTCCTATTTGTTCGGGGAAAGAAAGATTGCGTAAAGATAACAATCAACGATCACACCCAACACAAAAACCAGAAGCGCTACTCTACCGAATTCTCTTAGCCTCAACAAACAAAGGTGATCTTGTTCTTGATCCATTTTCTGGAAGTGGGACAACTGCTGTTGTAGCAAAAAAATTACAACGAAACTTTATTGGTATAGAAAAAGATAAAGATTATGTGAAACTTTCAAAAGAGAGATTAAAGAAGACAAAAGTATTCAAAGAAGATGTTGTCACTATTGCCAAAAGTAGAAAAGAATTACCAAAAGTTCCTTTTGGTGAATTAGTCGAGCAAGGAATTATTCCACCTGGCGCCGTATTAACAGACAAAAAAGAACGCTTTAAAGCAACGGTTAGTATTGATGGAACACTTAAAATAAAAGACTTAACAGGTTCTATTCATCAAATGGGAGCAAAAATACAAGGACTACCAAGTTGCAATGGATGGGATTTTTGGCATGTAAAAGATAAGTCTAAATCAATCCTACTTGATGAAATACGATCTAATTACCGTAAAGATAAACTAAATTAATAATCTTTTATTCTTCCAACCACATTAAGATTTTGATCAGCTATTAATATTTCACCGGAAGTTAGTGCCTGACCAAAGATAGCAGCGATTACTACGTAATGCGTAACAAAAACTATATTACCTTCATTTTCTAAATTGTTTATAAAATTAATTAATTTCTCTAGTTGTGGCTCTTTATTTTTATAAAATTTTGGATCATAAAAAGAATTTAGAGCATCAAACGTTTCAAATTTTTTGAATGCTAGATTTGCTGTTTCTTTACAACGACACCATTCACTAGATAAAACTAAATCTATAGAAATATTGTTTGTATCAAAAAAATTCCCTAATTCAATAGATTGCTCTCTACCAACACTATTAAGATTCCGCTGCGTAGAACAATCAAAAATATCAAAATTATCAGGATCTCCATTTCCAGGAGCTAATGCATGTCGAATAAATATTAATTTATTGTTTTGTTTTAATAGCTCTACATAATCTGAATTAGCATTACCTGATAAAGAATAAAAAAAAGTAAGTACAATAATAATTAATTTCTTAATCAATTATAATTCTAGGCTCAAAAGGGTGAAGTTTTTCTAAACGCTCAACTGACCAAAGATTATCATCTGTGACTTGGTTTAAAGAATACATACCTTCCACATCGCCGTTAATATCAAAATCTAGTGATCCAGAAACACCCTCATAATTAATTTCAACACCACGAAGAAGTAAAGCTCTAGCGGCTTCCCAACTTCCAGGTCCCATTTTTATTCCAGGTGGGTTAGCAACACTAACTAAACTTTTTGATAAATCTTCCTTTGCAATATTATTTTGTGCCTGATGCTGTAGTGCCAAAGCTGCTAACATCATTGTATCAAAACTTATAGCAGAATAAGGAGAATTAGGATCAACACCTGCGTTCAACATTATATTTGCGTAAGTTTGGAATTCTTCTGAACTTTGTGAAGTTGCTTGGGCAACAATAGTTGTATTTTTATTTAACTGGATTGGAATATAGGAATAGATTAAATCTTTAACTTCATTCGTTAACATACTATCAGAACCATAATGATGTTTAAAAATACCTGAAGTTTCTAGTTCTTGTAATCTGGTCAAAACAGTATTTACAAATTGTTCTAGTAAATTAACTGTTCGTTCATTTCCGTGAAGGAACATGACTAAACCGGGTTGATTATTATCTATAGCAATATCAACAAATGTATTAATGAAGTTTTGATTGATCAGTGTCTTATCAGTTAGTAAAGTATTGAATAACACTATACCTTCTTGTTCGGTATAAACTTTTAAAAAATTTTGAGCCAGTGTAGAATTATAATTATCATCACCGTAGAGAAGAATTATTTCTCTTATGTTTTTAGATAGTAGATAATTGGCAATGGATGTTGATTGTTGAATATCAGAAGGAATAGTTCTAAAAAATAAATCATTATCTTCAATTGTTGAAAGTAACGGGTAACTGGCAGAAGAAGAGATCGTTAAAATATTGTCTGGAATAGTTGCTCGTTCAATAACTTTAACAGCACTTGTTGAACACGTCGGTCCTAAAAGGATTTCTGGATCATTATTTTTTAAATAGGCATTTAAAATATCTTCTGTTTTAATAGGATCACATCCTGTATCAATAGTATCAATTGATATAAGACCTCTTCCTACTATACCAATACCATCTGCATTAATTGTTTCTACAGCAACTCTTTTTGCTTCTGCAATTGCTTCAGCAATCTCACTAACAGGACCACTTTCTGCATAAAGAGCAGCAATTTTTACTTCTGCATTCACAAAGGTTGAGTAAAAAATTATGATCTTGAAGATAATTATCGTAAATATTTTCATTATGTGAGATGTTTTTATCATAAATTTTTAAAATGAAAATGTGGCATTGAGTAAATACACTGGTCTAGAAGTAGTTCCCTCAACACTTTTATCAGCTTCTGCTACTTCAAAACTAATATCTAGACTATTAGAATTAAGAGGAATTTTTAATTTAACACCGTACCCTCCACTTGCCACTTCTGTTCGGCTAAACTCACCTGAGGCTGGTCTTTTGTAGTAGGTAGCACCAACACCAAGATGAATATATGGTTCAATACGTATAGACTCTTGCCTTTTATCTTCTTCCCCTTCTAAAAAAGGATAAAAAGGTCTGCTCAATTCCGTTCGCAGAAAGAAACCTTGATCACCAGACATATTACCTGATTCAAAACCAGATATTTGGCCTGGTCCTGTTATATTTATTTGTTCCGAGTTAATTAACCCCCTGTCGCTTACAAGTTTTTGAAAAACAAAACGTGTATTCAATAAATAATTTCTAAATATTTGCCTATCCAAATTAATATCACTATTCCATTTTATAAAATTTAAAGTGGAACCAACACGGGATAACGTTTTTGTATCAGATGTTTTGTTTGTATAGATAGGAGTACCAAACTTTAGCGTTGAACTACCTTTAAGAGAGAAGGAATCTAGGAAAGATAAGTTAGTTGTTGTATATTTTAACTCTAAAGCGTTGTATTCATCATAAAAGGTATCATTTGTATTGAAAGATAATGTTCGATATTCTCTTTCCTTAATCCATTGCCAATCTAATGAAAGGTTATTTTTTATGAGCCTTGTATTTTTTATTTGATATTCAAGACCAAAGTTAATTTTTTTGAATTCACCCTTTTTATCCAATCCGTTTGGTTCTGAATAAGATTCATTTACAGCACCAAAAACAGAAAAGTCTGAGGCAAAAATTGGAAGTTTACCACCAACAAGATATGCTTCTCGAAAATCTGTTCGTTTAATTATTTTAGTATTATCTATAGGAGCATTAACATTATTTTCAGGATCTAAGACGTATGCTGCATAAATATTTTCTCCATAACCAAATGGACTATTAAGACTAACATAGGAAGTAAACTGATCTTTTCCTGCTGTCTCTGATAATCCATTTGAGTAGGTAAAATAACCATTTACTAATTTGTGTTCAGCATTTAATTGCAATGAAGAAGTTCCAGGTTCCTCTCCTGCCTTAATCGTAGTTTCTAATTCAACACCTGGTAATTCTCTTGATTTAATGATCGATTTTTCAATGACGGGATATTCTAATCCTTTAATACCGACAAGTTTTTCAAAATATTTTTTTATTGGCTTAGAAATTCGTTTATCTAGTTGCGAGTAATCAATTGACTCAATTTTACCAGGGAAAACAATGGCTTTTACCTTAGTATTTTGTTCAATCGTTTGAGGTGGAACAATAAAACGCGTTAAAAAATATCCATTTAAAACATATAGTTGTTCTAAAGCAATCAATAAATTATAAAAATCTTTTAATGTTATTGTTTTAAAAATTTTTGATTTAAATAAATTTTTACGAAGCTCAATCATTTCTTCAATTTCATTTTCAATTTCAATTCCAACAAAATTAAATGAAATATTTTCTGCACCAGGTGGAATAACTAAACCTGTCTCATAAACAATATAATTACCAGTATTAGTAAAAACAGGATATGTTGCAAATGATGTAGAAATAAAAAAGATAAAATATAAAAAGTATCTCATTTATAATCTTTGTAAGCTAATTGCATCTACCTGAGGAAATGATGTAATGAATTCACTTTGAATTAAAGCAGCGTTAGACGCACCATCTACAGAGATAAAAGATACTATTCGTGATACATCGTCGAAAACATCTTGATTAATTTTTTCTTGAACAACGATTTTTTCTTTTTCTTCATCTGGTGCTACTCCTGGAAGTGGGGGAGTTTTAGAACCACTAAGAATGTTAGCAAGTGGAACCGTTTCTAAAGATCCGCTTGTATCTTCAATAGTAATATTACCTGATGTAAAACCTGAGAGTTCATAATTAATTGGAACCTCTTTATTATTTCCAACATCTGCAGTTAAAAAACTGCCTGTAGAATTAATAGAAAGATCAGTGCCTGTTAAATTTAAACCTGAAATTGTTCCTGTAGTTGTTGTAGCTGACGTTGTTCCATCATATGTCTTATCGTCAGCGCTTGACCCAGATACTGAAAAATTAGCAGATATTAAAGAACCTGTAGTAGCGGTGACAGTAGATAGATTAATATCTCCCATACTAGCATTTGTTAATGTGCCGCCATCCAAAAGTTGTATGTTGAGATCATCTGCTGTTAAGCTTGCGGAACTAGCAACAACATCTCCAGCTCCAGCATCTCTATCACTATCAGAAACATTATTATTATCTGTGTCACTTGCAATAATGTCTAGATCAGCTGCTGTATTAATATTGCTATTAATGTTTACATCTCTTCCGGCATGAAGACTTAAATTTCCAGTTCCTGTAACACTAATAGCAGAGCTAATGGTAATATCCGTATTTGCTTGAAGGGTAACATCAACGCCGTTATTTAAAAATTCCTCTAATTCTGTTTTGTTTATAACTACATCATCACTTGCAAAATTTGTATAAGATGTTGCTCCTTGCATGATAGTATCAGACCATAAATATACTGCTCCCGCATCTGTTCCATCACCGTCATCATTATCAAACCCATCATCTCCAGTTGATCCTATAGCCATTAATGTTCCTGTATCATCCAAAGCTATAGCGTTTGGAAATCCATCACCATCTTCTATTCCGTGAGAAGCAGCATTAACCGAGTTGCTACCAGTTTGACCAAGTCCGATAGTAAATTGTAAACTAGCTCCATTTAAAGATGTATCCTCAAAACCAAATACACGTACAACTTCTTCAGTGTGGTGACCAACTGCTAGACGGTTTCCATCACCGTCAATAGCTACTTGAGCTGCTTTCCAACCAGAAATACTTGACGTATCGTAATCATTTGTTCCACTATAACCATTTCCTATGCGTGCATGGCCCACTACATTACTAAAATTTGAATCATCAAATTGGATAAGGTGCACTGCACCTCCATTATCAACACCGTTGCCAAAACCATCATCGTTTTGTGCTCCAACAGCTAAAATTTTACCATCCTTTGTTAATCCAAGATGACCTCCAAATTGATCATTATCATCTAAATATGCAGTTATATCATAATCTTCACGAGTATTGTCGTTATACCCAACTCCTATTGTGCCAACATGGGCAGGATTTTCAAAATCAGTTGATGCATTACCATTGCTATCTGTAAATGTAATTAAATATACTGCTCCAGTGTCAGTATTGTTATCACCATTTCCATCATCTTTTTGAGCGCCTACGACAAGACGTGATCCATCATCAGTTAAAGCCACTGCAGTAAATATATCACCCGCTCCTAAATTACTTATTGATAAATCACTACTTTTTGAGCTACCGCTTCCAATTTTTGAAATTGTGCCAACATGGGAAGGATTTTCAAAATCAGTTGATGGATTACCATTGCTATCTGTAAATGTAATTAAATATACAGCTCCAGAATCAACATTTCCATAAGTAACTTGGTATTGTGAAAAAGCTAATCTGTCACCGTCTCCATCTAATGCTACTCGCCATGCTCTACCACTATTTTCATAATCTGCACCTAAATCTAAATCGTTGGCCCCTGTATAACCTCTTCCAATTTGTCCTTTAAGGATTGGATTAGAAAAATTTGTATTATCAAATGTAAATAAATATACTGCTCCGGCATCGGTATGGGTTCCATCACCATCATCCCGAGTTGATGTTACAGCCATTCTATTACCATCACGATCTAAAGATATACCTCTACCAAATTGGTCATTACTATCTAGTTGAAGATCAATATCTTTTAAGATACCTCCAGCACCAGTATAGCCACTACCAACTATTCCAGAAAATTGACCATTAGTAAAATTGGTATCATCAAATGTAACAAACATTACTTCACCACTATTATCTTTTAAATTACTGCTCCCATTAGCGAGGTAACTTGACATAACAAGACGACTGCCCGTTTCATTCAAATCTACACCTGTTCCAAAAATATCTTTTTCATCCATGTAGTTAGATAAATTTACATTTTCATCATCATCATCAGTAGTATAACCATCACCAACGGTTCCTACTAAAGTTGCTGATGCTAAATCAGCAGTTAAAGTATATAAATGTACAGCACCAGGCTTTTTCTTATTTCCTTGAGAGGATTTATCATTAAAACCAACAGCTAAATGACTAGCATCCTTATCAAATGCCAGCGCTCTTCCAAATAAATCAGTTGCTTGATGCGTTACTGAATGTTCACTAGTATCACTAGTATCTAGATAATCATAACCATAGCCAATAGTTCCAACATAAGTAGCTTTTCCTGTTAAAGCAGAAACAATACTACCAGCATCCGTAAATTTAAATAAGTTAACAGCTCCAACATTATTTATTGAATCATCTTTACCATCATCATTTATTCTTCCTACTGCAAGTAAAGATCCGTCATGATTTATCGTTACACCAAAACCAAAACGATCTTTCTTTTTTTGTATTAGATCGCTATGATCCCGTGTATTAAAATCTTTTGAAAATGATGCACATGTACTATTTAAATAACAACTAGAACTATCATCATGTGTATAACCATTACCAATTCGAGATACGACTTTACCACCCATAAAATCTGAATCATCAAAGGAAATCATAAAAACTGATCCAGAATCTTCTATTGTATTTGCATCACCTGAACCTTTCTCATTATAACCATCATCACCAAAGACACCAACTGCCAAAACATCAGCATCACCATCAAGAGCTACACTTACTCCAAATAAATCAGATCCCTCAATAACAGGGGCATTATTTTCTCCCTGCTTCGATAAATCTACATCCTTATTATTAGTATAACCATAACCTATTGTACCAACATGTTCAGGATTTTCAAAATTAGTTGATGCATTGCCATTGTTATCTGTAAATGTAATTAAATAAACCGCACCTGCACTAGCAACACTGTTACCATAACCATCATCGCCCGTAGCGCCAACAACTAATCGTGATCCCGTGCTATTAAAAGATACAGATCGTCCAAATTTATCATTTTTAGTAATAGAGCTGATGTCTAAGTTGTTGTCTCCCGTATATCCCCTTCCTATACGGCCTATAAGTGTAGCATTCGTAAAATCACCATCATCAAATTTATACAAATATACCTCACCAGATTCCGCAGACACATCGTTAAAACCATCCCCGTGTCTTGCTCCAACTGCCATTAAAGTAGCATCATCACTAATCGTAACATCTATTCCAAAATTATCTTTTATTTTCAAGTTTGTTTCATTAACATTATTTGTCGCTGCAGCTGTATAATCATGTCCAATCAAACCACGATAGATCCAATTCTGTGATGTTACGCCTGTTCCAACAGTTATATTTTTTGGATCAAGTAATAAATGACCACCGTCTGATATATTGACATTTGATAATCCCACATGGCGTAAGGTATCTTTGGAAGAAATCTCAACTGCCCCACCTATTATTCCTTTTGCAAGAATATTTCCAAGCATGGTTGTTTCTTGATCACTCCAAATAATAGCGGTACCGGCTTTCCCATTTGAGGATGATATATCAATACTAGAACCGTCCGAGACTAAAACTGTTTTTGCATTTGTCAGTGATCGTCTTTCACCCCATCTATCAACAAAAACATTTTGTTGTTCTTCCGTTCTTGTTAAATTATTATTGCCTTGAAACTCTCCACCAATACGAACCAAACCACCTTGGGTATTACCTGTTACATCAATCTTAGAGGATAATAATCGAATATACCCCTCTGATTCTATATCAATGTATCCACCTTGTTGATCTCCCTTTGCGGAAACTGATCCCGAAGACATAATATTTGGTGCGGATAAAAGGATATTACCACCATTGGTATTTCCTGATGAATTAATTTCACTGCCGTAACTTTGCACAATTTTATACTGTGATTTAATATTTATATCACCACCATCATTGCTAGTAGAAGAAGCATTTAAAGTTGCTCCCAAAGCAATTTCTCCAGAACTATTTAAATTTATTGCGCCTGCATTTGTTCCAGATACATCAACTTCTCCTCCAAAAGATAAAAAGTCTCCTTCAACATTAATGTTGCCACCCTCTTTTGCCGTTAAGTTTCCTGCAACGACAATATCACCTGCACCCCCAAGGGTGATGACACCGTTTTGTTGTGAAGCCGTAGTTGCAACAAGATTACCTGGAATATTGACAGCGCGCTGAACAACATTTTTAGCAGCGCCAACATCAATGTCTATTCTATTTGCCGTTGATGTTCCTGCATGATTGATAATGGTATTTAATTCTTCTGCATTTTGATCGAGTAATGTTATCGCTTCACTAAATGGAACACTTACTTGTAAAAATTTATCACCACTCAAGTCTAACGTAATTTCTTTTCCAGCCCCTATTCCAATTTTACCAAGGTTCGCATTAATCGTACCTTCATTATTAATAGCGCCACCTAAGAGAGCAGTAAAACCTCCATCCAAAGTTGTAATTGAACCTTTATGAATAATAGAAGAAAAAATATTATTTACATTATCTGCTTTAAATAAAAATCTATTATTGAGAAAATCATCATTGGATAAAGCCAGCGTGGAGGCAGCAAACGAATGCGCATTGATTGTTGCAGTTGGTGTAAAGTAAACACCGTTTTCATTCACCACAAAAACTTTACCATTGGCATTTAATGCACCAGCAAGCGTTGTTGGATTTCCAGAGATAACTCTATTTAAAGCACTTGCATTAACAGAAGGTTGATTAAAGGTTACAGTATTTTGTGCCCCAATATCAAAACTCGTCCATTCAATAATTGATTGTTCGGAAGACTGGGTAATTGTCATGGAATTTTGTGATGAACTGACAGAAATATCCCCGGAGATAATATTTTCCCCGCTTGGAAGAGAGGAAGCGTAGACGAATTGTGTTTCTAGAAAGAGAAAAGTGAGAAGAAAAATAAATGCATTTTTCATAAATGCTTATAGACTTTGAAAACCTAAACCTTCAGTATTTGGAGTAGATTGTATGTTGGCTTCTCTTGCTAATTGAAGGGACATATTTGATCCAACTATAGCGTCTACAGATACGAAAGGAACAATTTTGTTAATGTCTCCAATCATGTTTTCCACAATTTCTGTTTGATCATTACTGGTCACTTCTACATTATTATTTTCGATTGAAGAACTGCTCGAACTTGTCCCAGTTATAGCTGCTGTGACACTCTCGGTAATAGCAGTACTACTTGTATCTGTCACATCCATCGTGCTACTTAAATAGCCACTGAGATCATAGTCCACTGTTGCATCTTTTGCTGCACCAATAGTTGCTGATGTGAATGTGGCTGTATTTACAAGTGCTAAGTCACTACCAACTAACGTTAATCCTGAAACAGATCCCGTTGTAGCAACTGTTGCTGACGTTGTGCCATCGTGCGCTTTATCACTGACAGCTGCTCCCGAACCACTAAAGTTGGCTGATTGCAGTGTTCCTGTAGTAGCGGTAATAGTGGCAAGTTCAATGTTCCCCATACTGGCATTACTCACACCACTGCCGTTATTAAGTGTTATATCTAAATCACTTGCCGATAAACTTATAGATGTTGTTCCATCACTTTCATAGGCTGCTAAGATATCGCCGGTACCGCTATCACGCTGCGCACTCACGACATTATTAGCACTCGTGTCACTGGCAATAATTGCTAAATTGCCAGAAGTACTAATTGACTTATTAATATCAACATCACGTCCAGCATGCAGACTTAATGTTCCTGTGCCAGTTGTTGTAATGGGCGCGTTAATTATAATATCGGTGTTCGCTTGAAGTGTCACATTCACATTGGTATCAAGAAGAGCTTCAAGCGCTTCCACACTAATTGTAATATCACTACTGGAATCTTCAGTATAGGCTGTACCATCAAGATAATTAGATGACGTCAATAATTCTACACCTCCACTTGTATATCCTAAAGCAAGGTTGGAACCATCAGAACTTAAAGCCATTTTTTGTACATCTGCACCATTCAAAGCATAAAATGAGGAAATTAATGTTGGGTTTGAAAAACTTGTATCACTAAAACCGTACGCTTTAATTATATAATCACCACTTGTGTTAGATGATATTAAAAGAGTGCGTCCGTCTCCACTTAACGCATGAGCACGAACGCCACGATTTCCACCAGCAGGGGCATCGAAGCTAATATTATTATTACCAGTACACGATGAGCAATCATGTGCAAATTGAAGAGCAAGTGAAGGATTAGAAAAATTATTATCTGAGAAAGTAACTATATTATTTTCAGAACCTGTAAACGAAAGAGCTGTGGCATCATCGGTTAAATTCAAATTATATGGTATATTATTACCTAATGTATGGTAATTAATACTCGTTATGGGGAAAGTAGAATTATATGAATATGGTGTACTTCTACTCTCCGCCCAGAGTACCCTTGTTATTGTGGGAGATGTAAAATTTGTATCACTAAATGAAATTAAATGAATACCTTCAAGCACTGCTACTGCCATTCTTGATCCATCAGAATTAAGAGCGATCCCACCTCCAAATCCCTGGTTAAATAAATCTAATAGTTGTAAATTTTGACTGTAGGCTGCATTAGGAGTCTCGGAGATATGCCCAACAATGGTTGGATTAGTAAAATTAGTATCGTCGAATTTAATAGTATAGACAGAACCCGCTTTACCGGGGGCGTTATGTATTGGTGCTCCTAATACCAGACGATCACCATCATAATCTAAATCAAACTGAACCGGATAAGGATCATTTGATGGAAATTCAAAATCTAAACTGCCAGGATGAGTACCTGATAAAGCATCATAACCTTTACCTATAATACCTCTAAGAGTTGGATTGGAAAAGTTTGTGTCACTAAACTGAAATAAATAAAGAGCTGGATAATTATTGCTACTATCATTATAGCCATCGTCCAACCGTGAAAGTACACCAAGTTTTGTTCCATCTCCGCTTAATCTTACACCGGACATTCCAAATTGATCATCATTTGCCATATTAAAACTAGTCAAGTCGACTGCACTATTAGCAGAACTATCTATTATTGATTGATATGTCCAATTTTTTGAGGTGCCAACATCCCCTATAGTAATATTTTTAGGATCTAAAAGTAAATGACCACCAGCACTAATTGAAATATCATTTAGTCCAATATGACGAAGTGTATCCTTTGATGATATTTCAACTGACCCGCCTATTGTTCCTGTTGCAAGAATTTTTCCCAGCATCGTTGTTTCTTGATCACTCCAAATGATTGCTGTGCCTGCATCACCATTACTAGAAGCAACGTCAATGATAGCGCCTTTGTTTATAAAAACAAATTGTGCATTTTTCAGACTTGGAAGAATTCCCCAACGATTAATAAATGTTTCTTCTTGTGCTGTTGTCCGTGTTAGATCATTACTTCCTTGAAACGCACCACCAATTCTTACTAAACCACCTCTACTAGTACCACTCGCATCAAGGTTTGATGTATAAAGGGTTGCTTTACTGCTTGCTTCAATATCAAGTCGTCCTCCCACGCCATTCAAACCTGCAGCTATAATATTTCCTGATGTTTCAAAATTTTTTGCACTAATATTTATGTCTCCTCCTTCTGTTCCAGAGGCATCTAAAGTGCTATTCGATGTTTGTATAATTTTATTTGATGACGAAAGAGTAATATTACCTCCTTGTGCCACTGTTGATGATGCATCAATGGATCCATCAAGATAAATATTACCTATCGATGCAAAGTTAGTATCACCTGAATCTTCACCTGATACATCTACCTTTCCAGTAAAAGAAAGTAAGCCCGCATCAATATTAACGAGACCTTCCTTTGCAGTCATGTTTCCTAAAACATTAATAGGCGCTGTACTTCCTCCAAGAGTAATAACACCATTTTCTTGTGAAGCTGTTGTGGCAACAAGATTACCAGGAATGAACACGGCGTTGTTTAATGCTGTTTTAGCTGATCCAATATCAATGTCTATAGTGTGAGCATTAGAAGATCCAGCATGTTGAATGAGAGCTTTTACATCGTTATTTTCGTCATCAAGAATTGTCGTGGCCAATTCTATTGGCACCGCTACTTGTAAAAATTTGTCTCCACTTAAATCTAAGGTGATTTCTTTTCCCGCACCAAGACCAAGTTTTCCAAGGTTGGCATTAATGGTCCCTTCATTATTGATCGCACCGCCTAGTAGAGCAGTAAAGCCTCCATCTAATGTCGTGATCGATCCCTTATTAATAATTGATTGAAGGGATGATTGATTTGAAGAACTAAAAGAAAAAATATTATTAAGAAAATTTTCATTGGAGAGAGAAAGTGTAGATGCAGCAAACGAATGCGCATTAATAGTAGATGTTGGTGTAAAGTAGACACCGTTTTCATTCACCACAAATACTTTACCATTGGCATTTAAAGCACCGGCTAGTGTTGTAGGATTACCAGAGATAACTCTATTAAGTGCGCTGGCACTAGTTGATGGTTGTTGAAAGGTAACAGTATTATTTTCCCCGATATTAAAACTATTCCATTCAATAATAGCCTGGTTTGATTGTTGGTGGATGGTCATCGTTTGAGTATCAGAGCTAATTGAAATATCACCTGCAATTGTTACATTCCCATTTGGAAGCTCTGCCCATGCAAGACATGAATAAAATAAGACAAGAAAAGTTATAACAAAGACTCTCATACTTAATACTTATGTTAATATTTATGAGGCCTTTTTTTTACAAGGGTTTGGACCAACCTTATTTTTTATTTTTTATAAGAAAAAAAATATAAATTTCTAGAAAAAATTTAATGATATTACAAAATGCGACGATAAATTCTACCCATAAAATAAAATAGGGTCAAGGCTCTGGTAATAAAGAAAATGGAGAGCGATAACCACAAACCATTGTTACCAAAACTTGCAATCAAAAAGAAGGAGCAGATAATATAAATACCAACAGATACTATCATGGCATTTCGCAGTTCTGTTGTTTGGGATGCGCCTACAAAAATTCCATCAAATTGAAAACAGAAAGAGGAAATAAAAGGAATAATAACAATCCAATATGCATAAGAAAAACAAATGTTTCTAATCTCAGTTAAATCTGTCATGGCAATAATAAAGAAATGATTACCAAAGAAAAAAATAACACATATTAATAAAGCTGTAGAAGCACTTAAAATAAAAGAATTTTTAACAACGTCTTTTAATAAACGTAAATTTTTAGAGCCAATAGAATATCCAACAATACCCTCTGTTGAAAATGCATAGGCATCAAGAATAAACGCAGATAGCATCGTTAGGTTAAGCAATATTGTGTTTGCGGCAACTGTCTCCTCGCTTATAGAATTGCCAAGATAGGTAAAATATAAAAAAGCAAATGTAAGAAGAACAGATCGAATAAATATATTAAAATTAATATTGAAAATATTTTTAATTTTATTGAAGTTAAAAATCTTCTGCGTATTAAATTCTAACTGAACAAACTTATTTAAATCAAAAAAAGTATAAAATAAAAAAATAATTGTTGTTAGAGAAGAAGAGACTAAAGTACCAAGAGCAACACCTTGAACATTCAAATTTAAATATAGAACAAAAAATAAGCTAAAGAGAATATTTGTAATAGAAAAAAAACCAATGATGATACTTGATGTTTTTGTTTTCTGTAAACCAATAAACAATCCTGTAATAACAAAAATAGTAAGCTCTCCAAAGGAGGAATAAATACGAAGATTAAAATAGTCTTTAAAATATTTTTT
>CACAVG010000019.1 GCA_902535885.1 uncultured Alphaproteobacteria bacterium | reverse complement strand
CCTTCTCTGCAAGGTGTACATTGACCACAACTTTCATGCTTATAAAAATGTGATAATCTGGCTATTGCCTCAACAATATCTGTTGATTTATTCATTACAATAACAGCTGCAGTGCCTAATCCACTTTGCACTTCTTTTAGACTATCAAAATCCATTTTAACAGTATCGCAAATTGACTTAGGTAATAAAGGCACACTTGCGCCTCCAGGAATAACAGCTAATAAATTTTTCCAACCACCAATTACCCCACCTGCATGTTTTTCAATAAGATCTTTCAATGGTATGCCCATTTCTTCTTCTACATTACATGGGTTATTTACGTGTCCAGAGATACTAAAAATTTTTGTACCTGTATTGTTTGCACTCCCTAAATTAGCAAACCATTTAGAACCACGTCTTAAAATAGTTGGCGAGACTGCGATTGTTTCAACATTTGTAACTGTTGTAGGACATCCATATAAACCTGCACCAGCAGGAAATGGAGGCTTTAATCGGGGTTGACCTTTTTTACCCTCTAAACTTTCAAGTAAAGCAGTTTCTTCTCCACAAATATATGCTCCAGCTCCTCTGTGAAGATAAATATCAAAATCCCACCCTGTACCACATGCATTTTTACCGATTAAATTGTTTGCGTAAGCTTCGTCTATTGCTTTTTGTAAATTAGAAGATTCAGAGTAATATTCACCTCTTATATAAATATAACAAGTATGTGCATGCATTGCAAAGGCAGCAACTAAACAACCTTCTAAAAGAAGATGTGGGTCGTTTCTCATAATCTCTCGGTCTTTACATGTACCTGGCTCTGACTCATCTGCATTAACAACTAGGTAATGATCTTTCCCAGAGTCTTTTGGCATAAATGACCACTTAAGTCCCGCAGGAAAACCTGCTCCTCCCCTTCCTCTTAATTGACTATTTTTAATTTCCTCAACAATTTTTTCACTACCCATTTTAATAAGTTCTTTAGTATTTGACCAAATACCTCTTTTTTGGGCGCCTTCTAATTTCCAGTCTTCAAAACCGTACAAATTTTTAAAAATTTTATCTTTTTCCTTAAGCATCAAATTTTCTTTCAGGTTGTGATGATTTTCTACCAATTTGTGAACCTACTTTTATTGATTTATTATTTTTTAAATCTTGAAGTATTTTTCTAAAACTTTCTTCATCTAAATCTTCATAATAATCATCATTGATCTGGACCATAGGAGCATTGCAACATGCTCCTAAGCATTCAACTTCAACAACAGTAAATATTTCATCATCACTTGTCTCACCAATATTAGTTTCGCAAACTTCTTGTGCAACTTTAGACAGTTTATCACTCCCTCTTAACCAACAAGGTGTCGTTCTACAAATTTGGACAAAATTTTTACCAATAGGTTCTAAATTAAACATCGAATAAAAAGTGGCAACTTCCAAAACTCTTATATAAGACATACTTAGAGTTTCAGCTACTTTTTCCATTGAGTTTTTACTTAGCCATCCATTATTTTGTCTTTGTGCTAAATCAAGTAAAGGAATAACTGCACTTTGAATACGGTTTGATGGGTATTTTTTTATTATTTCAGAAATTTTTTTAAAATTTTCTGATGACCATTCAAAATTATCATTAATTTTTTTATATACTTTATTATTTGTACCAGGATGATGCATTATCTATCTATCTCTCCAAAAACAATATCTAAGCTACCTAGTATAGCCGCTATGTCAGCCATTAAGTGGCCTTTAGACAAATGATCCAATGTTTGAAGGTGTGCAAAACCTGGTGCTCTTATTTTACACCTATATGGTTTACTAGATCCATCAGAAACAAGGTAAACGCCAAATTCACCCTTTGGAGCTTCTACTGCACTATAAACTTGTCCTGCAGGAACACGGTAACCTTCAGTGAAAAGTTTAAAATGATGAATTAGAGCTTCCATTGATTTTTTCATTTGATTTCTTTTAGGAGGTGTAATTTTATTATCCTCAATTGATATTGGACCTGGTTTGATTTTATTTAAACATTGGTTAATAATACTAATGCTTTGTCTCATTTCTTCTATGCGTACCAGATATCGATCAAAACAATCACCTTTTTTTCCAATAGGAACCTCAAAATCAACTTGATCATAGGCATCATAAGGTTGAGATCTTCTTAAATCCCATGCTACACCTGTGCTTCTTAATACAGGGCCCGAACACCCCCATTCAATTGCTTCTGACTTTGAAATTATTCCTATATCAACTGATCTTTGTCTTAATATTCTATTATTAGTCAGTAAGCTTTCTAGATCATCAATAAATTTTGGAAAAGTTTTAAAATGCTCAAATAATTTTTCTTCCATTCCTTCTGGCATATCCTGATGAACACCACCAGGTCTAAAATAGGCTGCATGAAATCTTGCCCCAGATACGGCCTCATGAAATTCTAAAAGCTTTTCCCTTTCTTCAAAACACCATAAAAATGGTGTCACTGCACCAATGTCAGCAGCATAGGCAGGTATATTTAATAAATGATTTAGTATTCTAGTAATTTCGGCAAAAATAACACGAATATATTTAGCTCTTTCAGGTACATTAATACCTAGGAGATTTTCAGTTGCTAATGCAAAAGCATGTTCTTGACACATTGGCGAAACATAATCAAGTCTATCAAAATAAGGAACTGCCTGAAGATAAGTTTTATATTCTATTAATTTTTCTGTTCCCCTATGTAGCAATCCAATGTGTGGTTCTGCTCTTTGAACTACCTCACCTTCCAGCTCAACTACTAAACGTAAAACTCCATGTGCAGCTGGATGTTGAGGGCCAAAGTTTATTGTTGTTGTATTAAGCTCCACTTCTTTCATTTAATTTTCATCACTAGATTTCTCATCACCAAAAAGTTTGTTTTCCATTCCTTCCCATGGAGATTCACTATCAAAATTTCTAAATTCTTGTGTTAACTTAACAGGCTCATATATTACTTTTTTTTCAAGGTCGTCATAACGAACTTCTGTGTGTCCTGTTAAAGGAAAATCTTTACGCAATGGATACCCTTCAAAATTGTAATCAGTCATTATCCTTCTTAAATCAGGATGGTTAATGAATTCTATTCCAAATAAATCATAGCATTCTCTTTCATACCAATCCGCAGATTTGTGAATATTGGTTATTGATTCTATTTTTTCGTTTTCTTTGATAAAAGTTTTAAGAATAATTTTTTTATTTTTTGTTAAACTTTGCAAAATATAAATCAAATCAAATCTAAATTCTCTTGAAGGATAGTCAACAGCTGTAATATCTAATAATTGATTAAAATTAAGCTCAGTCTTATCTTTTAATTCGTTTAAAATTTTTATAATGTTATTTTTTTCAAATTCTATTTCTAGCAAATCATTGTTCTCTAAAACATTATTTATGCCATCTATTTTAGTAAGAATTTTAATCATATAAAATTATCTTTTAAATTTATTTTCTCTTCTAATTTTTTTCTGTAGTTGCAATATGCCGTAGACTAATGCTTCTGCTGTTGGGGGGCATCCTGGCACGTAGACATCAACGGGAACTATTCTATCACATCCTCTAACTACTGAATACGAATAGTGATAATATCCACCACCGTTTGCGCATGAACCCATTGATATTACCCACCGAGGTTCAGGCATTTGATCATAAACCTTCCTCAACGCTGGAGCCATTTTATTCGTTAATGTGCCAGCAACAATCATTACATCAGATTGTCTAGGGCTACCTCTTGGTATGACTCCGTAACGATCTAGATCATATCTTGCCATGTAAGAATGTATCATTTCAACTCCACAACATGCCAATCCAAATGTCATTGGCCATAAAGAACCAGTTCTAGCCCATGTGAGAATTTTATCGTAGCTGGCGACTAAGAAACCTTTAGAGGATAATTCTGTATTTAGAGTATCATCGACAAATTTTTTTGAAACGTCTACTCCCATTCTAAAGCTCCTTTTTTCCATTCATAAATGAAACCTATTGTCAAAACAGTTAGGAATATCATCATTGACCAAAAACCAAAAAACCCAATTTTACCTAATGTGATTGCCCATGGAAATAAGAAGGCAACTTCTAAATCAAAAATTATAAATAGAATTGCTACTAAATAAAACCTTACATCAAATCTTCCACGAGCATCATCAAAAGCTTCAAAACCACATTCATAAGCTGATAATTTTTCCTGGTCTGGTTGAGAGTCACCTACTACAAAAGATAATAAAGTCATTCCTAGAGCCAATGCCAAAGCAATAAATATAAAAATTAAAATAGGTAAATATTCAAACAGAAGTTCTGACACTATAATCTCACAATTAAATTACTAATGTATTTAACGATTTATTCAACAATAACAACGTGTCTCGTTGCGACTTTAGTACACAAAAAACACAGAGATAATTGGCGCGAGAGACGGGATTCGAACCCGCGGCCTCTGCCGTGACAGGGCAGCGTTCTAACCAGCTGAACTACTCCCGCGCATGGTGGGTGTTGAGAGACTTGAACTCCCGACCCTCTCGGTGTAAACGAGATGCTCTACCAACTGAGCTAAACACCCAAATTAAAACGGCTGTTAAATTTATTTAACAGCCGGTGCAAGAAAAAAAGATAATTAATTGTTTACTGAGTCTTTAAGTGCTTTTCCTACAGTAAATTTTGGTCTTTTGGATGCTGGTATTTGAATTGACTCACCTGTTCTAGGATTTCTACCAGTAGTTGCTTTTCTGTGGCTAACGCTAAAATTGCCAAATCCTACTATACTAACCTTTTCATCTCTTTTTAAAGAATTAGTTATTGCGTCTAGAAAGCTTTCGATTGCCCTAGTTGCGTCAGATTTTGACAGTCCAGCTGAAGATGCTACAGATGCTATAAGATCATTTTTATTCACTTTTTATCTCCTTTAATAAATTTTATTAATAATTGTCTGTTTTCCAAACAAGTCAAGATTATTATAAAAATTTTCCCGGAAATAAGGGAATTTTATATTATAATGGCTTAATTACTGGATTTTTAATAATCAAATATTAGTGAGTACTAGTAGTATTTTGATTGTTTTTTAATTGAGATTCGGTCAAATTTAATGGAATTATTGATTTTGTTAAAGTGTGCTCTAAAATTGAAAAAGCATCAGAAATGGCTATTATCTTAATCCCTTTGATAACTTCTTTGTCGAACTCTGAAACTTCTCTAAAGTTTTCTTGAGGTATGAGGACTTTTTTAATACCCGCTCTACTAGCAGCATATATCTTTTCTTTTAAACCACCAATTGGCAGAACTCGTCCTCTAAGTGTAATTTCTCCCGTCATTGCAACATCTCTTTTAACTTTATTGTTAGTTAATGATGATACTAAAGAATTAAATATTGCTATTCCAGCACTTGGACCATCTTTGGGTGTTGCTCCTTCAGGAACATGTATGTGAATATCATAATTTTCAAAATCTTTTGGATTTATTCCTAAACTTATTGATTTTGATTTTACATAAGAAGTTGCAGCTTGAATTGATTCTTTCATAACTTCTCCTAATTTACCTGTAATTGTTAACTTTCCCTTACCTATAGATAATATGACTTCTACTGATAAGATTTCTCCGCCAACTTCTGTCCACGCTAAACCATTAGTCACACCAACTAAATTCTTTTTTTCTATTTCACTTGATCTAAATTTTGCAATACCTAATAGATCTTGAAGAGATTTGTCATTTAACTTAACTTTTTTTAATCTTGTAGTTTCTAGTTTTTTTACTGTCTTTCTACAAACTTTAGAAATCTCTTTTTCAAGATTTCTTACACCAGCTTCTTTTGTGTAATTTCTAATTATTGAATTTATAACTTTAGAATTAAATGAAATTTCAGATTTTTTTATTCCATGATTATTTATCTGTTTAGGGACTAAATATCTTTTAGCTATTTGATTTTTTTCTTTTTCTGTATAACCTGGTATTCTTATAACTTCCATTCTATCAAGTAGGGCTGGAGGAATGTTAAGTGTATTAGCTGTACATACAAACATTACATCGGAAAGGTCGTAATCGAGTTCCAAGTAATGATCGTTAAATTTATTATTTTGTTCAGGGTCAAGTACTTCTAAAAGTGCAGAAGATGGGTCGCCTCTCCAATCTGAACCAAGTTTATCAATTTCATCCAATAAAATTAGTGGGTTGGAAGATTTAGATTTTTTCATTGCTTGAATAAATCTACCGGGCATTGATCCAATATATGTTTTTCTATGCCCTCTAATTTCAGCTTCATCTCTTACCCCTCCTAGAGACATTCTCACAAAACTTCTTCCTGTGGAATTTGCAATCGATTTACCAAGAGATGTTTTTCCAACACCTGGTGGGCCAACTAAACATAAAATTGGACCTTTAAGTTTATTAGTTCTTTTTTGTACTGCTAGATATTCAAGAATTCTTTCTTTAACTTTATCTAAACCATAATGATCATTCTCTAATATTGTTGATGCTTTATTTATATTTTGAGAAATTTTATCAGGATTATTCCATGGAATAGACATTACCCAGTCTAAATAATTTCTAATTACTGTTGCTTCAGCAGACATAGGACTCATATTTTTTAATTTTTTTATTTCTGAATTACATTTATCTATAGCTTCTTTTGATAAGTTATATTTATTTAATTTATTCTCAAGTTCAGCAATTTCATCTAAATCTTCATTATCTCCTAATTCTTTCTGAATTGCTTTCATTTGTTCATTTAAATAATATTCTTTTTGGGTTTTCTCCATTTGTCTTTTTACACGACCTTTTATTTTTTTCTCAACTTGATAAGAGTCAATTTCAGATACTAAATAACCATAGACTTTGTTAAGTCTGTCTTCTGTATTTGTAATTTCTAAAATTTCTTGTTTTTGCGATAAAGAGATTGAAATATTTGATACTATTATATCAACAATTTTATCAGGATCATTAAATGATTTAACATTGTTAATCACATCTTGAGAAACTTTTTTATTTATTTTTTGAAATTCAACAAATTGTTCGATTATGAGTTTTTGCAAAGCTTTAATATTTGAATTTTTTTTAGTTTTTTGATGAATCTCGATAATTGATGCTGTTATGAATTCTTTATTGAAATTAATTTTGTTTACTTTAGCTCTTTGTATACCTTCAACCAAAACCTTAAGAGTTCCATCCGGGAGCTTCAATAGTTGAATAATTTTAGCAACAGTACCTAAGGAATATAGGTTTTCCTTATCTGGATTATCAACTTTAGAATTTTTCTGAGAAAGCAAAAAAATTTTTTTATCACCTGTCATTACTTGGTTAATAGCATTTACTGATTGTTCCCTTCCAACAAATAAGGGGGCTACCATGTTTGGAAATACTACTATGTCTCTAAGCGGAAGGACAGGAATAATTTTTTTAATCATAGTATATAAATGTTTATATATAAATTAAAATCAAGAGTTATTAGACATTAATTTTTGACTGTTTTCTTTATTTGAATAAATTAAAATTGGATCAGATTTTTTGATAATTACATCTTTGTTTATTACTACTTTATATAAATCCTTTTGATCTGGAACTTTATACATAAGATCCATTAATGAGTCTTCAATGATAGATCTTAAGCCTCTAGCACCGGTATTTTGTGAAACTGCTAACTTTGCAATTTCTTTCATGGCATCTTCTTTAATTTCTAATTTAACTCCATCCATCTTCATCAAAGATTCAAATTGTTTTACAATAGCATTTTTTGGCTGAGTCATTATTCGAACCAGCATATCTTCATCTAATTCATTTAAAGTAGTTATTACTGGAAGTCTTCCAATGAATTCTGGTATCATTCCAAATTTTAGTAAATCTTGATTTTCAAGTTTTTTTAGTGATGCGCCAATTGTTTTTTTTGATTCTAAATCTAATTTAGAATTAAAACCAATAGCGGTTCCTTTTAAACGATATTTTATAATTTCTTCTAAGCCTGAAAATGCACCTCCACATATAAAAAGTATATTGGAGGTATCTACTTGCAAAAATTCTTGCTGAGGATGTTTTCTTCCTCCTTGTGGTGGAACGCTAGCAATAGTACCTTCCATAATTTTTAGAAGAGCTTGTTGCACACCTTCTCCAGAAACATCTCTTGTTATAGAAGGATTATCACTTTTTCTTCCAATTTTATCAATTTCGTCGATATAAACTATGCCTTTTTGTGCACGTTCTACATTATAATCAGATGCTTGTAATAATTTAAGTATTATATTCTCTACATCTTCTCCAACATATCCAGCTTCGGTTAGACTTGTTGCATCAGCAACTGTAAAAGGAACATCTAAAATTTTTGCTAAAGTTTGAGCTAATAAAGTTTTACCAGTACCTGTTGGACCAACTAAAAGGATATTTGATTTTGATATTTCAACATTATCATTTTCCAAATTAGATGATAGTCTTTTGTAATGATTGTAAACTGCCACTGAGAGTATTTTTTTTGAGTCTTTTTGACCAATCACATAATCATTTAAAAATTTATTTATCTCAGAAGGTTTAGGTATATCTTTTTTAATTTTGAATTTATTATTTTTATTATCTTCTTTAATTATATCCATGCACAATTCAACACATTCGTCACATACAAAAACAGTTGGACCAGCTATTAACTTTTTAACTTCTTTCTGATTTTTTCCACAAAAAGAGCAAAACAATGAATCTTTATCATTTTTTTTATTCATTATTTCCTATCCTTTACGACTTTATCTATTAAACCAAATTTAATTGCTTCTTCTGCAGAGAAATACTTATCTCTTTCCATAATACTTGAAATTTCTGATAACTTCTTTCCCGTATGTTTCGCGTAAATTTCATTTAATTTCAATTTAGTTTTTTTTATTTCATTCGTTTGGATTTCGATATCTGTAACCTGCCCTTGCATACCGCCACTAGGTTGATGAACCATAATTCTTGAATTTGGAAGAGAAAATCTCATTCCTTTTTCACCTGCAGTTAAAAGAAGAGACCCTGCTGATGCAGCTTGCCCTATACAAATAGTCATAATTTTAGAAGAAACATACTGCATAGTATCGTAAATTGCCAATCCTGACCAAACAATACCTCCAGGAGAATTTATGTAAAAAGAAATTTCTTTTTTTGGGTTTTCAGATTCTAGAAATAATATTTGTGCACATATTAGACTAGCAATATTATCTTCGATAGGACCAGTTAGAAAAATTATTCTTTCTTTTAACAATCTCGAATAGATGTCATAAGATCTCTCTCCCCTTGATGATTGCTCAACAACCATTGGAATTAAGTTGTTTGTAAAATTATCTATTGGATCTTTCATTTTTTTGTATCTTTAATATCAAATGTTTTAACTTCAAGTTTTTTATATTCATCTTCATTTAATTTTATAACATTTGTTTTTGATTTGGAAACAATTGAATCCATTACTTTTTGCTCGATAAGAGGTGCTCGGATTGTATCCTTTGATGATGGATTTTTTTCAAAATATTCCATAATCTGCTTTTCTTGACCAGGATATTGCCTAGTATATTCTAATATTCCCATGTTAATTTCTTCTTCAGATACAACAACTTTTTCTTCTGAGGCTATATGCTGCATTAATAAACCAAGCTTAACTCTTCTTTCTGAAATTTTTTTATATCTTTTTTTAAGATCTGTATCATTTAATAATTTATCATCCTCATCGAGAGTACCATCTTTTTTAGCTTGCTCTAAACGTGTCCATATTTGATTAAAATCATCTTCTAGTACTCCTTCAGGTAGTTCAAAATTATAACTATTATCCAAAAGATCCATCAATTCTTTTTTTTCTATTTGTTTAATACCTTGCTGATATTGAGTTTTGATATTGCTTACTAAAAAATCTTTAAAGTCTTTTTCTGTTTTGAAACCATTCTTATCTAAAAACTCTTTTGTAAGTTCAAATTTAATCTTTTCTTCAATTGCGATTATTTCAAAATGAAAAGTCGTTTTTTTAAATTTTTCATCTTTAAGGATTTTAGATAAATTGATTATTAATTCAATTTTATCTCCAGTTTTTACTTTTCTTTCTATCAATTCTTTATTTAAGCCTGGAAGTATTCCATCATCAAAACTTAAATCAATGGGAAAATTTTTTTGAGATTTTAAATATTCTGGAAGATCTTCTTGGTAGGATTCAAAATTAACAATAACCTTATCAGAATTTTTAACTTGTCTTGAGGTTTCTATCTTTTTAAAATTTTTTTGTGAGTCAATAAAATTCTTAAATTGATTTTCTTCTGCTTTTTTACCTAATTCAATTTCATATTTATTAACCTTTAGATCTTTAAAATCTTTGAGTTTAATTTGTGGTTTTAAATCAAATTTTAAATTTAAAATTAATGGTTTATTTTTTTCATATTTTGTTATCTCAACTTTAGGCTGCCTAAATAATGAAAATTTTTTTTCATCAATTAATTTTTTTGTATTTGAATCTATTACTTTTTGTATAGTTTCATTTAAAAAGCTATCTTCATATTTTTTTTTGACAATGTTAATAGGTGCTTTTCCTTTTCTAAAACCAGGAATGTTTGCTGTAGGAAGTATTTGTTTAATTTTATTGGTAATCTCAATATCAACTTCTTCATAAGGAATCTCTAATGAAAATTCTTTATAAAGTTTTTTAGATTTTAATTCTTTTGCATTCATAGTTTTCCAAATCACATGGTAGGCCGGAAAGGACTTGAACCTTCACACCTCGCGGCACTAGAACCTAAATCTAGCGTGTCTACCAATTCCACCACCGGCCCGTATTATTTTTAGCCTTTTATGTACAATAAATTAAAAAACAATAGAGAAAATCAACTAAATATAAATTGGGGCGAACGATGGGATTCGAACCCACGGCATCAGGCACCACAAGCCTGCGCTCTAACCAACTGAGCTACGCTCGCCATGTATCTTAATTAAAAGTTTAATTTTTATATTAAATCGCTATATCAAAAATATGGAAGTTTCAAAAAGAATATTTAACTTAGAAACAGAAACAGCTTTCTCTATTCTTGCAAAAGCTAATAATCTCGCTGCCAAAGGTAAAGATATTATTAATTTAGGAATAGGACAGCCTGATTTTCCTACACCAATAAATATTCAAGAAGCTGCTATTAAAGCAATTAAAGATGGTTATCACGGTTACACTCCATCAAATGGCATACTTGAATTACGAGAAGTAATTTCTGAACATGTATTTAATAAATACAAAGCAAATATTAAACCAGAAAATGTTTTAATAACTCCAGGAGGTAAGCCTGTAATTTTTATTTCAGCATTATTGTTAGGTAGTGAAGATAGAGAAATAATTTTTCCTGATCCTGGTTTTCCAATTTATAGATCTATGATTAAATATAGTGGTGCAAAAGCAGTACCATTAAAACTTTCAGAAAAAGATAATTTTGAAATTAATATAGAACAATTAAAAGAATTAATTTCTGATAAAACAAGTTTGATAATAATAAATAATCCAAACAATCCTACTGGTTCATATATGAATAAGAAAAAAATTACTGATCTTGTTAATTTATTAGAGCAGTACCCAAACGTATCTATTTTAAGTGATGAAATTTATAGTAATATTATTTTTAATAATGAAAAAATGCCATCATTATTAGAGTACGAAGTTATAAGAGACAGATTAATAGTTCTTGAAGGATGGAGCAAAACATATTGTATGACTGGATGGAGATTAGGCTGGAGTATTTGGCCAAAAAATTTAATTGAATATGCTAATAAAATATGTGTTAATTATAATTCCTGCGCTACCTCAATCTCGCAATATGCAGGATTAGAAGCAATAAAAGGTTCTCAGAAAGAAATAACAAAAATTGTTAGTGAATTTGAAAAAAGAAAAGAGTACGTTTTTAATGAATTGAATAAATTAGAAAAAATTTCTTGTTTTGAACCAGGTGGTGCTTTTTATGCATTTCCAAATATTTCAAAAACTGGATTTAGTGGCAATAAATTTTCTGAAGTAGCACTTGAAGAAAAAGGTGTTGCTTTAGTTCCAGGTTCAAGTTTTGGTGATAATGCAAGTGAATTTGTCAGAATAAGTTTTGCTAATTCTCTAGAAAACATTAAAGAAGCAATTAAAAGATTATCTACAATATGAAAAAAATAGAAGCAATCATCAAACCTTTTAAACTTTCTCAAGTAAAAGAAGCCCTCCACGAAATTGGAATATCTGGAATGACTTTAATTGATGTCAAAGGTTTTGGAAGGCAAAGGGGGTCGACTGGAGGAATGGATGCAAATGATGCCTATGATGATGAATTTTTAGCCAAAATGAAATTAGAGGTAATAGTTGAAGATAATCAAGTAGATGAAGTTATAGAATCAATAAAATCTAGTGCATATTCTGGAAAAATTGGAGATGGTAAAATTTTTGTATCGAATATAGAGCAAGTAATAAGAATAAGAACTGGTGAAAAAGACAGTGATGCTGTCTAATTTTACTTTACTTTTGTTTAAAACCAAGTAATTAATCTATAATCGTTCAACTCTCTTAGAGTCGGAAGTAGGCATTGTGCTGAAGGAACGCATGCAAAAGTTATAAATCGTTCAACCTATTTTTATAGGTCGGAAGTAAGCGTATAGCTGAAGGAACGCGCATCAAAAGCAGATTTCATAACTAGAGCATGATTTAACCGGGTAAGGCTGGATAGCATACCCTTTTGTTGAAGTAAGGAGATAGATATGAAATTAAAAAGCTCGACTCCAAAAGATTTAATGTCTGAAATTAAAGAAATGGACATTAAGATGGTTGATATGCGCTTTACTGATATACCAGGAACAACTCAACATTTTACAATACCAATTAAATTTTTAGACGAAGATATATTTTCTGATGGACTTGGTTTTGATGGATCTTCAGTAAGAGGTTTCCAAGAAATTCAAGACAGTGATATGATTGTTTTACCAGATGCAACGACTGCATACATTGATCCATTTTTTTCAGAAAAAACTTTAGCATTACATTGTAATATTAAGGATCCTGTAACTTTAGTTGATTATAGTCGTGACCCAAGAAATATTGCTAAAAAAGCAGAAGCATATTTAAAATCATCTGGTATTGGTGACACAGCATTTTTTGGTCCAGAAGCAGAATTTTTTGTCTTTAATAATGTTCAATTTGATTCAGGATCAAATTTTGCATTTCATGAAGTTGATTCTGTTGAAGGTACTTGGAATAGTGGTGCTGATGAAAACCCAAACTTAGGTCATAAACCTAGACATAAAGAAGGTTATTTTCCTTTACCACCAGTTGATACACTTCAAGATGTAAGAACTGAAATGGTAATGACAATGCAAGACATTGGTCTTACTGTTGAAGCACATCACCATGAAGTTGCAACAGGTGGACAGTGTGAAATTGATTTAGAATTTTCACCACTGTTGAAAATGGCTGACGATATGATGAAATATAAATATGTAGTTAAAAATGTTGCAAGACAGCATGGAATGACTGCTACATTTATGCCTAAACCTTTATTTGAAGATAATGGTTCAGGTATGCACGTACATCAAAGTGTTTGGAAAGACGGTGACACACTAATGTATAAAGAAGGTAACTATGCTAACTTAAGTGATTTAGCGCTTAACTATATTGGAGGAATACTTAAACATGCACCAGCTCTATTAGCTTTTTGCGCTCCAACCACTAACTCTTATAAAAGATTGGTACCAGGATTTGAAGCTCCAGTGAACATTGTTTACTCCCAAAGAAATAGAACTGCGTCAGTAAGAATTCCTGCTTATTCTCAAAGTCCTAAATCAAAAAGAATGGAATTTAGATGCCCAGATCCAAGTGCAAATCCATACTTAGCATTCTCAGCAATGCTAATGGCAGGATTAGATGGAATTAAAAATAAAATTAATCCTGGTGATCCAACAGATATAAATCTCTATGCTGCTAGCGATGAAGTTTTGTCTAAAATTCAATCTACGCCTGGATCTTTAGCTGAATCTCTTGAAGCTCTTGAGAAAGATCATGCATTTTTATTAGAAGGTGATGTATTCACCAAAGATGTAATTGAAACTTATATTAGCTATAAAAAAGAGAGTGAGGTTGACCCTATTAATATTAGACCTCATCCACACGAGTTTAAATTATACTACGACGTGTAGAATTATACTTGTCTCTATAAAGAAAACCGCCTTAGGGCGGTTTTTTTTATGTTTTTAGAACAACACTTTTGATAAGAAATATTTGTGGCTAAAAAATATACTTATAATGCCAAAGATATTGAAGTACTTGAAGGTCTTGAGCCAGTTCGTAAAAGACCGGGTATGTATATTGGAAGCACAAATCAAGATGGTCTTCATCATTTAGTTAACGAAGTACTAGATAATAGCATAGATGAAGTTTTAGCTGGTCACGCGACCGATATAAGTTTTCAATATAAAAAAGATGGTTCGATAAAAATAAAAGATAATGGAAGAGGTATTCCTATTGATTTTCATCCAAAATATAAAAATAAAAGAGCACTTGAAGTAGTTTTAACTACACTTCACGCAGGTGGTAAATTTAATAGTAATGCTTACAAAACTTCTGGTGGATTACACGGGGTTGGGATTTCTGTTGTAAATGCATTAAGTTCTTTATTACAAGTTCAGGTATTCAAAGATGGAAAAGTTTATAAACAAGATTACTCAAAAGGAAAGGTTAAGACAAAAATAAAAATTGAAAAATGTAGCAAAAAATTAAAAGGTACAGAAATTTCTTTTATCCCAGATGAAAACATATTTGAAGAAACACAATTTGTTCCAAAAAAATTATATAATTTTATAAATATGAAATCAGTATTAGTTGGAGGCACAACTATCAACTTTGAAATTGATAAAGAATTAATAAAAGATAAAACTCCTAACAAAAAAAGTTTTTTTTATAAAAAAGGAATTGAAGATTATTTTCAATTAGAATACGCAAACAACTCTAAATTATTTGAAAAAAATTTTTTATTAAAATCAAAAATTAAAGATAATGAAAATTTTGAGACTTTAATTTCATTTAATACAAATGAAAATTCAAGTTTAATGTCATATTGTAACACTATTGAAACACCAGATGGCGGCTCTCATGAAAATGGTATTCGTAATGGAATTCTAAAAGCTATAAAACTTTATGGCCAAAAAAATCAATTCTCAAAAATCAGTAATATCAATCACAGTGATATTTTTGATTACTCTAACGTTATTATTTCAATCTTTATAAATGATCCAAGTTTTGAAGGTCAAACTAAAAAGAGAATAATAATGCCAAATTTACAAAAAGAAATTGAAACAAAAACACAACAAGAATTTTTATTATGGTTAAATGCTAATAAGAAAAATTCAAAAATACTTTTAGATAATTTAATTGAAAGAGCTCTTCAAAGAACTGATTTATCAAAAATTAAAGAGTTAGATAGAAAAAGTATTAAAGAAAGAAATCGTCTTCCGGGTAAATTAGTAGATTGTTCGAGTAAATCAATAAAAGATTCTGAAATATTTATTGTTGAAGGCGACAGTGCTGGAGGCTCTGCTAAACAAGCAAGAAATAGAGAATTTCAAGCAATACTTCCTTTAAGGGGGAAAATACTAAATGTTTATAATGTTGGGCTATCTAAAATTGCTGATAACAATGAAATACAAAATCTTATTCAATCTTTAGGTTGTGGTATTGGAAAAAACTTTGAAATATCAAAACTTCGATATGAGAAAATAATTTTAATGACTGATGCGGATGTAGATGGTTCACATATTGCAACTCTACTTATTACTTTTTTTTATAAATATATGAAAAGTTTAATTGATGAAAATAAACTATATCTAGCAATGCCTCCTTTATTTAAAATTTATAACAAAAATAAATCTTTTTACGCATATAATGAAAAAGAGAAAGATAAATTAATTGAAAAAGAATTTAAGTCTGACAATTATAACATTACAAGATTTAAAGGTTTGGGTGAAATGCCAGCTGATCAATTGAAAGAGACTACAATGGATCAAAATAAAAGAAATCTAATTTTGATTAACTCTGAAAAAGCTAAGAAAGATATGAAGAATACCGAAAGTTTATTCGAAACCTTAATGGGAAAACAAGCAGAGTTACGTTTTAAATTTATTCAAAATAATGCTAACTTCATTAAAAATTTAGACGTCTAATTTATGAAAAAATATTTTTTGGTAATAGATCAAGGAACAACAAGTTCAAGAATTGTACTGTATAATAAAAAATTTGAAATATTCGATATTGTCCAAAAAGAATTTAAACAATATTTTCCAAATCAAGGATGGGTAGAACATAATGCAACAGAAATTTGGGATGATGTTAGAAATTTAATTTCAAAAATATTTAGAAAAAATAAGTTAAATTCAAAAAATATAATTTCAATTGGAATTACCAATCAAAGAGAAACAACAGTTTTGTGGAATAAGAAAACTGGGAAACCAGTTTACAGAGCAATAGTCTGGCAAGATAGAAGAACAGCTAATCTTTGCGAAAATTTAAAAAGAAAAGGGATTGATAAAAAAATTCAAAAAATAACTGGTCTAGAGCTTGATCCATATTTTTCAGCTACTAAAATTAAATGGATTATTGATAATGTTAAGAAAGTAAATAAGAATTTAAAAAATAATAATTTACTTTTTGGAACAATAGACACCTGGCTATTATGGAAATTAACCAAGGGTAAATCTCACCTAACAGATATATCAAATGCCTCAAGAACCATGATTTTTGATTCTCAAAAAGAGCAGTGGTCTGACAAAATTTTAAAAATATTCAATATTCCAAAAAATATCTTACCAACTGTAGTTGAAAATGCATATGATTTTGGCTCTACTAAATTATTTGGTGATTCAATACCAATTGGAGGAATGGCTGGAGACCAACAGTCAGCAACAATTGGTCAAGCTTGTTTTGAAAAAGGGCAATCAAAAAGTACATATGGTACAGGCTGTTTTCTTCTTATGAATATTGGAGAAAAATTTAAATTATCTAAAAATAGATTACTAACAACTGTTGCTTTTAAAATAAATGGTAAAAAAATGTTTTGCTATGAAGGAAGTATTTTTGTAGCAGGCTCTGCCATACAATGGCTTCGCGATAATTTAAAATTTATAAAAGATTCTAGTGAAACTGATAAATTATATAAAAAAGCTAATAAAGATGAAAGTTTATTTTTTGTCCCAGCCTTAACTGGACTTGGCGCCCCATATTGGAACCCTAATGCAAGAGGAACATTTTTTGGCATCACTAGAAATACGTCTAAAGAAGATATCATCAAAGCAACTTTGGACAGCCTATCTTTTCAAACTTATGAATTAATTGAGTGTATGGAAAAAGATTCTAAGACCAAGATTAGTGAAATAAGAGTTGATGGAGGTATGGTTAAAAATAATAGCTTTCTACAAAGTTTAGCAAATATTTCTCAAATTAAAATTATTAGACCAAGTAATGTTGAGACTACTTCACTTGGCGCAGCATATCTTGCAGCAATTCAATCTGGATATTTAAAAGATACAAGTCAAATAAGTAAACTTTGGAAAAAAGATAAAACAGTAAAAGCAAATATTAACAAATCCATTTCAACTTCTAGTATTCGTAAGTGGAAATCAATTATAAATGTAGTCAATAATTTTTATTAAGATTTAACCAATTTGAAAGTTCTAAAGAATGGATTTCTTCATCAACTACATCATGATATATATGTAATTCTTTTTTCTCAAGATCATCAGGGTTTTGTAAAATCATTTTTTCGTTTTCAAATTCTGATAAATTTTCATATACTTTTTGTTCCAACAAAATATCTTTTCTCATTTCCATAAGTCCGGCCATCCATTTTGAATTAAATTCTGGATGGTATTGCACTGCCCAAACACTTGATTGATTTACTTCAAAGCTTATAGATTGGAATTGACTGATCTTATTTGAGGCTAGTACCTTAGTTTCTTTTGGAAGCTTTTCTGCTTCATCATAATGCCAACATAGTGCATTAAATGATTTTTTTTTGTTTTTATACATGGGATGCATTTCACCATCTTGATTTAATGTAATATTTTTAGCTAAAACTGCTTCAAGGCCATTTGGATTTTTTCTTACTTTACCTCCTGCGGCAGTTACTAAAACCTGAAGCCCCCAACAACTACCAAATATTTTATTCTTTTTTTTAAATAATTCTTTGGCTAAATCTATTTGATTAGTTATGGATTTTGTCATGTTATATATATTAAGTAAGCTTCCTGTCCAAGCAACCGCTTCGAAATCGTCAAGACTTATGCCTAAAGGAAGATAATTATTATGAAAAGCAGGATGAATTGTTGTAATATTGATAGTTGAACTAGAATATTTTTTTAAAATTTTTTCATATACTTGAAATTGAGTGTCCATACCCAATTTTGTATATCGATCAGAAGCTTCTTTTTCATTTCCATCGACTAATAGTATGTTCATATTTATCTTTATTTTTCATCTATCATGAAATATGTAAAACTTCATGAAAATAAAACTTGGTATCGCGCCTATTGCCTGGAGCAATGATGATATGCCAGAACTAGGAGGTGATACTCCTATTGAAAAATGTTTAGGGGATGCAAGCACATCTGGATTTTCAGGTATAGAATTAGGTGGAAAATTTCCGAGAAATCCTGGAATAACAAAATATCTTTTAGAAAAATTTAATTTAAAAATGCCAGGTGGTTGGTATGGTGCAATGCTTAGAGAAAGAAGTGTAAAAGAAGAATGGATAGCACTCCAAGATCATTTAAATTTATTAAAGTTAATTAATGCGGATGTTTTTGTTTTTGCTGATGTATCTGGATCAATCCAAGGCGATCAATCAAAAGCTCTTAGTAAAAGACCAATACTTGAAAAAGATGAATGGAATAGCTATTGCAAAAAAATCAGTGAATTATCTGATATGCTGATGGATGAAGGAATGCCAATGTCGTATCATGAGCATATGGGAACTATTATACAGTCCGAGGAAGACGTAGATCGATTTATGGATATGACAAATCAAAATACATTTTTGCTTTACGATACTGGACACTTAATGTTTGCCGAAGCAAATTACGAAAGAGTATTAAAAAATTATATTTCTCGAATTAACCATGTTCATTGTAAAGATATTAGAAAAGATGTTTTTTTAAAATCTATTAAAGATGACTTAAGTTTTAGAGAGTCTTTTTTAGATGGTGTTTTTACTGTTCCAGGAGATGGATGCATCGATTACGATCCATTAATTAAAATACTATATGAGGCAAAATATCAGGAATGGTTAATTATTGAAGCTGAGCAGGATCCTAAAAAAGCAAACCCTCTTGAATATGCAAAATTAGGACATAATTACTTGCTTAATATAATAACAAAAAATGGGTATATTCTTTAAAATAACATTAAGTACTATAATTTCATTCATTCCTTTATATGCTTTAGCTCACAAAGTAACATTAGAAGACAAATCGTTAGAAAAAATTGTGAATGAAAGAATGGCAATAATGCAAAAAATTAAAAGTACATCATCGAAACTTTACAGACTAATAAATTCAGATCAATATGAGGAAATGTTAGAGCTTAATAAAACTCTTCTTCACTCAGCGTCTGAATTTAAAAATTTTTATCCAGAAAATAGTCAAGCAGAAGGAGCTAGTGATAATATTTGGAGTGATCGTGAGACATTTAATGAATACAACCAAAACTTTGTAGATGATATCGAAATGATATCTTTAGGTATAGAATTAGAAGATAAAGAGATGATAAGTGATGCTATTAAAGCAATGGCTGCAAATTGCAGCACTTGTCATAAAAAATTTAGAAATTAATTATTTAATCTTAAGTGCGGATTATATTTCCATTCTAAGTATTTAACAAATTGAACCATTAGAAAATTTAAAAAAAGATAAAGAATTCCTGCAGCAATAAATGCTTCTACTGGTGCAAATGTTTTAGCCATTATCTTTCTAGCAATACCCGTCATTTCCATGTAGGTTGTCAGACTAACTAAAGAGGTTGCTTTAACCATTAGTATTAATTCATTACCGTAAGATGGTAGAACTTTTCTTATAGCAATAGGTAAAATAATTTTTCTTAAAAGTAAAAATTTACCAAAACCAAGTGATAAACCAGATTCAACCTGACTTTTCTCAATTGATTGAATGCCACCGCGAAAAATTTCTGCTCCATATGCAACGGTATTAATTGTAAGTGCTATTACCCCGCACCAAAAAGGTTCTTTTAGTGCATACCACAAAAAACTTTCTCGAATAAATTTTACAGAACCTAGACCAAAATAAATTAAATATATTTGAACAAGTAAAGGGGTTCCTCTAATGACAAAAATATAACTAGCAATTGTTCTTGATAATAATGTAATTTTAGAAACTCTTCCTAGAGCAAATAATAATGCTAAAACAAAACCAAGTGGTAGTGAAATTAATAATAATAAAATTGTATTATCTAAGCCAGATAGGACCAAAAAGAAATTTTTATAAATAAGAGAATTTTGAATACTATTTAAAAATTCAATCATGTAGAAAATCCTTTTGAATAATTTACTTCTAGCGTTTTAAAAACCCTGCCAGAGATTGTTGTTAAACATAAATACAATATTGCGGCAGTTATTAAGAAAGTTAAAGGTGAATGCTCAACGTTAGAAGATATTCTAGATTGACGCATAATTTCAACAAGACCAGTTACGGAAATGAGGGATGTATCTTTAAGAGTTATTTGCCATACATTCCCTATTCCCGGTAAAGCATGTCTTATAACTTGAGGCGAAATAACTTTAAAAAAAATACTAAATTTATTCATACCCAATGCTCTTGCAGCTTCTATTTGACCCTTAGATATAGCCAAATAAGAAGCTCTTAAAACTTCACTGGAATATGTAGCTGATATTACTGCAATGGCTATTGTCGCAATTGTAAGTGCGTTTAGTTCAATATATTTATTATATCCAAATACTTTAGCTATACTCATAACAACAGCATTGCCGCCAAAGAAAATTAGATAAATAACTAATAATTCAGGAACACCTCTGATTACTGTTGTATAAAAATTTGCAATAAATCTTGTTATTCTGTTTTGTATTATCTTTGCCCAAACTGTAATGATTGCTAAAAAAAGACCTAACCCCATTGATAAAATACTTACTAGTAGAGTCATTAGTGTTGCTATAAGAAATTCATCACCCCACCCTGCATCTCCAAATACAAGTTTATCAAATTTAAACATATAAAAGTAAACAAGTAATGATGAAAAATATACTTGTCTACCTTCTAATATATGAAATTTTAAATTAGAACTTTTTCTATTTTTTCAATCACTCTAGAGACAGGTATTTTATTGATATTTTTTGAGTTAAAATCACTTGAGGAAATAGAAAACAGATTTGGATTTTCAGGAGTAAATTTTTTTGAATCTTTTGGGCCAAAGAGTTTAATTAATGGGCAATATCCAGTTGATAACATATGACTAACACCGCTATCGTTTGAAATGGCTAATTGTAAAAATTTAGTTGTAGCCATAACAATTTCTATATTTCGATATCCAGCAACATGATCTTCAATAAAAATTGAATTAGGATAAAGATTTTTTAATTTTTTTTTTAAATATAATTCATCAGGTCCAATAAAAAAAACTATGGTTTTATTATTTCTTTCAAAATAATTACATAACTCAATATATTTCTCTAAAGGCCAAATCTTATTTTTTTCACCTGCACCAGGTGCAATACCTACGTAGCTTTTATTTTTTGGTAAAATCTTACTTATTAATCCTTCCAGATTTTCACTTATTGGAATTTTAAAATCACTTCTATTATTTTTAATAACTATTAAATCTAATAGATCTAAAATATAGTTTAAATAATACTTTCTTTTCTTATTATTTTTAATTTTTTTAGTAGAAAAAAAACCATTAGCTGATCCAGAAAT
>CACAVG010000018.1 GCA_902535885.1 uncultured Alphaproteobacteria bacterium | reverse complement strand
ACTTGCTCCTACTATTCCAATTTTAAGTGTCATTATTCTACCTCCTTTAATCTTGGATCTAAGTAATCTCTTAACCAATCCCCAACAATGTTGAATGCTAAAACAGTAAGTAAAATTGCCATTCCTGGAAAGAAAGGCATCCACCATCTTTTAGCAAATATATGATCTCTACTCTCTGCCAACATAGCTCCCCATGTTGGAATTTGAGGTGGAACCCCGAGACCTAAAAAGGAAAGAGCTGCTTCTGCTAAAATAACACTTGCTACATTAAATGATGCAATAACAATTAAAGGAGCGAAGATATTAGGAAGTATTGAACCAAACATAATACTAAAATTATTTACTCCCAATGCTTTTGCAGCTTCTACATATTCTTTTTCCTTTTGAGAAATTGTCTGAGCTCTAGCAATTCTTGCATATGTAACCCATTGACCTATACCCAGAACTATAATTAAATTTATTAACCCTTCACCTAAAACAACAAGAAATAGAATAGCTAAAAGTATAAATGGAAATGCAAGTTGTATATCAGCTAGACGCATTATAATATCATCTATCCATTTTCCATAATATCCTGCATATACACCTAAAGCTGTACCTAAAATTCCACCAACAAGTACAGCTGAAAAACCAACAATTAAAGATACTTGAGCGCCAAAGATGAGTCTTGAAAATGAATCTCTTCCTAAAGCATCAGATCCAATTAAGTATTTCATGTTTCCTTGTTTATCTAGGGTTAGTGGAGGAGCTACCCTTTCCATAATATTATTTTTATTTGGATCAAAAGGTGCAAGTTGTGATGCAAATATTGCGATTGCTATAATTATAAATAACCAAATTAGCGATGTTAAAGCCCACTTATTTTTTATAAGTGCAAATAAAAAATCTTTTATACTTTGATTATTTGTTTTTTTACTGTTCATAATTTTATTCTTGGATCTAATTTTGCATAAACTAAATCAGTGATTAAATTTATTACTATTACGAAAAGGGATATTACTACTACAGCTGCCTGCACAAGTGGAATATCTCTATTTGAAATTGCATCAAAAACTGTTCTACCTAATCCTGGCCATGCAAAAATTACTTCTACAACTACTACCCCACTTATTACAAAGCCAAATTCTAAACCAATAATTGTTACAACTGGCAGCCAGGCATTTCTCATAGCATGTTTCATAATAACTATGTATTCTGATAACCCTTTTGATCTTGCCGTCCTAACATAATCTTGAGATAAAACTTCTAACATTGAAGACCGAATTAATCTTGCATTTCTAGAAACTGAGTAAAAAGCGACAGCAAAGCTTGGCAGAATTAAATATGTTATTGTAGTGGGTAGATTTTTAAATGCTTGAATAAATTCACCTTGAAAAATTAGCATTAAAAAAGGAACATGTCCTGATATAGGAAGCCAACTAACATTTAATGAAATATAAAGAATACACATTATACCCAACCAAAAACTAGGTATTGATTGTCCAAGCATAGCAATAGCCATTAATGATCCATCAATCCATTTTCCACGATAAATTGCTGCTAAAATTCCAAATGGTATTGATCCGAATATTGCTATCAACATCGAAAAAATTGTTAGCTCAATTGTTGCTGGTAATGTTTCAAGAATGACTGTTAATGCAGGCTGTCTATAATAAAGTGAATCACCAAAATCTAATTGAACTAAATTTGATAAATAAATTAAATATTGAATATGAAGAGGTTTATCAAATCCAAGCATTTTTCTAGTCTCTTCTATTTCTTCAGGTGATGCTCTTTCACTTACAAATAAATATGTAGGGTCACCGCCTATTTGGAGTGCAATAAATGTAACTAGAGTTACACCAAAAATTACTAAAACTGTTTGAGGAATTCTTCTTAAGATATAAAAAAACATTTTTTTATTTAAAAATGATGTTGGCTCCAAATAGGAGCCAACATTAAATATAAACTACTTTAAAGTAGCGTTAAATAGATCAACCTTTTCATCTCTACGTGGATTCCAGTTTACTCTGTTACTCACACCATAGAAGTCAGGTTGGAAATATAGATGTAGCCATGGTCCTTCATTGTAAAAGACTTCAAGCATTCTATCAATTTCTCTACGAATGACATATTCGTCATTAGTATTGTTGATAACTTTCCATCCTTTAAACCATTCCTCGTTCATCCATTTCGTATAGTTTGGACCTGAGTCAGGAGCTGATAAATCTGCCATATCATACAGCGGACTCCAAGTCGCTCCTCCTGAACCAATGAAATACATTGGACCTGCTTTTTTCTCTTTAATAAGAGGTATATAAACAGCTGACCAATCTAATATTTCACAATTTGTTTTTACTCCAACATCATCCAGGTACTGGCAAATAGCTAAAACAACATTTTTGTCATTTAAGTATCTTCCCTCACCTGCTTGTAAAGTAATTTCAAATCTTACTCCATTGGCATCTCTAGGATATCCAGCTTGATCTAGAAGATATTCAGCTATTTCTGGATCATACGGATAAGGTTCTAGATTTGGATGTGCATTGTTAGGATTCACAATCCCAGTCATTCTAGTACAAGGAGCATTTAAAAGGTTTTCACAAATTGCTGGTACATTTACAGCATATTGTAAAGCTCTTCTAACTTCTGGTTTTTGAATTGCTGCTCCTCCAGGAGTAACTGCAAATTCTGGTCCTTGATGAAAACCAACGTACATTCTTCTAGTTCCCTGTACCTTAGCAACTTTTGCTGTGCTAGAAGCATCAATTGCTTCTACCTGATCAGGCGATGCATTAGTTATCATATCTACATTTCCTGCAATTAATTCTGCAGTTCTTGTAGATGCTTCAGGAATAACTCTCCAAATAACATTTTCAAAATTTGTTGGTATAGGTGGATTAGCTGCTTTCTTTAAAACAATCTGACTACCTTTATCCCATTTAACAAATTCATAAGGTCCGGAACCAATTGGGTTTGACGCTGCTTCATCTTTAGACATTTTTTCATAAGAATCTTTACAGTGTACATAAACTTCTGCAATTAAACCTAAAGCAATATGATTAGGTCCACCCAGAACAATAGTAACTTCTCTTTCACTATCTGCTCTAGCTTCTTTAAAGTCTATAGATTTATAAACGAAACCTGCTGAGTTACCAGTAAACGCAAGATCTTCATCTGCTACTCTATTAAATGAATATGCAGCATCTTCTGCTGTTAGCGCCTCACCATCGTGACAAGTTAAACCTTCCTTTAATGTAAATGTATATTCTTTTCCATCATCAGAAATTTTATAACTCTCAGCTAAGTTAGGATCGATTGAACCTGTTTCAGAAACTGAATATAGTTGTCCAAAAATATGCTTCATTATATTCGCAGTATGTCTTGAACTAATTTGGGCAGGTTCCAAACCAATTGTATCTGTTGGTAATCCAACAACAAAAGTATCGTCTGGTGGAGCGGCTATTGTAAAAGTTGATGGGAATATCAAACCAAATACAACTGCTACTCCAGTTATTAATTTTTTCATACAACCTCCATTAGAAAATATGATTAATGAAGGAATAAAAGAAATTTAGAATATTTGAAATAGTAAATAAGTCATATCAGTGATGACTATATGTCATGTATTATTTAATAGTATTGCAAAAAATTATTAATAATTATTAGCTTAATATCCTTACTTTTTTTCCAGTTTTAGAAGATTTTATACAAGCATCTACAACAGCTAATGATTTTAAATGATCAGAGTTTATTTTGTAAATATTCTTTTTCTTTCGAAGGGAGTCTAAAAAATCATTTAATAATAGATTAGCATCGTCGAACCACATTTTTATTTTTTTAAGTTTGATTTTTTTTTCTACTTTAGATTTGAAATGTCTGTAATATAAGTCTTCAAATTGTTTTTTTTGAATTATTATTCCATTTTCACAATCAGTTCTCCACTCAAAATTTAATGACTTAGAATTACTCTGCCAATTACCTACGTAATTTATTATTATTTTATTTTTTAATTCGAGTATTGCATTAACATTTGTATCATCTTTATACATTGACCAGGGTGGATTTGACGTCGTAGCATATACGCTTTTAATTTCTGAATTGTATACATACCGTATTAAATCAAAATGATGAATTGATTGCTCCCAAAGCATTGGTTGATCCATTAAAAGAGGGTATTTATTTAATCGCATAAGTCTTCCATCACGCCATCTCTCATAAACAAATCTTGCAAAATTTGGTTTTCCGACTTTATTTAATTTAATTAATTTTATTTTTTCAATTGTTGAAGGAAGATATCGAAAATTTAAACCGACCATCATTAATAATTTATTTCGGTTCATAAATCCCACTAATTTTTTTGCCTCATTAATATTAACAGCAAGTGGCTTTTCAACTAAAACAGGCAATTTATATTTTGCGCAAACTTTTAAATCTTTCATTCTTGATGCTGGAGGTGTTGATAATACAATAAAATCTGGATTATTTTCAAAAATGGCATTTTCAATCTTTAAGTAAAAAGGAATTTTCTTTGAGTCTTTATTTTTGGTTTTTAAATTGATGTCACATATTGCAACCAACTTCACATTTTTGTTTTTTTTTATAATTTTAGACCAAATTTTACCTCTTGGGCCGTAGCCAACTAATACCACCTTATAAGTTTTCATAATTTTTAATTAAGTTAAATGCTCTTTGAAAAGTAGTCCATTTTTTAAATAATATTTTATCAATATAAATTGAATAACTCGCATTATTATTATTATTATTATTTTCTAATGAATTAATTGGTTTATTATTTTTAGATATTTTTTTCATTAAATAGATATCTTTATAACAATAAGGAGATACTAAATTGAGTATCTTAAAATTTTGATTATTTATAATTATGCTATTTAAAGCTTTGGGTATATCTTTAACAAATGTCCAATCTCTTAAGGTATCAAAATTACTTGTTTTTAAGATTTTATTTTTTTTGTTATCATTAATCCATTTCTGAATTTGTGATACATTTAATCTACTCCATTTTATTTTCTCATGACCACTATAAATATTACCTATTCTCAATATAGTAAGTTTAATCTTATGTTTGTTACAAAAATCTTTTGATATTTTTTCACCTTTTAATTTTGATTTTGAATAACTATCTTGTGCAGAAGTTTTTGATTTTTCATTATATTTGTATTTTGAGAATTTTCTATAAACAGAAGTTGAGCTTATAAAAAAAAAATTTTTACAATTAAGTTGCTTAGCTAAAATTAATGCTTTCCTAGTCAATTTCGTATTAACTTTAAATAAGTTTTTATTTTTATCTTTATATGTTTTAGTCAACGCACATGCATGAATAAAAATGTCACAATTGTTAATATTAATCTTGTGTTTGTTAGATAATAAGTTTTCTTTAAGAAGAATTATTTTTTTATTTTTATTTATTTTATAAGAAAAATTTATATCATTTGCATAAATTTGATAATTTAATAAAGAAAGCCCGTTGACTAATTCAGATCCTAAAAAGCCTCCAGCGCCCGTGATATAAATTGATTTAATATTTATATTCCTTGATAAGATTTATATTTTTCTAATTCTTGATCTGTGTAAACTTGCATTAATTCTACTTCAATATTATCAACCTCATTATCTAAAAATGCAATAAAACCCTCAGGATGAGGATGATTTCCAACTACTTTACATGCCTTACATTCCCTAAGAGTAGCACCTTCGTCTGTCATTACCTTTATGGACTCATCTAAATTTTTAACTACATAACAAATATGGTGCAAGCCACCTCTTCCTCTTTCTTTTATCCATTTATTAAATCTTCCATCAGGATCTTGTGATTGACAGAGTTGATATTCTATATCTCCAATATTAAAAACAGCAACTCTTGTACGTGATTTTGGCATATCTTGAATTTCTATATCATTTGATACACCCATAAATTTTTTATAATATTTTAGTGATTGTTCAATATCTTCTACAGCAAATGCCATGTGTTTTATTTCTAAAACCTCATTTTTTAATTTGGCATTCATATTGTTGATACAACTTTTTTTATTCTGGATACTGCTTCTTTGATTTTATTTGCTGGTTGAGTTAGAGAAAATCTTACAAAATCATCACAGTGATCACCATATAAACCTCCAGGGTAAATTATAACTTTTCCTTCTTCCAATAATTTCAGACAAAAATCTGTAGCATTCATTCCTGTTTTTGAAACATTGGCATATACGTAATATCCTCCTTGTGGTTCTGAGTAAGGTATATTAATTTCATCAAGTCCATTACATAATATTTCACATCTTTCCTGCATAATTTGCTGCATTTCTTTTACGCAATCCTGAGAACCCTTTAGAGCTGCAAGAGCTGCATGTTGACTAACTGCAGGTGCGCATATTGCAAATCCATGATGAATCTCACCTAAATGAGTTATCAAATTTTTTGGTGCAGCAAAATATCCTACTCTCCATCCAGTCATACAATATGATTTTGAAAATCCATTTAAAGTTATAGTTCTTTCAAACATTTCTGGTAAAGCTGCAACAGGTTGTGCTATATGATTTCCAAAAGTAAGACGAGAATAGATCTCATCAGATATTACTATAAGATCATGTTTTATTGCTAATTGTGATAATTTAAGTACTTCTTCATAAGGTGTAACTGCACCAGTTGGATTGCAAGGATTTATAATAACCATAATTTTTGTTTTATCAGTTATTAAGGGTTCAACAGCTTCAGCAGTCATTGCAAAATTATTATCAATATAAGTCTTAACCATAACTGGCTTCGCTTCTGCTAGTTCGGCTGCCTGAAAATATGGATTGTAACCAGGTGCTACAGCAATCATTTCATCACCGGCATTTAATATGCCTAAAGCAATTGCAAACATTGCTTCCTGACCTCCAGCTGTAACAACTATTTCGTCATCGTTATATTTTGCTCCCCCATTCTTTAATATATCGTTACAAATTTCATTTCTTAATTCTGGCATACCCATAGGATGCGTATAATGAGTTGCTCCATTATTAAGAGCATTTATACCTGCATCTATGATATGTCTTGGTGTATCCAAATCAGTATCACCTCTTCCCATTGCAATTACATCATCTAATTTTTGTTGAATATTCCACATTTTTGTTACAATATTAGATTTATGATCTTTAATTCTTGAAGCGACAAAATTTTTCTTAATCATTAAATTTTACTCCATAAACTTGGCTGGCCTTGCCTTTAAGATAATTTATATAAGGTAAAGGATTTAGAGTTTCTCCAGTAGACCTTTCTAATAATTCGTTTCTTGTGTATCGTCTTCCATGAGTATGAATGTTTGATGTTAACCAATTGAGTAGTGGCTCATAATTAGCTTGATTAATATCATTTTGAATTTCTGGGTTTGTTTTTTTCATTGTTTCCATTAGCTGAGCAGCCATTACATTTCCAATTGTATAATTACAAAAAGTTCCAAATTGACCACCTGACCAATGAATATCTTGTAAGACACCTTGACTGTCATCAGGTACTTCGAGATCTAAATATTGTTTTATTTGTTCATTCCAAACAATTGGTAAATCTGCTACTTTTAAACTTTTATCAATTAGCATACTTTCTATATCAACTCTTAACATGATATGAAAATCGTACGTAGATTCATCAGACTCTACTCTTATAAGACTTGGCTCAACTACATTTACTGCTCTAAAAAAGTCTTCAGCAGAAACATTTTTTAATGCTTCCGGAAAGCAATCTTTTAAATCACCAAAGTGGTTTTCCCAAAAAATTTTACTTCTACCAATATGATTTTCATATAATCTTGACTGGGACTCGTGAGCACCAAAACTAACTCCGCCAACAGCATAAAAGCTTAAAAAATCTGTTGTCATTGCTGAGCGAGTGTATTTTTCATTAATATTTTGTTCATAAATTCCATGACCTGCTTCATGTAAAGTACCAAATAAAGATGGATTTATAAAATCTTCATAATATCTTGTTGTAATTCTTACATCATCTCTAGTAAAAGAAATTTCGAAAGGATGAACAGTACTATCTAATCTTCCCCTGTCAAAATCATATCCAAACTTACTTGCAATTTTTGTAGAGAACTCAATTTGTTTTTCTACAGGATAATTTTTATATAAAAAACTTTTATTTGGTTTTTCTACTTTTGAGGTTTCTTTAAGTATTTCTCCAAGGCCTGACTTTAATACATCAAATAATTTTTTAAGTGATTTTACAGACTCACCCGGTTCAAATCTTTGCATCAATGCATCGTATGGATGCTCTTTAAAACCAATACAGTGAGCTTGCTCAATAGCTATATCAACTTGCTCCTGTAAGAGTGGTTTGAAAATGCTAAAATCTTTTTTTTCTCTTGCTTCAGCCCAAGCATTATGGGCTAAAGGTTCAATTTCAGCTTTTCTAACTTGAATTTTTTCGGGTATTTTATCATGATAGTCAATAGCTTCACCTAAATGTTTAAGTGTTTTTCTTTCAAAAGTATCATCATTTAAATTATGAGTTTCATTATCAGATTCATCAAGTAATTTTCTCATTTTTGAAGATAGTAATATTTCTCTTGCTACAGATGTAAGACTTCCTATCTGAATACCTCTTCCAGATGCTCCTTTTTTTGGCATTTTAGTTCTAGAATCCCAAATCAAAATATTCATAGTGTTTAAGACATCATTAAATTTTTTAATTTCATTATTTAAATTTTCAAATGAAGTTCCCATAAAAATCGTATCTAAATTGTTTTTATAATTTAAGAAATAGATAATTTATCATTTTGGTGGTGATTATTTTGCAATATACTAATATTTTTTAGATTACATTTTATCAACACTGTAATGACAATTTTGTTATTCTTTATTTAAATTAAACAAGATATTTCTCTCAATGTGATTTCAAATTTAAAAACTAATGAGAAAAATTTAATAAAAATGTCAATTGGGGGTTTTGCAACACAACCCTCTTTTAAAAATCCTGGATATATTCCAAATAATGATGGACAGGCTGTGATTTATCCAGGAATGTTTGGTGTAGTAAATAATATTAAAGTAGGAGATAATGCATTTGGTTGGGCTGGAGATCACGTTGAACCAGGTGTTTCGATAGACTCTGAAAATCCTAATGAGCATTTTGCTTTGCATTATTTGGTATGTACTGGCAATAAGGCTATAATTAGATCCGGTGAAGCTAAAGGTGCAATTGGCATAGTGACTGGGGAACATGCAAGAAATTTAATCCATTTTGAAAATAAAATTCTAAATAAGATTTGCATAGGTGATCAAATCGATATCATAACTCATGGTAGAGGATTAAAATTATTAGATTTTCCAAATATTGAAATTAAAAAAATTGACCCAAAACTTTTAAAATCTTTATTTTTAAAAATTGTTGAAAAAAAATTAATAGTCGATGTAGCAATCGAATTACCAATACGTATTATGGGATCTGGAGCAGAGTTGAATTCTGAATACGTAGATCAAGATCTGATGTCTGGAGATCGGGCCTTAATGAAAAAATTAAAAATTGATCAAATGAAACTTGGTGATTTAATCGCTATAAATCATGCTGATCACAGGTGGGGTAGATCATATAAAAAAGATTATGTTAGTATAGCAATTTGCATTCATGGAGATTCTGTAATGTCAGGTCACGGTCCTGGAATTATGACTATAATGACAGGCAAAAAAAATGATTTGGGTTGGAAAATTAATAAAAAAGCAAACATTAAAAATTTATTAAAAATAAAAATATGAAGATAGAAACTAACGAAAATTTATTAGTTAATGTGAGTGTAATGGGCTCTGTGTGTCAACCAAATTTCCAAGGATTGCCCGCTGAACCATACCGCTTAGACTCTGAAGGTATTCCTTTTCTTTTACCTACATGGGGATCCATAGTTCATAATGTATCTGTTGGCGATTCTGCATTTGGTTGGGAAGCTGATTGTATTCATCCAGGTGTTTCTATTAAATATCCTAGTGAAGGAGGTAACAGAGGTTTAAATATTTTATCATGTGTTGGAAATGAAGCAATTATAATGAATGGTGAAGCTAAAAATTCAGTTGGATTTGTATCTGGTAAGTCTGGAAGATTTTCTGAACAAATAATTATACATTTTGAAAAGAGAGTAAGGGAGAGGATTTCAATTAATGATAAAATTTTAATAAAGTCATTGGGCGTAGGCTTAAAAATAAAAAAATTTGAAAATATTTACTGTAAAAGTTTATCACCTCAAATTTTTAATAAAATGAACATCAAAATTAAAAATAAAAAACTAAACATACCAGTCACACACATCATACCAGAGCACTTAGTTGGAGCTGGTTCAGGATTAACAAGTGAGTCAGGATCTTTACACATTCAAACAACAGATTTAAATGAAATGAAAAAGTATAAACTTAATAGTTTGCGTTTAGGTGACTTTGTATACATAGAAAATTATGATAGCAGTTATCAACATGGTTTCTTAAGAAAAGCTTGGTCAGTAGGTATTGTAGGCCAAACTAATGGTCCAAGAGCCGGTTATGGACCGGGCCTTACTATATTAATGTCATCAAAGACAAACGATGGAATTCCAAAATTAACCACCAACGCAAATATTGTAAATTATTTAAAATTTAAAAAATAATTTTATGCAAAATATAGATATGACATTAGTCAACTTTAAAAATTTAGAAAATTTTGTACTTAGTTCTTTTTTAGCAATGGGATTAAGAAATGAAGATGCAAAAATTTTTACTGACGCTTTGATGTTTTCAGAACTAAGATTTCATAGTGGTCAAGGTCAAGGAGTTCAAAGAATAACAACATATTACAAAAGAATTAAAAATAAAGAAGTAAACATAAATATTGATTTAGATATTGTAAAAGAAAGTTCTTCCTTAGTTTTGGTAGATGCAAAAAATGGAATTGGAACGGTACAAGCATCTAAATGTATGGATATTGCGATTACAAAAGCAAAGAATGAAGGCATAGGTCAAGTAATTATAAAAAATTCAACTCACTTTGGTTCTAGTTCTGTTCATGCAGTAAGAGCAACAAAAAAAAATTGTATTGGAATTGCGTATACAAATGCAGGACCTGAAATGGCCCCATGGGGATCTAAAAGTGGAGGAGTTGGAACAAATCCATGGGGTATTTCTTGTCCTACTAATAGAGGTTATCCTTTAATTTTAGATATAGCATTAACGACAGCTGGCAAAGGAATGATGAGATGGCATGAAAGAGAGCAAATACCAATGCCAAACGATTGGGCTCTCACCAAAGAAGGTGAAGAAACAACCAATCCTTCTGATGCTATGGATGGTTTTTTATTAGGTATTGGAAAATATAAAGGTTATGGTTTATCGTTTATGACTGATATCTTAACAGGAGTTATAAGCGGTGGTGGATATGGATTAATACCCTACTCCGATCCAAAAAAACTAGATGTTTCCCATTCATTAACAGCGATAAATATAGAGTGGTTTATGGAAATTTCTGATTTCTATTCACGCATAAATGATTTTGTTGATACGCTTAAAAAATTGCCACTTAGACCTGGTTTTGATGAAATTTTAGTTCCTGGCGATCTTGAGAATAAAAGAGTTAAAGAAAAATTAGAAAAAGGAATACTTATTGATAGCGAAGTAATAGATTCTTTTAACATTTTAGCAAAAGATTTAAATATTGATAAACTCAAAATTTAATAAAATGAATGAATTTAAAAAAATAAAACCATTAAGTAATAATTTTTATAATCAGACAAGAAAAATGTTGCTTAGACTAATAGAAGAAAAAGATCTGGATGGATTTCTTATTACTAACCCTGCAAATATTTTTTATTTTACAGGTTTCTTTTATGTAACTAACGAAAGACCATCAGGTTTTTTTTTAAGTAAAGAAAATAAAAGTAAATTGTTTATTCCTCTATTAGAAAAAGAAAATTCAGAAAACACAATTATAGATGAAATATTAATCTATGAAGAATATCCAGGAAAGATAAATCCTTATTCATTTATGGCTCAAAATATTAATGAAAAAAAAATTGGTACAGACATAAATAAAATAGATATTATAGAATTAATTAAAAACAAATTTGAAATACTAGATTATAAAGTCAATATAAATTATTTCAGATATCAAAAACTAAAAGAAGAGATCGATATAATTACTGAAGCAGCAAAGTATGCTGATTTAACCCTTGAATATTTAAAAGAAAATGGGAAGGAATTGATCAATAGTGAAACAAATGAAAGAGAATTAGTGAAAATTTGTACTGAAGAAGCAAAAAAAGAAATGTTAAAAAACTTACCGGCTGATTTTGATGAAACACCATGCAATGTAGTAGCCACTATTCATTCAGGACCAAGAGGAGCGTTTCCTCATGGCAAATCATTAAGCAGAGTACCAAAAAGAAATGAAACATTAATTTGTGGTGTTGGAGCTTGTGTTGGTGGTTTATACGCTGAATCTGGAGTAACTTTTATTCTTGGTGAGCCAAGTCATGATCAAATGGATATTATAAAAACAATGAAAGAAGTTAATGATGAGGTAATTAAAAACCTTAAAGAAGGAACTGAATGTGAAAATATTAATGAAATTGCAACAGCAATATACAAGGAGAGTGGTTATTTCGAATTTGTGAGACATCGCATAGGACATGGTATGGGATTTGAAGGACATGAAGCTCCTTGGTTATCGCCTGGAGATAAAACCATATTAAAAAAAAATATGATTTTTTCAAATGAGCCAGGTATTTATAGACCTAATGTTGATGGATATAGAACTATTAGCTCAATGATTGTGGATGTAAATAATGGAAAACAAATATCAAGCTTTTTAGATAAAAGTATTGATCATAGAATTATAAACTTAAACTAAAGGATAAAATTTATGCCAGAAGCAGCACCTTGGAAATTTAGAAAAATAATTAAACCACTTTTTGATTTACAAAAAGAGAACATATTATTTAAATGCAGGGTAATTGAAACAAAATCTCTTAAAGTAATCGAAAATGGATTTGTCGAAATAGATAATGGTAAAATAATAAAAGCAGGTTCTCAATCTGATTTAGACAGTAGTGCAAATTCTAAAAAAGTTTTAGAACTTAAGGATCATACAATTTTACCTGGACTAATGAATTCGCATGCCCATCTTGCTTGGGATGGAACACATGATTTAGCTCAGCAGTCACTTGATGATCCATCTGAAATTTCAGCTTATAAATCTTGTGCGAATATGTTGAAATCATTGAGGGCAGGTGTAACTCTTGTAAGAGATTTAGGAATGAACAAGTCTAATATTTTTGCTAAGCAAGCAATAGAACAAGGTATATATCCAGGTCCAAGATTAAAAATATGTGGAGAAGCTATAGTACAAACTGCAGGACATACATATTGGTGTTGTCGTGAAGCTTCTGGAGCTGATGAAATGCGAAGAGCAGTACGAGAACAAGTTGGAAGTGGTGCAGATCTAATTAAAATTATGGCGTGCCATGATACTCTTGAATTTACTGATGAAGAATTAGAGGCAGTTATCGATGAGACTCATCGAAATGGATTATATATTACTGCACATGCTACTTTTGATGCAGCAATTAATAGAGTTACTGATTTTGGAATAGATTGTATTGAACATGGGGGGCCTATGACAGATACAACAATTGAAAAAGTTGCAAAAAAAAATATTCCAATATGTACAACTTTTTCACCAGTAGTAATGCAAAGTAAGGAAGAAATTGCAAGACAGTATAATATTCCTGAATGGAAAATAAAAGAACGACAAAAAATTGTTAAAGATAAATCGAGATTTGATTCACTTGTTAAAGCAAGTAAAGCAGGCATTGATATAATTTTTGGAACAGATGCAGGGTCACCAGTTGTACCACATGATGCTATAGTTCCTGAAATGAAGTTTATGATTGATCTTGGTGTAGTTAAAGATAATTTAGATGCTATTCAATCTGCTACTTATAGAGCAGCAAAAGTAAATAAAATTGAAGACAAATTAGGATCAATTGAAATTGGTAAAGATGCAGATCTTATTATTGTACAAGGTAAACCTGATGAAAATATAGATGACTTATCTAATGTAAAACAAGTTTATATTCATGGAAGTAGATTAATATAGTGAGCATAGTTTTTAATAAATCTAAAGAAATATCACTAGACGATGAGACATTAAGATCAGATCTTTTAAAAATAGCTTCGGGTATGGATAATGTAATAGCTTTAGGAAGAGGAGATCCAGATTTTCACACACCACGACATATAGTTGAGGCTGCGAAAAAAGCCCTTGATGAAAACAAACATCATTACACACCTCCAACTGGACTGCCAGAATTGAGAAAATCTATATCTAAAAATTTTGAGCTAAAATATAATTTAGATTATTCTGATGATGAAATAATTATCACAGCTGGTGTTCAAGAAAGTATTGCTCTCGCAATGATTTCATTATTAAAAGCAGATGATGAAGTCTTAATTACCTCACCAAGATTTACTACATATGATTTAACAGTAAGGATGTGTAATGCTAAACCTGTACCTGTTCACACATACGAAAAAGATAATTTTGCATTAATGCCAGAATTAATTGAGCAAAAAATTACTAAAAAAACTAAGTTGCTTGTTCTTGTTTCACCCAATAATCCTACAGGTGCTGTAACACCTCCAAATAATATTAAAAAAATTGCTCAGATAGCAATAGATAATAATTTAATTGTAATATCAGATGAGATTTATGCTGACTTAATTTATGATTCGCATGAACATCTATCAATTGGTTCACTTGAAAAAATGAAGGAAAGAACATTAACACTAAATGGTTTTTCTAAAACTTATGCTATGACTGGTTGGAGAGTTGGATATATTGCAGGACCGAAAGATATTATAAATAAAATGACAGAAATAAGACATGCCTTATCTATAAATTCATGTACATTTTCTCAATATGGAGCTTTAGCTGCTTTAGATGGTCCTCAAGAAGAGATTAATAAAATGAAAAATGAATATAATAAAAGAAGAAAGTTTAGCATGAAAGCCTTAAGTGATATTGGTTTTACTTATGGTGATCCAGGAGGTGCTTTTTATATTTATACAAATGTATCAAATTCAAATATGACTGCTTCAAACTTTTGTAGAGAATTACTTGTTAATACTGGTGTTCTTATGTTTCCTGGCATTTTGTTTGGCGATGAAGATGATAAGTATATACGCTTATCTTATTTACAACCTATTGAAAAAATAGAAGAGTCGATGACAAGGATAAATAATTTTTTAAAATGATTAAAAATGGAAAAGATAAATTTGTTGGAATTCAAATAAGTCCAATTTCATTTATTGATGAAGGAATTGATAATGTATTAGATACATTACAAAAACGTGTTGGTGTAAATGTTCTACTAATTGGGACTGTTTCATGGCTAGGATTAAAATCGGGAAGATCAGTGTCTTGGGAAATAGATGGTTGGCCAGATCATGGAATTCCTGAACCATTTTCAATGAAAGGTGGCGCATATTTTGATCCAGATCCTAAATTTTATAATAAAACTTTCATAAAAAATTTTAAAGCCCAAGACAAAGAAATGAAAAATAAAGATATTTTAAAAATGGTTATTCCTAAAGCAAGGGAAAGAGGAATGAAAATTTTTATTGAATTAATGGAACCCTTCTTCAATTATGCAGGTCATGGATCTGCTACCGGAGTAGATATTCCAAATTTAGTTCAATGTATGGAAATAGATGTTTTTGGAAAAATTGGTAAATCACCTTCCACAAGTAATAAAAATTATAGAAATTGGATCTTATCAATGATCGAAGATCAAGTTGCAAATTATGATATTGATGGTGTTATGTGGTGCAATGAAAGATATTCACCTCTTGATCAATTATTTCAAGGAAATGAGCCTGGAGACTTTTCTGAAGATTTTTTAATAGAAGCTAAAACTCATAATTTAAATATTGAAAAAATTAGATCCTCACTTTTGAAATTATATGAATTCTTTCAAGAAACTTTAAATGGAAAGAACTTTGTTGATGGAAACTTAATTGAATTTTTTAGGATTTTATTTGATAAACCGGAAATTTTAGAGTGGGAAAAATTTTGGCTTAAAAGGAACAAAGATTTAGACAAAGAAATTTATGGTTTAGTAAAATGGATAAAACCTAATTTATCTTTTGGGTTAAATGTATGGAATAGAAATCATTTTAATTTTATTAGAAAAGTGCAGTGGCCTTGGAAAGAACAGGTAGGTTATTCTGATTGGGTAAAACCTATAACTTATCAGCATCAATCAGGTGAAATATTTCAAAGAGAAATAAATATATTTGGAAAAACAATCTTAAATGAATTATCTAATTCTGAGTTGGTTTCATCTTTTTCTAAAATTTTAGGAATTAATGAAACTAGCTTAGACAATCTTATAGAAAGAGGATTAGATCCAGATACATATATTTATACTCAATGTGCAGATGCAGTCAGGGGTGTTGATGGTGGTTCCAAAGTATATATGGGCATTGGTATCGATGCACCAAGATCATCAAAAGAACAAGCAATCTGTACACCAGATATTGCATATAGATCGGTTTTAGCAACATATAAAGCTGGAGGAGAAGGGATAGTGTTGTCGCCAAATTATGCATCTATGAAACTTTCAAATCTTGATGGAGTTGCGAAAGCTTTAAAAGAACTGAAAATTTTTGAGTGATGATTATTAATTGTGACTTGATAATAAAAAATGGAAAAGTTTTTGAGAAAAATAGATTTAAAAAAAATCATATTGTAATCAAAGATGGTAAAATTTTTAAACTAACAAAAAATATAAAATCATTTAAGTCCAAAAGAATTATCAATGCTGATAAAAAAATTGTTATTCCTGGAATAATTGATATTCATTTTCATGTTAGAGCACCATCATTTCCTCAAAGAGGTACAGTTCAAAGTGAAACTAAAGCTGCCGCGAAGGGTGGAATAACTACACTTTTTGAAATGCCTATAAGTAATCCGTGTATGTCAAATGCTAAGGTGCTCAACCATAGAAAAAAACATTTTGATGAAAATACTTACATTAATTTTGCTATGATTCCTGCTTTAGGAAAATTCAATGATAAAAATCTAAATGGATTAATAAATAGTGGGGCTATTGCTTTTAAAGTTTTTACAATTGCTCCTCCACTTGATAGAAAAAGTGAATTTGAAGGATTGTGTTTTACTGAAGAAAAAAATATTCTCAAAGCATTAATACATGCAAAAAAATCAAATTTAACGACAATTTTTCATGCTGAAGATCAGAATTTACTTGATCATTTTGAGAAAAATCAAAAAAATTTTAAAAAAAATAACCCAGCAATGCATAATGCTATGAGACCTGCTGTTGTAGAAGCAAGTGCAATTGAAAAAATATTAAGGTTAAATTCAATTGTAAAAACTAAAGTTCATATTGCTCATGTAACTTCAGAACTATCTTTAGAGGTAATTTCTAAATTTAAAAATAAAGGTCAAAGTATAACTGCAGAAACGTGTCCACATTATTTATTTAAAAATGAAAAGGATGTAATTAGATCAGGCCCATTTGGAAAAATTAATCCACCAATAAGGAATCAAAAGGATCAAAAAAAATTATGGTCAGCTCTTAAGAATAAAACTCTTGATATTATAGCTTCAGATCATGCTTCTTTTTCATACAATGAAAAAATAAAGGGGGAAAAAAATTTTCTTAAAGCACCTCCAGGTGCACCTAGTGGTGAATTAATGTTACCACTTATGCTAAAAGCTGTTTCAGAAAAAAAAATCAAATTAGAAAAAGTAATTGAACTGATGTGTATTAATCCAGCAAAAAGATTTAATATTTTTCCAAATAAAGGTTTAATTAAAAGAGGATCTGATGCAGATATAGTTATTTTAGATATGAATAAGAAATGGACTGTGGATAGAAATACCCTTGTTTCAAAAGGAAAAAACTGTGCTCATCTATATTTTGGGGAAAAAATAAAAGGAAAGATAAATAAAACTATAGTTAATGGAAAAGTGGTTTATGATGGAAAAAAATTTTATAGGAATAGAAATATGAATAATTTTGTATCTCCAATAAGAAAAAATTAATATGATTAGTGAAAACTTATTAAGTATAAAGAATTTAAAAACACATTTTACTGTTGGTGAATCAGTTGTTAAAGCTGTTGATGGTGTTTCTTTTAATTTAGAAGCAGGAAAAACTTTTGCGATAGTTGGAGAATCAGGCTCAGGTAAATCTATTACAGCATTATCTATTATGGGCTTGTTACCGAATAACTTAGCACAAACTGAACGAGGTGAAATATTATTTGATAATAAAAACTTAATTGATCTTGAAGAAAATGAAATGAGAAAAATTAGAGGAAATAGAATCTCTATGATTTTTCAAGAACCTATGACAAGCCTAAATCCAGTTTATGATTTATCTTTTCAGATTTCAGAAACAATTATTCTTCACCAAAAGAAAAGCAAAGAACAAGCAAGAAAAATTGCTATTGAAATGCTAGATCTTGTAGGCATACCTGAGCCTCAAAAAAGAATTGACTCCTACCCTCATGAATTATCTGGTGGAATGAGACAAAGGGCAATGATTGCGATGGCTTTAAGTTGTAATCCTAAAATTTTAATTGCTGATGAACCTACAACTGCTCTTGATGTTACAATACAAGCTCAAATTATAGACCTAATGCAAGAACTACAAAAAAAACTTGGGATGTCGATTATATTTATTACTCATGATCTTGGAGTTGTTTCTGAAATATCAGATCATGTAATGGTAATGTATTTGGGTAATGTTATGGAAATTGCGGAAACATCAGAATTATTTAATAATCCACTGCATTCATACACTAAGTCATTAATTGATATAGCGCCTCAAATTTCGGATGAAAAAAGAGAAATTAAGGTACTAAGAGGTGAAATTCCTAGCCCAACAAACCCACCTTCTGGTTGTGTTTTTAGGACTAGATGTCCTAATCCTGGTATAGGCTGTAAAGGTGGAGATATTGAGATGGGTTTGATTGAAGCCAAACCAGGACACTGGGTTGATAGATGTTGTTATGAGTGTAATCAAACGTGATTAGAGTAGAAAATATAAAGAAATATTTCCCAATAAAAGATGGATTTTTTAACAATAAATCGGGAGATGTAAAAGCAGTTGAAAACGTTAGCTTTGAAATTCCTGAAGGAGAAATTCTTGGTCTTGTCGGAGAATCTGGATCCGGCAAAAGCACTCTCGGAAGAGCAATCATTAGATTAATTGAGCCTACTCAGGGAAATATTTTTTATAAAAATAAGAATATTACAAAATTATCAGATAGTGAAATGAGAAAATTACGAAAAGATTTTCAAATAATTTTTCAAGATCCATATGCTAGCTTAGATCCTAGAAAAAAAATTTATGACATTATATCTCAAGGTCTCAAAGTTCATGAAAAAATGGATAAAAATTCTATTAATCAAAAGGTAGAAGAAATAATTCAAGATGTTGGTTTGCAAAAAGAACATTTAAATAGGTATCCTCATGAATTTTCGGGGGGACAGAGACAGCGCATTGGTATAGCTAGAGCGTTAGTTCTTCATCCAAAATTCATAATAGCTGATGAACCAGTGTCAGCTTTAGATGTAACCATTCAAGCCCAAATTCTAAATTTAATTTTAGAACTTAAAAAAAAGTATTCTTTAACAATTCTATTTATTTCTCATGATCTTTCAGTAATAAATCAAATAGCTGATAGAGTTATGGTGATGTATTTAGGTCATATAGTAGAAGTTGCAAATACAAGTAATTTATTCTCAAATCCTCAACATCCTTATACTAGATCTCTTATTGAAACTGCTCCACAAATATTTAGAAAAAATAAAAAGAAAACTCTACTTAAAGGTGATATTCCCAGTCCTATTAATCCTCCTTCAGGTTGTGTTTTTCGAACACGTTGTCCAAACCCTGGTATAGATTGTAAAGGAGGTAATATTGAAATGGGTTTGATTGAAGTAGAGCCAGGACATTGGGTCGATCAATGTTGTGCAAATTGTAATTAGTTAAATTACATTTTTAAGAATATGAATAAAAAACTATTTGTAATTTTGTTATCTTTATTAGGTACTGGTACAGCAGCAATTATGGTTTCAGGAATAAAACTACTTTCACAAGATTTAAACCCTTTCATGATTGCATTTTACAGATGTCTGTTTGGGGTTATTATTATGTTACCTTTTATGATTTATAATTACCCAGAAGCTTGGAAAACTCATAACATAAAACTACAGTTTGTAAGATCTGCGATTAATGTTTATTCAATGATAAGCTGGTTTACAGCTATAGGAACATTACAACTAGAAAAAGCAGCAGCTATAGGTTTTACTACTCCACTATTTACTACCATCCTCGCAATTATTTTTTTAGGTGAAGTAATTAGAATTCAAAGAATTACTGCACTAATTGTTGGCTTTATAGGAATTTTGGTTGTTATAAGGCCTGGGTATATACCTTTTGAGAGTGGAGCTTTATGGCTTCTATCGGCAGCAATAACTTTTTCAATAGTAATAATAATTGTAAAAAAACTTACTGAAAAGGATTCAAGTTTAACGACTGCATTTTACCAAATGGCTTTCATGGTTCCTCCAACATTTTTTATTGCATTGTTCTTTTGGGAAAGCATTAATATAAATCAATTTTTATTATTTATATTTGTTGCTATCGCGGGATTTATAACACAGTTCAGTTTTGCTCAATGTTTAAAAATGGCTGAAACAACATTTATAATGCCAATACAATTTACAAAACTAATTTGGCTGTCTTTAATTGGATATTTCTTTTTTATGGAAGTACCTGATATTTGGACATGGATAGGAGCTTCTATAATATTCTCATCAATTCTCTTTATAGCTTATAGAGAAGCAATTAATAAGAATAGCTTACTTAAAACTAAAAAAGTTGATAAACTAATCTCAAATTATTAATGAAGTATGGTTTACTAGGAATTGGCCAAGCAGGTTTAAGGCATTTTGAGGCTTTTAAAAAAATTAGAAATTTAAAATTAATTGGATTTACAGAATATGATTTGAAAAAAGCTAATAAATTTAAAAAACTAAACAATATAGAGCATTTCAATAATATTAATGAACTTATAAAGTTAAAACCTGATTTTATAGTTATCGCATTACCACATTTTTTGAGAATAGAACCAATATTAAAGTGTTGTAAAAATAAAATAAATCTTTTGATAGAAAAACCATTAGTTTTGAATAGTAATGAGCTAAGTTCTATTAAAAAATATATATCAAAAAAAAATATTACCCATACAATTAGTTTTGTTCATCGATACAGAAAAGAAGTAATTACTGCTTACAAACTGATACAGAATTCAAAAATCGGGAAAATAAAATTTATTTCTGAAACAATGATTTCTCAAAAAAACAAATCTTTACCAAAATGGATAGATGTTAAGAAATATTCTGGTGGAGGTGTTTTACTATACAATGCGATTCATAGTTTAGATAAGATTTCATACTTAGCTAAATCTAAAATTCATGAGGTGTATGCAAAAAAAATAAATATAAACAACAAAATAGATGTAGAAGATATAATTTCAATTTCAATGAAGTTTAAAAATGGAATAACTGCTCAGTTAATAGCAACTTTTGTCCCATATGAGACTACTCCAAAATGGGAAACAAAAATATTTGGCACATCTGGACAAATAGATATTAATATTAGAAAAGGATTAGAGCTAAGATCAAAAAATAAAATAACAACATATGATTATTCAAAATATTATAACAAGAATGGTCTAAACTATAATTTTTATACTCAAGCAAAATCATATGTTGATGCACTAAAGAAAAAAACCCAACCTTTTATCAAAATACAAGATGGAATAAATTCTGTCTTAGTTGTTGATGCAATTTATAAGTCGATAAATATAAATAAAGTTATTAAATTAAAATACTAGTTAATTAGATTTAGTAGATGATTTGATAAAGTTTCAATTTCATTTTTTGTCATATATTGATGACATGGAAGATTTAGAATCTCAGAATTAACTTTTTCTGTAATTTTTAAATCAAAATTATGTTTAAAATTTTTATAACATTCATCTTGATGATTAGGCGGTAAATAATTAAGTTTTACTAATGAATTTATAGAATTTAATTTATCATATATATTATTTCTAT
>CACAVG010000017.1 GCA_902535885.1 uncultured Alphaproteobacteria bacterium | reverse complement strand
ACTTAAAGCAAACATTATAGCATCAGCAATATCTCTCGGTTCGAGAAGAGTAAAACCAGACATAAATTTTTTTGCTTTATTTTTATCCACAAAAGCAGCTTTACCAAAATTTGTTTTAGTTCTTCCAGGACATATTTCAGAAACTTTCACTCTTGATCCACTAAGTTCAATTCTTAAGCTTTGCGCAATTCTATGGATAGCACCTTTTTGACCACCATAAACAGTACTCATTTGTGGATATAGACCCGCAAGTGATCCCATTAAAATTACATGACCTTTTCTTCTTTTTATCATTCCTGGAACAATAGCTTTTAAGGTATGAAGATAAGACTCGACATTTAATCTTGTAGATAATTCAATATCTTGTCTTGACGCTTTTAATATACCTTCTGCCCCTTTTCCAATACCAGCATTACAAACTACAATATCAACGTTAAGTTTAGTAAGTTTTTCATAAATTTGATCAGTATCAAAAAGATCAATTTGAAAGATTTCAAATTTATATTTTTTTCTTAATTTCTCTAATGCTGAAATATCTTTATCAAGGGCATAAATTTTTATTTTTTCTTTAAAAAATCTTTTAAGAGTTTCTAATCCAATACCACTTGAGGCACCTGTTATTAAGACACTTTTATATATTTTATTGATCATCTTCCGTTTAAGTATATTTTAAACACTAATATGCAATTAAATAAAAATATAAACAGAAATCTATTAAAAGAACAATCTTTTCCAACTTATAATATTAATAATAATAAAGACTCTATAGTGCATTTCGGTGTTGGTAACTTTCATAGAGCCCATCAGGCGCTTTATATTCATGAAATATTAGAAAATAATAAAAATATTTCCATAATTGGGGTTAATTTAAGATCAGACGAAACAAACAAAAAAATGAAAAAGCAAGATTACTTGTATACTTTAGTAAGGGTATCAAATAACTTCAAAAAAGTTGATATTTTAAATCCAATAAAAAAAATACTATTTGGCTTAAATGACAAGTATGAAATTAGAAATTTAATAGCATCAGAAAAAATCAAACTAATCACTATTACTATCACAGAAAAAGGATATCATTTTGATAAAAATAAAAAACTGAATTTTTCAAATGAAATCAAAAATGATCTAGAGGATAAAGATCTATCTACTATGATAGGCCACTTGGGTTTTGGAATAATAGAAAGATATAAACAAAATAAGAAAAAATTAATTGTACTCAGTTGTGATAATTTATCTGAAAATGGAAAAATTTTACAAAATTTAATCAAGGAATTTATAGAAAAAAAATATCCTCAGTGTTTAGATTGGTTTAAAGAAAATATTGAATTTCCATTATCTATGGTTGATGGAATTGTACCAAATAATAATAAGCAATCTGAATTTTTTAACTTACCCTATCTTGATAATGCAATTATTGTTACAGAACCTTATAGAGATTGGTACATTCAATCAAAAAATAATGAACTAAAAAATATCTTAGCAAACAATAAAATTAAGTTTGTTGATGACGTAAAATTTTATGAAAATATTAAACTTAAAATTCTCAATGCTTCTCATTCAGCATTAGCATATATTGGTCATTTGTGTGGATACACTTATGTTCATGAAGCAATTAAAGATGTAAATATTTATAATTTCATTTTAAATTTTTTAGATAAGGAAGTATTACCTACTTTAGAAACTAAAGATAATTTTAATATTAATGAATATAAAATCAAAATATTGGAAAGATTTAAAAATACTTTCATAGAAGATAAATTATTAAGAATCGCTATGGATGGATCTTTAAAAATACCCATTAGAATACTTGATACTTATAATAATAATAAAGGTGAAACTAAATACATCCACTTTATTATATCTTGTTGGTTATTTTTTTTATTTCAAATTATTGAAGAAGATCAAAATAGACTTGATGATGCTAATAAAGAATATTTCTACAAAGTTTATAAAAACAATAAGAGTAATTTTTTTGAAGAAATTGTTAATAACAAAAATATTTTTAATCTGTCTATTGATAAAAAAGAAGAAATGTTAACTGATATTAAAAATAATATAAGTTTAATGGAAAAAAAATCTTTAAAATCATTATTAAAAGAAATAATTTCATAATATGAAAATTTTACCTATTAAAATAAATAAATTTTTTGATAGTATTCTATTAAAACTATCTGTTCCAAAAAAAGATAGAAATTTACTTATTAAATCACTTTTAGATTCTTCCATTAGAGGTGTGGACAGTCATGGTATTAGATTATTTTCTCATTATGTAAAATGTATTGAAAATGGAAGAATAAAAGCAAAACCTAAAATGAAACTAATAAAAAAAAACAGAGGTGTAGCTGTCTATGATGCTGATGATGGCTTAGGGCATGTTGCAGCTTTAAAAGCATCAGCAATAGTATCATCTATGGCAAAGAAGAATGGAATTGCTTCAATTGGCATAATAAACTCCTCACACTATGGTGCTGCAGGTGTATATTCTATGGATATTGCACAAAATGATTGTGTTGGTTTTTCATTTACACACTCAGATGCTTTTGCCATTCCGTATAATGGCAAGAAACCTTTTCATGGTACTAATCCTTATTCTTTTACAACACCAATAGGTAAGAAAGATTTTTTACATGTAGACTTCTCTTCAACTTCGATAGCCTGGAATAAAGTTATGAGAGCTAGAGCAAATTCTACTAAATTAAATTCTGAGATTGCGCTTGATAAATTCGGCAACTATACAACTAACCCTTATAATGCTGTTTCTTTAGCCCCACTTGGTGGTAAAGAATATGGATATAAGGGTTTTGGATTATCTTCTTCTGTAGAAATAATGTGTGGCCCTCTTATTGGTATGGCTCATGGATACCGTTTATTATCAATGATTGGACCAGATTTTAGTACACCAAGAAAATTAGGACATTTCTTAATCGCCATTTCATTAAATGCTTTCACAACAAAAAAACAATATTTTAAAGGTATGAAAAACTATATGAGTGATCTAAAAAAACAAAAATCAAAAAAAAATAATAATCCAATTTTATATCCAGGCGAAAAAGAAAAAATTACTTCTAAAAAAAGATTAAAAACAGGTATTCCGATAGATAAGGAATTAAAAACTGATTTTTTATTTCTAGCAGATAAATATAAGGTAAAAATTAATTTATAGCTTTTATTACACCTTTAAGTTGATCCAAACCTTTCATTCTTCCTAATAAAGAATACCCAGGTATTACTGAATTAAATTGGTCATGCAGTATTGTATGACCATGATCAGGCCTCATAGGAATTTGTTTGATAGGATGATTATTTTTTTTTCTTTTATTTTCTTCTTTTAGTATTGCTTTAATAATAGATACCATGTCCAGACTTCCATTAAGATGGTCATCTTCATAAAAATCGAGAGAATTTGGAATGTGTCTTATATTTCTTAAATGAATAAAATTTATATAAGAACCGTATTTTTTAATAATATTGACTAAGTTATTATTTTTATTAACACCAAGGGATCCTGTACAAAAAGTTAAACCTACATTTGTATCTTTTTTTATATTAACAATAAAATTAATATCTTTCTCATTAGAAACAATTCTTGGTAATCCATAAACATTATATGGAGGATCATCTGGATGAATATTGTAATGAATATTATATTTTTTTATGATTGGATAAATTTCTTCAATAAAATCTTTTAAATTATTTTGTAAATCACTATGATTTAATTCTGCAAATTGATCAATCTCATAATTTAAATCTTTAATTGTATACTTTCTATCGTTTGCAGCTAACCCTCCAAGTAAAGACATTTTAAGTTTTTTTAAATCACTAGAATTCATTTTTTGTAATATTTTTTTTGAAGTATGGATGTCTTTGGGTGAATACCTTTTTTTTGCTGTTTTAGATTTCAAAATAAAATTTTCAAATGCACAGACATGAAGATGATTATATTTTAGAGCAAATGCTCCATTTGGTAGTTGATGATTTAAATCTGTTCTCACCCAATCAATCAATGGCATAAAATTATAACAAATATTTTTAATCTTATTCTTTCCTAAATTTACCAATGACTCTTTGTATTGATCTATGTAATATTTATATCTTCCTGATCTCTTTTTTATATCATTATGAACTGGAAGACTTTCAACAACACTCCAAGTTAAATTTTTATTGTTATTAATTTTGAAATTTTCAATAAATTTCTTTCTTTTCTTGATTTCGAATGCTGACCATTTTTCACCATATTTTATTTGTGCTAGTGATGATACGATTCCTTCAACGCCTATCTGTCGAATTTGATCTAATTTTGAAGGATCATTATGACCAAACCATCTAAAAGAATACAGCATGCGACAATAGTATAATCAATATAATTATAAATAAATACTTTATTTTATTTTTGTTGATTTAAGTTCTAATTCTGCATACATTAAAAAAAATTTAAGGAGGAATTATGAAAAAATTTATAATATTTTTAACTTCTTTTTTTGCTTTGCTAGCATCACCTGTTTTTGCAGGTGGTCATGGTGTTACTAAAGTAGCTCTAGTTCCTGGTGGCCCGCACCCTTATTTTGCTGCGTGGGAACAAGCAGGTTTAGATGCTGTAGAAGACTTTGGTTTAGGAAAAGCAGATTACAGAGTTCCTGCAGAGTGGGATCTAAGTCAACAAAACGAGTTAATTGAAAGTTTAGTTGGCCAAGGTTACAATGCAGTACTTGTATTCCCTGGTGATGCAGTTGGAACAAATAAAATTCTAGGTGAACTAGATGATGCTGGTATACCAACAGCTGCCTTAGCAGGTTGTGTTGAGCAACCAACTCAAGCAAAATTTTGTTTTGGAACTGACACTGGTCACTCAGCTTATCTTGGTACAAAAGAATTGATTAAAGCTTTAGGTGGCAAAGGAAAAATTGCTCACTTTACTGGTTTCTTAGTTGATCCAAATACAACTTTAAGAATCAATGCTGTTGAACAAGCTGTTTCAGAAGCAGGCGGTGGAGTAGAAATTATTCAAGTTATTGCTGATATTGATGCTTATGAACCGGCTGATGAAAAAATTAATGCTTTCATGGCGGCTCAAGGGAGTGAAGTAGATGGTATTGTTACTACTGCTTGGGTTCCTGCTGTTGTAGCAGCACAAGCTTTAACTAATATGGGCGATAAAAGAATTAAAATGGTTGGTATTGATCATGACGAAGTAGTTTTAAAAGCTATTAAAGATGGTTATGTTCATGGAACTATGCTTCAAAACCCATATGGACAAGGTTACATTGGTTCATATGTAATGGACAAAGTTAGACAAGGTTGTGAGTTCAAATCTGATGCACCTTGGAAATCAACTGCACAAACTGATCAATTTATTGACTCAGGCACTGTATTTGTTGATATAAGCGATGTTGATACATACGTTATGGCTATGAGAGGAATTTCTCTAGAAATTTTAGAAACTTTTGATAGCACATATCTAAACTGTCCAAGTTAAAATAACATGGGGGCATTAAGCCCCCTTTTTTTATGAATAATAAAATTCCTAATTTTATAAAAACTAATCAGTTTGGTTTACTTATATTGGTAATTGTATTTATTTGTATTTTTTCCTTTTCAACTGATGGATTTACTTCGAGATTTAATATTTATGCTCTCTCAAGAGTAGTTGCTCTGGATATAATGATTGGTTTAGCAATGATGGTAGTTATACTTACTGGAGGTTTAAATCTATCTTTAGGTGCTTTAGGTGTTTCTGCAGCCATGTTTGGTGGTTGGTGTATGGAAAGTATGGGGATTCCTATTTCTATAACTATTATTTTAGTTTTAGCCTTTGGTTCATTCCTAGGTTGGATTAATGGATTTGTAACTGTCAGAACGGGTGTTCATAGTTTTATTGTTACACTGGCAACAATGAGTATTTATTTTGGCTTCATGACCTTGCTCACAGAAGCAGAAGCATTTAGAAAATTACCAGAGGCTTTTACCGATTTTGGAAGTCTAAAACTTTTTAACAAATATATTTCACCACTTCTGATTATTAGTGTGCTAACTTGTTTTGTTCTTTATTACATATTTAAATACACTGATATAGGACGAAAGCTTATTGCAGCTGGAGCTAATCCTGATGCTGCAGAATTATCAGGTATTTCAGTAGACAGAATGTTTATTTATTGTCATATGCTTTCGGGTTTCTTAGCAGCACTTGCGGGTATTATGTTAACAGCAAGAATTGGAGCTGCAATTCCGTCTATGGCTGGTCATTTAGGATTTGATTGGTTATTACCAGCTTTCTTAGCTCCAGTATTAGGTGGAACACTTCTTTCTGGAGGCAAGGTTACAGTTTTTGGAACAATGCTAGGAGCAATTCTTGTTACATTAATAAATAATGGATTATACCTAATTGATGTTGGTGAATTCTGGGTAAGATTTTTTCTTGGGATCATATTATTGGGAGCTGTTCTTCTAGATAGAGCTAGAGAATATTTTACTGTTAAAAATTCAATTGTCTCATGAGCGCACTTTTAAAAAAAGATTGGTTTGGACTTGGTTTAGTTTTAATTTTTGGCTCAATTTTAATTTCATTGTTTAAGCCTGCATTTATTTCTCCATTTAACTTATATGTTTTAATGCTGAGTGTTAGTTTGATGCTCGTTGTGGCAATGTCACAAATGATTATCATTGCAATTGGTCAAATGAACTTATCTGTTGGAGCAATTGGAGGCTTAGTTGCAATTTCATTTACTGGCCTAATGGAAGTTTATAGCATGTCTATTTTACCTGCTGTTCTTATTGGATTATTAATTGGTCTTGCTTGTGGTTTTATAAATGGATACATCACTGTTAAAACTGGTATATCAGCTTTTATAATTACTCTTGCTACACTTTATATTTTTAAAGGAATGAATTTAGGAATAACAGAGGCTCAACCTTTTTATGAAATTCCTGAAGCTGTTAAATTTTTTGGAAACGCAAAAATCTTTGGTCCTATACCTTACTTAGTAATTATACCAATTATTATAACTGTTTTGATGTGGATTTTAATGAATAGAACATCTCTTGGAAGATATATGCTAGCATATGGTAATAATGTTCAATCATCAGAATTAATAGGTATATCTTCAACAAAAATAGTTATCTATGCGCATGTTATATCTGGTCTTTTGGCAGCCATAGGTGGAATGTTAGTAGTTTGTAGATTACAACTCGGGACACCTAATATAGGTGATTCTTGGCTATTACCTTCATTTGCTGCTCCAGTAATTGGAGGGGCTATACTGGCTGGAGGAAAAGTAGATGTTATTGCTACTGCTTTTGGAGTGATATTAGTTTCTATAATTTCTCAAGCTTTAGTTATTTTTAAAATTGATCCTTTTTTTGTTCAAATATTTTTAGGCTTTATGATTTTATTAGCAGTATTTATAAATAGATACAGAGAATATAGAGAAGAGAGAAGAACAAAGGTTTTTTCAGATGAGTGATTATATTTTAGAACTTAATAATATTACAAAAAATTTTCCTGGTGTTAAAGCGCTTGATAATGCAAATTTTAAACTCAAAAAAAAATCAATCCATGCACTTCTTGGTGAAAATGGAGCAGGTAAATCTACATTAATTAAAATCATAACAGGAGTTTACAACCAAAACGAAGGTAAACTATTTTTAAATGATCAAGAGAAATCTTTTTCTTCACCAAATGAAGCAATGAATGCTGGAATTTCAGTTGTGCACCAAGAAAGAAATTTAATTAGGAGGTTTTCGGTTGGTGAAAATTTAATGTTAACCAACCTTCCTAAAAATAATTTAGGTTTAATAGATTATAATACTGTTGCCAAAGAATCAAAAAAATGGCTCGATATTATGGAGTTGGATATAGATCCAAATACTATAGTCTCAGATTTAACAGTTGCAAAAATGCAACTTTGTGAAATAGCTAAAGCTTTATCCTTAGAGTCAAAAATTCTGTTATTAGATGAACCAACTTCATCATTATCCCCACAAGATACAAAAAATTTATTTGCATTACTTAAACGATTAGTTGTTGAGCAAGACGTAAGTATAGTTTTTGTTAGTCACAAATTAGAGGAAGTATTTGAAATATGTGATGAAGTTACTGTTTTGAGAGATGGTAAAAATGCTTGTGAGTCTGAACAAATTACTAATCTTAATAGACAGAAACTTGTTAAATTAATGATTGGTAGAGATGAACAAATAATTAAATCTAAAAAAAATATTGATTTTACGGATGAAAATTTATTAGATCTCCAATCAATAAACACTGACCTTGGTCATAAAAATATTAATTTAAATTTAAAAAAAGGTGAAATACTTGGATTGTATGGTTTAGTCGGGGCAGGAAGAACGGAATTAATTAAATGTGTACTTGGTCTTGATAAAATTAATTCTGGACAGATTTTACTCAACAATAAAGAAATTAAAATTAAATCTCCAAAAGATGCACTAGAAAAATATAAAATTGGCTACATAAGTGAAGACAGAAAAAAAGAAGGACTAATTCTAATGCATGATGTTTTATCCAATGCTGGAATAACAGTCTGGTCAAATTTGAAAAAAATATTATCCTTTTTAAATGATAGTATAGTTTATAATAAAGTAGATCCGTATGTGAAACAACTTGAAGTAAAAACACCTTCATATCAACAAATCGTTTCTAATTTATCTGGAGGTAATCAGCAAAAAATTAGTGTAGCCAAATGGCTTGCTTCTGGAACTGATATTTTATTTATTGATGAACCTACAGTTGGTATTGATATAAAAACAAAATCTTACCTTCATGAATTAATTATTGAACTATCTTTAAAAGGTACATCGATTATTTTAATAACTAGTGATATGCCTGAAATGATTAGCTTAGCTGATAGAATTATAACGATGAAAGATTTTAAAGTAGTTGGTGAAACAATAAATAATCATAGCTATGAAGAAATGAGTTCATCAATTATGAGGAATATTCATGAATAAAAGACAGCTTGGAAATACAAATATAAACTTAACCGCTATAGGATTTGGTGGAGCCCCTTTAGGTAATTTGTTTGAAAATCTCGATGAACGAAATTGTTATGATATCCTAGAAAAAACTTATAACGAGGGTATTAATATTTACGATACATCTCCGCTTTATGGTTATGGTTTAAGTGAACACAGATTAGGTAACTTTTTAAAAACTGTAGATGAAGAAAGTTATTTTTTATCAACCAAAGTTGGCAGGTATCTTACACCAGCAAAAAAAGATAGTATAGATAGAGGAAGATTTGCAGGAAGTTTAAATTTTTCTCCTAATTTAGATTATTCTTATGATGGTGTGATGAGAGCTTTTGAGCAATCATTGCTAAGATTAGCTGTTTCAAAAGTAGATATTTGTTTAATTCATGATGTAGATCGATTTAATTTTGGTGACAAGGTTGACCATTATTTTAAATTAGCAATGGACGGAGCATACAAAGCTGTCCAAAAACTAAAAGAAGAAAAAGTAATTAAGGCTGTTGGCGTAGGTGTAAATGATTCTGATATATGTGCAAGATTTGCTAATGCTGGCGATTTTGATTGTATGGTTCTAGCAGGTAGATATTCATTATTAGATCAAAATGCTTTAAATGATTTTTTCCCAATTGCTGAAAAAAATAACATAGGCATTATTCTTGCTGGAATTTTTAATTCTGGAATTTTAGCTAAAGGTGTTGGTGAAAATATTACCTACTTTTATGATAAAATTCCTGAAGAAGTTAAACAACGATATTTAAAAATTGCTAACATATGTAAAAAATATGAGGTACCTGTTCCAGCAGCAGCAATTCAATTTTGTTATACGAATAAACTTGTCACTTCAATGATTTTGGGGATGGATAGAGTGGAACAAGTAAAGCAAAATTTAGATTATTTAAATTTTCCTATTCCTGAAGATTTATGGAAAGATTTACTTAATGAAAAATTAATTGATGAAAGATGTCCAATATGAAAATAACTGATGTTAAAACTCAGGATATTCGTTTTCCAACTTCAAAAGATAATTTGGGAACTGATGCAGTTCATGTTGATTGTGATTACTCTGCAACCTACGTAACAATATTCACAGATAAAGAAGATCTAAATGGTATTGGTTTAACTTTTACAATTGGAAAGGGCAATGATCTATGCTGTATAGTTATAGAATATTTTAAAGAATTTATAATTGGAAAAGATATTCAGGAATTAGAAAAGAATATTGCTTCGATATGGGAAAAAATTACTAACCACAGTCAATTGCGTTGGGTAGGACCACAAAAAGGTGTTACACATCTTGCAGCAGCAGCTTTTTTTAATGCAATATGGGATTTAATTTCTAAATTTCATAAAAAGCCACTATGGAGATACATAATAGAATTAGAAACAAGAGATTTATTAGATAAACTTTCTTTTTATTATATTGATGATGTCATCACTAAAGATGAAGCGGCTAAAATAATTAATCAGAAAAAAACAAATTTACCTGCAAATTTAGACGATTTAAATTCCACTATTTTTCCAGCATATACAACTGCAGCAGGATGGTTAGGATATTCAGATGAAAAAATGAAAAGGCTAGTTGAAGAAAATTTAAGCAAGGGCTGGACTCATTTTAAAATGAAAGTTGGTCAAGATATAGAAAGAGATATTCATCGCTGTAAATTAGTAAGAGAATTAATAGGTAATGAAAATAAATTGATGGTAGACTCAAATCAAATATGGAGTGTTAATGAGACCATTGAAAATATTGGAAAATTAAAACAATTCGATATTTTATTTTATGAAGAACCAACTAATCCTGATGATGTTTTAGGTTTTAAAAAAATTAAAGATGCACATCCAGATGTTAACCTAGCAACTGGAGAAATGATACAAAATAAAGTTATGTTTAAACAATTTATAGAAAATAAATCTTTAGATTATTGTCAAATTGATAGCTGTAGAATTGCAAGTATTAATGAAATATTACCAGTTCTTTTAATAGCAAGTAAGTATAATACTCCAGTTATTCCTCACGCTGGTGGCGTCGGTTTATGTGAATATGTTCAACATCTTAATCTAATTAATAAGTTTATAATATCTAATCACGATTTATTATTAAGTGAATATGCTGAAAGCTGCTCGGAACATTTTGTAAATCCAGCAATAATAAAAGATGGTGGATATGTAACTCCAACAAATCCAGGATATTCAGTAAAAATAAAGGATAGTTCTCTTAATGAATTTGATTATAATAATGGAACATATTGGAAATAAATGTACGTAGATAGTCATCAACATTTTTGGAAACTTTCAAGAGGAGATTATTCATGGATGACTCCAGATATGAAAGTTTTATATAAAGATTTTTTTCCAGAAGATCTTGAACCGTTAATTAAAGATAAAAATATAACCCAAACTGTTATTGTTCAAGCAGCGGATACAGTAGCAGAAACAGAATTCACCTTAAGTCTAGCATCCAAGCATGATTTTATTGCAGGTGTTGTTGGTTGGGTTGATTTAGATAGTAATAAAGCTAAGGATGATATTGATAAACTTTGTGAAAGTAATTTTTTAAAAGGTTTCAGACCAATGATACATGATATTCAAGATGACGAATGGATGTTAAAAGAAAATCTTAGTGAAAATTTAAAATATATGAATAAAAAAAATTTAACATTTGACGCCTTAGTTAGGCCAAATCATCTTAAACACCTAATTAAATTTGTAAATAAATATGATTTTCTACCAGTCGTAATAGATCATATTGCTAAACCTGTAATTATTAATTCAGAAATTGATGAATGGAAAAAAGATATGACTGAATTATCAAAGGCTAATAACGTTCATTGTAAATTTTCAGGAATTGTTACTGAAGTGGGTAAAGAATATAAAAAAAATCAATTAGATCCTTATATAGATTTTATTCTCAATTTATTTGGTTCAGATAAATTAATGTGGGGAAGTGATTGGCCCGTATTAACCATGGCAGATTCATATGGAAATTGGTTTGATTTAGCTATGGATTATTGCTCCTCTTTCTCGGAAGATGAAAAAAACAAAATTTTTTCATTAAATGCAAAAAATTTTTACAATCTTTAATTTTCATTTATAATTTTAATAATGAAAAATATTTTAATTACAGGTGGTGCGGGTGGTATTGGTCTAGAAATAGTTCATTATTTTGAAAACAAAAATTATCATGTAATAATTTTAGATAAAACTTTAAAAAAAGATTTTAAAAAAAATTATAAAAAAATTAAAAAAAATATTTTTTATTTTGAAGCTGATCTTTTAGAAATTAAAAAAACAGAAAAAAAAATTCAACAAATTATTTCTAAGTTTAAAACAATTGATATATTGATTAATTGTGCTGGTATTCAATATATTTCTGAAATAGAAAATTTTCCAACAAATGAATGGAGAAAAGTTATTGATATAAATTTAACAAGTAGTTTTATAACTTCTAAAAATATTATTCCTGTGATGAAAAAGAATAATTCAGGCAGAATTATTAATATATCCTCAGTACACGGATTGGTAGCTTCAGAAAACAAATCAGCTTATGTAGCATCCAAGCATGGTTTGATTGGATTAACTAAAGCAATTGCGTTAGAATTATCTAAAACCAAAATTACTTGTAATGCTATAAGTCCAGGATGGGTACTCACACCTTTAGTAGAAAAACAAATAAAAAAACTAGCATCTAAAAATAAAACATCAATAGAAATAGAAAAAAAGAATTTACTTTTTGAAAAGCATCCAAATCAAAAATTTGTAAGCGGTAAAGAAATCGCGTCTTTAGTAAATTTCCTAATTTCTAAAGATGCTCAGAATATCACTGGCTCCTCTTATTCAATTGACGGTGGTTGGGTTAGCGTATAATTTAAATTTTAATATTTTGTCATATGAAAACAAGTATTAATAATGATGAACTTATAAATAGTGGAGGAGGTTGGGCTCCTGGTAAACTTGATCATGATAAAATCCCATTTCTTGTTTGGCCTCCAAAACCTCTAAAATTTTTAAAATGGTTATTTCATCCATCAGATGGATACATATTTCCATGGGCAGCATTGCATTTTAGTTTAGCATTACTCTCATATCTTTTTCTGCTTCCTTCTTACGAAACTTTGTCCACTTTAAGTTTTAATTGGATTGGGATAATATTTATTAGAAACTTTATTTTTGTACTAATTTATTCTAGTGTTTGGCACTACTATCTTCATGTTTACCGCTTTCAAAAAGATCAATACAGATTTAATTTAAGACCATTAGGAAAGGGAAAAAATTGGCTATTTGGTTCGCAAACTAAAGAAAATATGTTTTGGAGTTTATTTAGTGCCGTACCTATTCAAACATTTTATGAATCTTTAATGTTATGGTGTTTTGTAAATGACTATATGTTATTTCCTATTAAAGATTGGTTTTCTTCTCCTTTCATAATAATTTATTTTGTTCTGTTAGTTTTGTTTGTACCAATGATACAACATATTCATTTCTATTTTTTCCATCGTATTATGCATTTTAGTTTTTTATATAAATGGTTCCATTATCTTCATCATAAAAATGTAAATGTCGGTCCTTGGTCTGGACTATCGATGCATCCAGTTGAGCATTTTTTTTATCTTACAACTATACTTGTCCATTTTATTATTCCGTCACATCCAATTCATTTTATTTATCAAGGAATTCATACAACCATTGGTGCACAAAAAGGTCATTCAGGCTATGAAAGATTAATTGTAAATCCAAAAACAGGTAAATCTGTTCCAAGTGCGGGATACTATCATTATCTTCACCATAAGTATTTTGAATGCAACTATGGTGAAATTACACATCCATTTGATAAATGGTTTGGCACCTTTCATGATGGAACTAAAGTAACTCATGAAAAATTATTTGGAAAAAAAAGCTAAACTTTTTTTTTCATTCTATCTAAGGTTTTTTTTGTACTAATATCTGATCCATCGTGAAAAGTACCAAAAATATAATCTAAAAAAGTTGTATTCCCTGATGAATAATTACATTCAAAATACTTATGATGCAGGTAATGCATATAATCTCCACATGGTAGCCATTTTCCATTTTTAAAAATAATTTTATCATAACCACTGTGACCAGCATTAGGTGTAATTCCAGCATAGAAAATATGATAAAGTATTAAAAAAGGGTGCGCTGGAATTAATAAATAAATAAAAACACCTGAGAAATAAATTATGTGCTCAATTGGATGCATTGATAATCCTGACCAAGGTCCAGGATTATTATTATGATGATGTATTTTATGGGCAATATTATAAAGAATTTTTGTGTGAAGTAGTCTGTGTGTAAAATAAAAGTGAATACTATGAAAAATGGGTATCAAAAGAAATACTATAATAAAATAAATTGGATTTGATCCAAAATTAATTGACATAATATAACCATTAGCAAACATCCAAAAAAATATAATCTCATAGGCTGACCAAATTGGTACAGCACTTAAAAAAGTCCAAATTAAATTATCAATAAATTGATTTTTAAATATAAACTTTGAACTTCTATTTTCTAGCGGGCTCAAATTGTATTTAAAATTATTATCCTGAAATTTAAAGACATATAAATATAGATGAAAAAAACTAGTATATAAAAAAATAATGACTGCATTCCTTGCATAAATGTATAGACACCAATCAACATTAAAATTTTTCATAGTTTTAATGTCTGGGGTAAAATAAAACCAAACTAAAAGTGCCATTAAAGCCCACAAAATATTATATGGAAAAAGATAACCCGGGAAACCAAATATATTTTTAAAAATTTTATTTAAGTTAAAAATATCTTTTAATACTGGCTTTGGTATTAGCAATTCATTAGGTATCCAGAAACCCTTTTCATTCCTATAGCCAAAATCTTTTTCATTCATCCAATATGTTTATACATAAAAATATCAAACATACCAAAATAAAATAAATTTTTTTCAAATACTAGTATACTAGTATTTTTACAATTATATGGTCAAAATGAAAATACATCTTGATAGAAAAAAATCTCTTGGAGAGCAAATTTATTTCAGTTTAAGGGAAAAAATAATTTCAACCGAGTTATACCCACTTACTGAAATTTCTGAGGGTGAACTGTCAAAAATCATCAAAGTAAGTAGAACTCCTATTAGAGATGCGTTAAAAAAATTAGAAAATGAGGGATTAATTAATACCATTCCTCAGGTTAAATCCATAGTATCAAAAATTAATACTAATCAAATTAGTGAAGCAAATAAAATAAGATCAGTTTTAGAGACAAATGTTGTTGAACAACTATCTTCTAATATTAATTCAACTCAAATAAAAAAACTTAAGCAAATTAATTTAAATATTTTAAATAATCTTAAGAAAAAAAATTATAGAAAAGTATTTTATTTTGATAATATGTTTCATCAAACCTTGGCAGTACAAGCAAAAATGCCTATTTCTTGGCAAATTATTTCCCAGATAAATACTCAAATTGATAGAGTAAGAAATATTTCATATTTACATGAGGACGATAATACATTTGGGCCTTTACAAGCGATAAAAGATCATCAAGAAATAGTTAAACATTTATCATCTAAAAATATGCTAAAAGTAGTTCAATCTATGAAAAAACATATTTCTTCTTTAGAACGATATACAGATTTTATAAAAAAAACTAAAAAGTATAAAGATATTATAAATTAGTATTATTAATTATAATCATTTTCAATTCTCGTAAGCCAGTATGCAGCATCAAAATTTTTGTCATTTGTAATATGACGCCATAATCTTATCCTGTTTAAAATATCTAATCTTCCACTATCTGCTTCAAACCACGGTTCAGTTTTTTGAAGAATTTCTTTGATACTATTTTTTTCGATACCTCTATTCCAATAAAGAGCTTCTTCATCATGGTTATTTTTATATGTTTTGTTAGTCCATAGTTTAACTTGTTTTTGTGTTGGCATTATTCGAATTTTAAAACCATATCTTATTTTTTTAGAATTATTAATTCCGGCACCATGCCATATATTGTGATGAAAAATAATAACGGTCCCTGGAGGACAAACTACATGCTTTTGCCCTCTAATATTATGATATCTTGCTATAGCAAACTCATTCACCATTCTAAAATGGGAACCTGGAATGTATCTTGTTCCTCCCATATTTTTTTCAACTGCAGTTGGGAAATAAAATAATTGTATATCAAAAGTTTTTTCTCTTGGATCTATTACACAATCATTATGATTGCCTTGAGATATTTTTTGATTAGCATCATGATAATATTTAGATGGAAAAGTTATATGTAGAAAATGATGGTCTAATTTTGGTCTATCTCCCACCAAACTTTTAATTGCTCCTGATAAAACTGGATTACTAATAACATCATTTAATGCAGAGTTTTTTTTATAAGCTTTCTTTAATGGTGTTCCAGCTTTAACCAATGGTATTTTACTGCTTTTCATAATTTCATTATAATGTTCTTCTAACCAAGTTTGATCAGTATTTTTTTTGTTTAAAGAAGTTGAAGTATGACCAATTTCACTTAAAAATTTCTTATTAGTTTTATTATCAATAATATTTTCAAAAATTAAATATCCCTTAGAAACGAATTCTGCCATTTGATTATCCGTTAATAAAAAATTTTTTTCTTTTCTTTTTTTCATTTTATTTTTTCAAAAAAAAATTCATACTTTAAATATCCTGTTCTATATTCATCACCTTTTGGATGTTGTTCTAGTTGACTACTTTGAAATAATCTCCATCCATCATGTATTGCTTCAATACCCCTTTCATAAGGTGGACTATCATTATCACCTGGCATTCCAATTTTTTTTTTATCTCCATAATGTCTTGCCCATCCAATTACATTAGATTCTAAGCTAGAATTTGATAAATATAGTATTAAAATATCTTGTTTTTTCATAATAATATTTAAAATTATCCTAATATTTCATAAAAATAAAGCAATAGTCTTTGATTTAGCTAGTATACTAGTATACATTTTTTTTATACTTTCATTACTAATGAGGAGGATAAATGAAAAATATAATTAATATTTTCTTAACAATCTGCGTAGCAGTTTTTTTCTCTGCTCACGCTAATGCTAAGACTAAGGTATCTCTATGGAGTGAATCTGCAGCGGAACCTGCATTCTCTGCTTTAAATCAAATTGTTGCTGATTTTAATGCAAGTCAAGATGAAATTGAAGTAGAGCACACTGCATACGAAAATACACCTTATGAAACTACATTGAAAACAGCTTTCTCTGGAGGAACACCTGCAGATATTGTTACTATCAATGGTGGTTCTAATATGTATCAATACGCTGAAGTTGGTGGATTGGTTGATATTACTGATTTTGTAAATTCAATTTCAGACAGAATAGCTCCAGGTGTTGAATCTGTTTATACATTTGATGGAAAACTTTGGGGAGTGCCGCAAGGTTTACATATTGGAAACTTGATTTGGTACAGAAAAGATATGTTTGAAGAAATGGGTATTGATCCAAAAGAAATGGAAACTTGGAGCGGCTTCACTGGTGTTGCTCAAAAGTTTTTAGATGCTGGAATTACACCTATTGCTTTTGGTAACTCAGAGGGTTGGCCAGGTAATCACTATAATAATCACCTACTAAGAAGGATGTTAAGTACTGAAGATTATATAAATATTGGTTTAAGAACCTATAACCCTACTTTAGAAGCAGGAACGAAATTTAATGATCCAGCAGCTGTTAAAGCTTGGGAACTTTATAGAGGTTTATTAGACAAAGGATATTTCACTTCAGGCTATTTAGCTGATGACTTTCCAACTGCTGCAGGCTTGCTATTTACTGGTAAAGCTCCAATTTTCTCTAACGGATCTTGGGTAGCAGGAATGATAAAAGATCAAGCTCCAGATGCTCCAATAGGAGTTATGGCTTTTCCTGCTGTAGAAGGTGCGCCTGGAACTAATACTGAGCTTGTTATTAACAGTGTTGTACTTACAATAACTAGAGGTGCAGTTGCAAACGGTACAGTTGATGCAGCTAAAGAATTCCTCAATTATTATACAAGCGCAGCAGCAGTTAAAGTTTGGTCTGAAGCGACTCAATCTTTAGCTCCATACACGCATGATACTTCATCTTGGGCTTATGATCCAATCATTCAAGATATTAGTGGAATTATTGCTACATCTACTAGCTCAGCTCCATTCCTTGACATGTTAGAAGATTATGCATGTAATGTTCCACATACTTGGGATGCAAGTCAGGGTATATTGACAGGAGATCTTACACCTCAACAAGCTGGTGATGATCATGAGCAATGTGTACTAGACTTGATAGAAACTAAGTACTAAAAAAAAATTAAAATATTAATGAAAGGACGCTTTGCGTCCTTTCAAAATTAAATATGAAAAATAAAAGAACAAACAGATATGCTCATTTAATATTTATTGGACCAGCATTTTTTTTCTATACATTGTTTTGGATTATTCCAACTTTGGTAGCCATATGGATAAGTTTTACTCGTTGGAATGGTATTTCGTGGGCTCATATAAAGTGGGCTGGCTTGGCAAATTATTTTAAATTATTTAATGACAGATTTTTTTCTACAGCTCTTCAAAATAATCTACTCTTTGTATTTTGTGCAGTAAGTATTATTTTTTTCACAGCTTTAGCTATTGCCTTAATTTTAAATTTAAAACCTTTTGGCTGGAGAATGTTTCAGACTACCTTCTTTGTACCCATTGTAATTTCAAGTGTAGTTATAGGACTTCTATTCAAATTATTTTTAAGCCCAACAACTGGAATTATCAACGAATTTGCCGATTTTTTTAATTTAGAGAGCTTTAAAAATGTACAATGGTTAGGAAGTAAAGAAACAGCAACGTATTCAGTGATGACTGTTTATATCTGGAGAGATTTAGGATTTTCAATTTTATTATTTGGAGCAGGCTTACAAGCAGTGCCAAAAGATTTAATTGAGGCAGCTAAAATTGATGGTGCATCTGTTTTTGCCACTATTCGTTTTGTAACTATTCCATTAATTAGAAATATTTCATTAGTAGTAATTATACTTGCTGTGACAAATGCATTTTTATTATTTGATTTAGTATATGCAATGACCTTAGGCGGTCCCTATCATGCTTCAGAAGTTTTAGCTACGTATATGTACTATCATGGATTTTCTAGAGGTCAGATCAGTTATGGTACTGCTATTGCTGTTCTTTTGTTTTTCATAGTAATTATTGTAACTGCAATTCAATTGATCATTGCAAGACTTATTGAAAAATGAGTATTAATGAAATTCCAATTTGGGCGAGAGTATTGTGTTATGCATTACTTTTAACATTTGCAATAACTATAGTATTCCCATTTATGTGGATGGTATTTACCTCTTTCAAGTCAATGGAAGATTACACAAATAATCCTTTTGGTGTACCAACTAAATTTGTTTTTCAAAATATTATTGAAGCATGGACAACAGGAAATTTTTTAAAACTGTATATTAATTCTATTGGCATAACTTCAGTATCAGTTTTAGGAATTGTGACTTTTTGTGGAGCTGCTGGATACGGATTAGCACATTTTGAATTTAGAGGAAGAATGTTAATTTTCTTTTATTTCCTTCTAGGAATGATGATACCGCCACAAGTAATATTAATTCCTGCATTTAAAATAATGAATACAATTGGTTTGGTTAATACATATTTTGCAGTAATATTTACTTACTTAGCCTGGGTTCCTTTTGCCATATTTTTTTTTAGAGCCTATTTTCTTGGAATACCAAAAGATTTAATTGAAGCTGCCAAAATTGATGGGGCATCTGACTTAGTAATATTTTTTCAAATCATGATGCCATTAGCTAAACCTGCTGTTGTTACAGTTGCAATAATTTACTTTGTTTGGATATTTAATGATTTTATGTGGCCTTTAATTTATTTAAATGATCATGATCTCAGAACAGTTACTCTTGGAATGATGTCCTTCCAAGGAAAATATAGTGGAGCTACAACTTTAAAAACTGCAGCTTTAATGTTAGCCACAATGCCACCAATGATAGTATTCCTAATATTTAGAAATCAAATTCAAAGTGGGCTTGTTGATGGTGCTTTAAAAAGATAGGAGAATAATATGAGTATAGGAATGCAATATCAATCTACATGGGAGTCTATAAAACAACATACAACTCCTAGTTGGTTTAAAAAAGCTAAATATGGAATTTATGCCCATTGGGGACCTTACTCAGTTCCTGCAGCTGGACCAAATGTTACATGGTATCCTTATTGGATGTATAGAGAACCGAGTCCACAATTTGATCATCATGTTAAACATTTTGGCCATCCTTCAAAATTTGGATACAAAGATTTCATTCCAATGTTTACTGCAGAAAAGTTTGATGCAGAAGAATGGGCTGATTTATATTCCCGCTCAGGTGCAAAATTTGCAGGTCCTGTTGCAGAACATCATGATGGATTTCCAATGTGGGACTGCTCCGATACTGAATGGTGTGCTTCTAAAATGGGACCAAAAAGAGATGTTGTTGGAGAACTAGAAAAAGCAATTAGAGATAAAGGTATGAAATATATGGTTGCGATGCACCATGCTGAAAATTGGTATTTTTTTCCTCATTGGAATAAAGACTTCGATACTTCAAAAAAAGAATTTGAAGGCTTATACGGTGAACTTCACAATTTAGATAATAGTGATAACCAAGCAATATATCCAGATCATTGGGGTAGAAAGACAGAATATCAAGATAAACCAAGTAAAGCTTTTCATGATCGTTGGTTAAATAGACTAAAAGAAGTAGTAGATAATTACCGTCCAGATTATGTTTGGTTTGATTTTGGTATTAGATATATTCATGAGAAATATAAAAAAGATTTTCTTTCATACTACTATAACAAAGAGAAAGAATGGGGTAGTGAGGTTGTTGTATCTTATAAATGGCATGATTTACCTCCTGGTTCTGGTTTATTGGATCTTGAATTGGGAAGAGAGTCAGAATTAACACATTATGATTGGATAACAGATACTACAGTTCACGATGGAAGTGCATGGGCGTATATGAAAGATTCAGAGTACAAATCAACAACTGATTTAGTTCATTACTTAATAGATAATGTAAGTAAAAATGGATATATGCTCTTAAATATAGGACCAAAACCTGATGGAACAATTCCAGATGAAGACAAAAGCCTTTTAGAAGGTATTGGCAAGTGGCTTGAAGTAAGTGGAGAAGCAATTTTTGATACTGAGACTTGGGATAAATATGGAGAAGGGCCAACAGAAATGACAGAAGCTGGTCCATTTTCTGATAATCGTGCAAAACTTAAGTATACAGCTCAAGATTTTCGTTTTACGACCAAAGGAAATTCACTTTATGCGACTGCACTAGGTTGGCCAGGTAAAGATTTTACAATAGAAAGTATGGATAAACTCTTTGATAATGAGGTTGAGTCAGTTGAACTTCTTGGTAGTAATGAAAAAGTTGAATGGAAACAAACAAAAGATGGCCTTCATATTACTAGACCAGATAATAAACCATGTGATCATGCAGTTAGTTTCAAAATTAATAGAAAGGAAAATCTTTAAATGATACGATTAGGTATGACTCTTGGAGTTAGAGAAGATAAAATTGATGAATACAAAAGGTTGCATGCAAATGTATGGCCTGAGATTTTAGATAATTTAACAGAACTTAATTTTAAAAACTTTTCTATCTATTTACATAAAAACACTCTTTTTGGTTACATGGAATATCACGGGGACGATCTTGAAAGAGATAACAAATTAATGGCAGCAAATCCTAAGGTACAAGAATGGTGGAGTTTATGTGGACCATGTCAAGTTCCAGATCCAAATAGGAAAAAAGGTGAATGGTGGTCAATAATGGAAGAGGTTTTTCACCACGATTAATATTAAAACATGAAAATAAATGTATGCTCAATCGGTGAAGCTATGATTGAGATTTCAAATATAAAAAATAGCCTGTACAATCAATCTTTTGCTGGTGACACACTTAATTTTTGCAATTATCTTGATAAGAAAAAATTAAACGCTTTTTTTTTAAGTGCCATAGGAAAATCTGAAATCAATCAATCGCTTTTAGATTTTGTTAAATCTAAGAAAATTTCAACAAAATATATAAAAAAAATTAATCAATTTGAAGTAGGATTATATTTAATAAAAAATAAAGACAATGGTGAAAAGCAATTTTTTTATTGGAGAGATGAAAGTGCAGCAAAACATTATTTCAATAATATTGATTTTTTAAATTTATATAAAGAGCTTAAAAATTTTGATTACATTTATTTTTCTGGCATAACTCTTTCAATAATACATATATCAAAACTAAATAATTTTATTAAATTATTAAAGCTATTAAAAAGAAAAAAAATAAAAATTGTTTTTGATTTTAATATTCGTCCAAGTCGATGGAATAAAAAAAATTTAAATATTTTTTTAGACTCAGTGCTAAAATTTGTTGATATATGTTTTTTATCTGGTGAAGATATGAATTATTGGAAAAACAAAAATGATATCAAGTCTTATGAGCAAATAGTAAGGAAATATAAGCTTAAACACAGTATATTCAGAATAAACGCTAAATTTACATACGTATTTCTCAATAAAACTAGGTATGTTTTTAAGAATAAATTACTTAAAAGAGTGGTTGATACTTCAGGTGCTGGCGATGGATTTAATGCTGCTTATTTATCTAATTTTATTGTAAATAATGATCCAGTTTTAGCATTAAAAGCTGGCAGCAGTTTAGGTTCTAAAATAGTAATGAAAAAAGGCGCTATTGTAGATGTTAAATAATCAATTAAAATCTGATCTCCATAAACAACAATTATTACCAATTTTAAATACAACAAATCTAGAGAGCGATATTGCAAGATTAAAAAAATATTTAAATCATAATAAATCAATTGAGTATATAGAGATAACATTAAGAGAAAAAGAGTCTTTTTCTATTGCTGTAGAATTAAAAAAATATTTTTCAGATTGTAAATTTGGACTAGGTTCTGTTTTATCAAAAGAAGATTTAATTAGAGGTCAAGATCATAATTTTAATTTTTATGTTTCCCCTGGTATCATTGAAGAAATATTAGAAATGAAAAACCCATTCTACATTCCAGGAGCTGAGACGGTTAGTGAATTCATACATCTTAGTAAAAAAGGTTATGAAATAATTAAATTCTTTCCAGCTAATTTAAATGGAGAGGATAAAAAATTACAATCTATAAAAAATATTTTAAGGAATATAAAATTCATACCAACAGGTGGAGTAAATAAAGATAATATTAATAGATATCTAGATTTAAAAAATGTTTTATGTGTTGGAACTTCAAATTTTGAAGAATTTTA
>CACAVG010000016.1 GCA_902535885.1 uncultured Alphaproteobacteria bacterium | reverse complement strand
AACTCCTTCTTCTTCAGCTTTGTGTGCTAGCATTGGTCCCGGTGCTACATCACCAATGGCGTAGATTCCTTCAACAGAAGTTTGAAAGTTGTCTTTAATTTCAATGGATTTTTTTTCAGTTAATTTAATACCAATTTTTTCGAGACCCAGTCCATCTGTGTTTGGTTTTCTTCCTACTGACATTAAAACTATTTCGTAGTTTTCTTTTATTTTCTTTTTATCTGATGTTTCCATTTCAACATCTACACCAGACTTACCAGATTTTGCAGAACTCACTTTATGCGATAATTTAAATTCTAACCCTTGTTTAGTTAACATTTTCATAAACTCTTTAGCAATTTCACCATCCATAGTTGGAACAATTCTGTCAAGAGCTTCAACAACTGTTACCTTTGAACCTAATCTACTCCATACTGATCCCATCTCTAGTCCAATATATCCACCACCAATAACTAGGAGTGATTTTGGTATTTTAGATAGAGAAAGAGCACCTGTTGAAGATACTATTTGTTTTTCATCAACAGGAATATTTGGTATCTCAATCGAAGATGATCCTGTTGCGATAATAAAATTTTTAGCACTAGCAGTAATTTCATTTTTTCCATTTGTAATAGAAATAGTATTTTTATCTACAAATGAAGCCATACCAGGAATATGCGTGATTTTATTTTTCTTAAATAAAAAACCGATCCCTGTTGTAAGTTTTTTTACAATCTTAGTTTTGCGATCCATCAAAACATTTAGGTCTAAATCTATCTTTGATGTTTTTATGCCATGCTCTGCAGCATGATTTGAAATTTCAACAAATTTTTCAGATGAATTTAATAATGCTTTAGAAGGTATGCATCCAATGTTCAAACAAGTTCCACCAAGTGATGGCTCTTTTTCTATACAAGCAACCTTCATTCCAAGTTGAGCTGCTCTGATTGCAGCTACATATCCGCCAGGTCCCGCACCAATTACTATTAAATCAAAATCTTCCATTTTATATTCCTAATACCAATTCGGATGGATCTTCTAGAAGTTCTTTCACTTTCACTAAAAATCCAACACTTTCTTTTCCATCAATAATTCTATGATCATAACTTAATGCAACATACATCATTGGCCTAATTACTATTTCATCATTTAAAACTACTGCCCTTTTTTGGATATTATGCATCCCTAAAATACCAGATTGAGGTCTATTGATTATTGGGGTGCTGAGCATTGATCCGTAAACGCCACCATTTGAAATTGTAAAAGTACCGCCAGTCAAATCCTCCATGGTCAGCGTTCCATCTTTGGCTTTTGTACTAAGATCGATAATTTTAGTTTCTATTTCTCCAAAACTCAATTGATCAGCGTCTTTAAGTATTGGTACGACTAATCCTTTTTCAGTTCCAACAGCTATACCTATATCAAAATGGTTTTTATAAATTATATTTTCATCTTTAATTTCAGCATTCACAGCTGGATACTCTTGCAAACTTTTTACTACAGCTTTTACAAAAAATGACATGAAACCTAATTTGACTTCATACCGACTTTGAAATTCTTGGTTTTTTGATTTTCTAATTTCCATAACTTTGGACATGTCAATTTCATTGAAAGTTGTAAGTATGGCTGCTGTATTTTGAGCTTCCTTTAATCGTTTAGATATTGTCTGTCTAATTTTAGACATTTTAATTACTTCTTCTCTTTCGCCTTTGTTAGTGCTTGTTTTATTTGAAGAAGAAAGATGAGAAACTACATCTTCTTTATTAATTCTTCCATCAGAACGTGACGAGGTAACATCTTCTAGTTTAATATTATTTTCCTCAGCAATTTTTCTTGCAGATGGTGAAGATTTGTCAGGTGAAGATTTTGTTTCAACCTTAACTTCTTTTAGTTCTTCTTTTACTTTTTCTTCTTTAGTTTCAGATTTTTTAGGAGTTGGTTTTTTGCCTTTAGATTCATCTAAGATTCCTAAAATACCTCCAATTTCAACATCAGTTCCTTCAGAAACTTTTATTTCTTTTAGGGAGCCTGCATGAGGAGCTGGTACTTCAACTGTAATTTTGTCAGTTTCAATTTCAACTAAAGGTTCATCAGCTTCAAAATTATCGCCAATATTCTTAAGCCATTTTGAAACAGTTGCTTCCGTAATTGACTCTCCAAGTGTTGGAACTATTAATTCAGTGCTCATTAATTAAATGCTTAATAACATTTAAATCAATTTATTCAATTGGCAGATTAGTCTTTAATTTTGTTGAAATACCTGCCCAAGATTTGATAATTTTGCTAATCGAATCTTCAGTTGCCATTTTTATAATAGTTTCTTGGTTACTTAAGTGTCTTTCTAAAGAACCAGCCGCAGGAGAAGCAGCTGGACTTCTACCAACATAGAATATTTTTTCTTGTTTAACTTTGGCTTCCTGCATAACACTTTCCAATCTACCTTTCACAAAACCCCATGCACCCATATTTTTTGGCTCTTCTTGTGCCCAGATAATTTCAGCATCAGTATAATGTTTTAATTCATCTCTAAAGTTTTCATAAGGAAATGGATAAATCTGCTCCAATCTTATTATGGAGAGATTTTTAATTTTATTTTTTGCTATGTGATCTGCAAGTTCAAAATATATTTTACCAGAGCAAATGATTAATCTTTTATTTTTCCTTTTTTCTTTAACAGATAATTTATCAGTAAGAATTCTATGGAAAGTTGATCCATTAATATAATCCTCAATATTAGAAACATTAGATTTATGTCTAAGTGTAGATTTTGGTGTAAATATAATTAGAGGTTTCCTAAAGTTTCTATGTAGTTGCCTTCTTAAAACATGAAAATAATTAGCAGGACTTGTGCAATTAACAATTTGCATATTATCTTCCGCACACATCTGTAAAAATCTTTCTAATCTTCCACTGGTATGCTCAGGACCTTGGCCCTCATGTCCGTGGGGAAGAAGCATCGTTAAACCAGACATTCTCAACCATTTTCTTTCTCCAGAACTAATGAATTGATCAATCATAATTTGTGCGCCATTTGCAAAATCACCAAACTGCGCTTCCCATATAACAAGTGTCTTAGGATCAACTTGTGAATATCCATATTCAAAACCAAGAACACCAAACTCAGATAAAAAACTATCTATAATTTCAAAGTAACCTTGCTTGTTTTGAAAGTGTCTTAATGGAACAAAACGATTTTCGTTTTCTTGATCGTATAGAACACCATGTCTATGACTAAATGTTCCTCTTCCAACATCTTGTCCAGATATTCGAACGCCGTATCCCTCATCAAGAAGTGTTGCTAAAGCTAAACTTTCAGAGGTTGCCCAATCAATACCTTTTCCGTTGATAACACTTGTTAATCGATCCCCATAAATTTTTTTTATTCTTCTATGAGCATTAAAATCTGCAGGTATTTCATGAATTTTTTTAGCAACGTTAATTAATGTTTTTTCTTTTACAGATGTTTTTCCTCTTCTTGCATCAAATGTTGCAGTAGATAAACCTGTCCAAGTTCCCTCTAACCAATCTACTTTATTTGGTTTATAATTTTTAGTTGATTCAAATTCTTTATCTAAAAAATTTTTAAAAGAATCTACAATGTCTCTAGATTCTTCTTCTGAAAGAGTATTATTCTCAATTAATTTTTTTTCATATTTTTTTCTTGTAGTAATTTGTTTTTTGATAGCCTTATACATTAGTGGTTGAGTAAAAGAAGGTTCATCAGCTTCGTTATGTCCTGATCTTCTGTAGCAAAACATATCTACAACAACATCGACTTTAAATTTATTTCTAAATTCCGTTGCAAGTCTACAAACATGAACTACTGCTTCTGGGTCATCGCCATTAACATGAAATATTGGTGCCTGAACCATTTTTGCAATTTCAGTACAATAAGGTGCGGATCGTCCATATTGTGGCATAGTTGTAAAACCTATCTGATTGTTAATTACAAAGTGAATGGTACCACCTGTTTTAAACCCTCTTAATTGTGACATGGCAAATGTTTCGGCCACAACTCCTTGTCCAGCTATTGCTGCATCTCCATGAATTAATAAACCGATAACTTTATCTGTTGTTTTATCTCTAGCTAAAGTTTGTTTAGCTCTTACTTTTCCTGCCACAACTGGGTTAACTGCTTCTAAATGTGATGGGTTAGAAGTGAGCGATAAATGAATTTTCTTTTTTTCAAATTCGCGATCAGCAGAAACTCCTAAATGATATTTTACATCACCCGAACCTAGTACCTCATTTGGATCGTTTAAAGACCCTTGGAATTTTGATAATATTTTTTTGTAAGGCATTTCCAAAACACTTGATAGAAGTGTTAGTCTCCCTCGATGAGCTGTGCCAATAATAATATCTTCAATTCCAGACAAACATGCCTGTTTAACAATTTGCTCTATCCCAGGTATCATCGCTTCACCACCTTCGATACCGTATCTCTTTGTACCTAAAAACTTTTTATCTAAAAACTGCTCAAATAGTTCTGATTCAACCAATCTTTTATAAATTGCTTTTTTTCCCTCATTTGTAAAATTTGTTTTATTTCTTACTTCTTCAATTCTTTCTTGGACCCATTGTTTTTGATCAGCTTGTTGTATATGTAAAAATTCAACACCAATTGAAGCAGAATAAGTTTCTTTTAATATTTTAATAATATTTTTTAATTTACCTTTTTCTAAACCCAAACTTCCATCAATGAATATTTCTTTTTCTAAATCTGATTCAATGAAACCATAGCTTTTATAATCTAATTCTTGAGGATACTCTCTTTCAGATATTCCTAAAGGATCAAGATCTGCAATTAAATGTCCATTAATTCTAAAAGCTCTAATTAATCTTAATGCCCTTATTGAATCTAAAGTTGAAATTCTAAATTCCTCAGAATTATAATTCGCATTTGATTTTATGACCTTGGTTATGTAATTTTTATCTATTATACTTGATGGACGTTCTTTCCATTCTGGTCCTCCAAAATCTTTAAGAACAGAGTAGTCATCTTCATTTAAATTGTTAAAAAAATCTTTCCAAGTTGTATCCACACTTTCAGGATTATTTCTAAATTTAGAATATAGTTCGGCTACATATGGAGCATTAGCACTATTTAAGAAAGTATCATTCATAGATTTCTATTAAACTAAATCCATTTCGCATAACAATCATACTAATGGAAACTAATTATTCCCATTTTGCATTGCTAATTTCATAGTTTTTCCCAATGAAGCCGGGGATTTTGACACCAAAACTCCAGCATTTTCTAAAGATTTAATTTTGGAATGTGCTGTACCTTTTGAGCCTGAAACGATAGCACCTGCATGACCCATACGTTTTCCTTTAGGGGCAGATTGTCCGGCTATAAATGCTGAAACTGGTTTTTTTCTTTTTGAATTCGAAATAAATTCTGCCGCATTTTCTTCCTCCTCGCCACCAATTTCACCTATCATTAATATTCCCTCGGTCTCATCGTCTTCTAAAAATAACTTTATACAATCTACAAAATCCATACCATGTATTGGGTCTCCACCAATACCAACACATGTTGATTGACCTAATCCTACCTCTGTTGTCTGTGCAACAGCTTCATAAGTTAATGTTCCTGATCTACTCACTATACCTATTTTACCTTTTTTATGGATGAAACCTGGCATGATACCAATCTTGCATTCGGAAGGTGTGATTAACCCTGGGCAGTTTGGCCCAATCAAATATGTTTTATTGTTAATAATTCTTTTTTTTATATCAATCATATCTAAGACTGGAATACCTTCTGTAATGCATACAATTAATTCAATGTTTGCATCTAAAGCTTCGTGGATTGCTTTAGCAGCAAACTTAGCAGGCACATAAATGACTGTTGCGTTTGCTTCAGTTTGTTTAACTGCATCAGCAACGGTATTAAACACCGGTAAGTTTAAATGGGTCTGTCCTCCTTTACCAGGCGTGACACCACCTACAAGGTTTGTACCATATGCTATAGCTTGTTCAGAATGATATGTTCCTTGTGAACCGGTAAAGCCTTGGCAAATAAGTCTTGTATTTTTATTAACTAAAATTGACACTATTCTGATAACTCCACAGCTTTCTGAGCTGCATTTGAAAAATCATCAATTGAAATTAATCCTAATGATGAATTATTTATAATGTCTCTTCCCTCTTTAGAATTTGTTCCTTGAAAACGTACAACAACAGGAAGTTTAAAATCTAATTCTTTAATTGCATCAATGATGCCATTAGCAATCATATCACAATGGATAATTCCTCCAAAAATATTTATGAAGACAGATTTCACATTTTTATCTGATTGAATAATCTTGAAAGCTTTAATGGCTCTTTCTTTATTTGCTGTACCACCTAAATCTAAAAAATTGGCTGGCTCCATTCCAAATTGTTTAATGATATCCATAGTTGCCATAGCGAGTCCAGCTCCGTTAACCATACAGCCTATTTTTCCATCGAGCTTAATGTAAACCATATCGTTTTCAGAAGCTTCAAGTTCTAAATCATTTTCTTCTGAAGTATCTTTTAATTTTTCAATGTCAGCCTGTCTATACAGAGCATTATCATCAATATTAATTTTAGCATCTAAAAGAATTAGTTTTTCATCTTTTGTCACAACAAGAGGATTAATTTCAATTAAAGAAGCATCTATTTCGATATAGGCCTTACATAAATTTGAAACAATTTCTTTAAATTGGTTAAACTCATTAATAGAAAAATTTAATTTATTTTGAAGACTGTCACTAATTGTGAAATCTTCTAAGTTATCAAAATAAACATATTGTATTCTTTCTGGTGTTTTCTCAGCTACATCTTCTATATCTACACCACCAGCATCAGATACCATCATCATTAATTTTGATTGATTCCTATCAAGAAGAATACTTAAATAATATTCCCTATCAATTTCACATCCAGCTTCTAAATAAATTCTATTTACTAACTTTCCTTCATTACCTGTTTGTTTTGTAATCAATATGTTGCCCATCATTCCTTTTGCAATTTTTTGTGCATCATCAATTGATTCTGTTATTTGAACTCCACCTTTTGTATTAAATGGTTTTAAAAATTTCCCTGCTCCTCTTCCTCCAGCATGTATCTGTGATTTGACAACCCAAGGTGGTCCTTTTATATTTTGTAAATCTTTTTCTAAATCATCAACATTTTCAATGTAACTTTTGCCTTCAAGTATAGGTAGATTGTACTTTCTTAGTAGATCTTTAGCTTGGTATTCATGCAAATTCATTTTGATAAAAAGGTAATAGTTAGATTAGATGAAAAATACAATTATTTTTTATTTTTCTTATTTAGAAGCTTGTTAGACAATGTAGTTAATGATCTTACTGCTTTAACGGAGTGATTAAATTCTTTCTTTTCATTATTATTAAGTTTTAATTCAATAATTTTTTCAACACCTTTTTTGCCAATGATAACTGGAACTCCAACATATAGTCCTTTTACTCCATATTCACCATTAAGATATGCAGCACATGGTAATAATCTTTTTTGATCTAACAAAAATGACTCTGCCATTTGTATAGCTGAAGAAGCTGGTGCATAATAGGCAGATGTGTTCATGAGTTTTACAATTTCAGCACCACCATCACGTGTTCTTTGAATAATTTTATCGATATTTTTTTTTGTTGTCCACTTCATCTTTATCAATTCAGGTACAGGAATACCTGATACTGTTGAGTATCGCATAAGCGGAACCATCGTGTCTCCATGACCGCCTAAGACAAAAGCGCTGATATCATTAATTGACACATTAAACTCCTTGGATAAAAAGTATTTTAATCTTGCACTATCCAAAACACCTGCCATACCAATACACATATTTGTTTTAAGGCCTGATGATTTCTGAAGAACACTTACCATTGCATCCAGTGGATTAGTAATGCATATAACAAATGCTTTTGGACAATATTTTTTAATATTTTTCCCTACATTTTGAATGATAATAGAATTTTTTTCTACAAGATCATCTCGGGACATACCTGGTTTTCTTGGAAAACCTGCAGTAACTATTACTACATCAGAATTTTTGATATCTCTAAAACTTGAAGTACCTTTAAAATTTGCATGAAATCCCTCAATGGAAGATGACTGAGCAAGATCTAAAGATTTGCCCTTAGGCATCCCTTCAAAAATATCTAATAAAACTACATCACCTAATTCTTTTAAACTAACAAGTTGTGCTAAAGTCCCGCCGATATTGCCTGCTCCAATAAGAGCAATTTTTTTTCTCATTTAAGTTTTATACTTTAATTACAATTCTGTAACAATAGCCTTTTTGAGTCCAGCAATTTCTTTGGCTGGATTTAGACCTTTAGGACAAGACCTAGTGCAATTCATTATTGAATGACATCTATAAAGTTTTAATGAATCATTTATTGCTTTTAATCTCTCTTTTCTTTCTGAGTCTCTAGAGTCACTTACCCATCTTGCTGCTTGTAAAAGGACTGCAGGTCCTAGATATTCATCTCCATTCCACCAATAACTTGGACAAGAAGTAGTGCAGCAAAAACATAATACACACTCCCATTTACCATCTAGTTTTTCTCTATCTTTTGGTGATTGTTTTTTTTCGTCTCCTGAGTTTTTTTCTTCATTTGTTTTTTTACGCTGCAACCAAGGTTTAATGGAAGCCAGTTGCTCATAAGCCTTACTAAGATCTGGAACTAAATCTTTTACTACACGCATATGTGGAAGAGGGTAAATTTTTATTTCATTCTTAACATCAGACATACTTTTCAAACATGCTAATGTGTTAACGCCATCAATATTCATAGCACAGGAACCACAAACTCCTTCTCTGCAAGATCTTCTAAATGTTAAAGTTGGATCAATTTCGTTTTTTATTTTCATAAGTGCGTCTAATACCATTGGGCCACACTTTTCTTGATCTATCTCATAATTATCTATCCTAGGATTTTTATCATCTTCGGGATCCCATCTGTAAATTGCAAGTTTCTTTGGATCGTTTGCAGGTTCTTTTAGTTGGTGAGTTTTCCCTTTAGTTATTTTTGAATTTGCAGGAAGTGTAAACTGAGCCATTAATAAACTCTTCTTTTAGGTGGTATTGGTTGAACATGATTAGTTAGGGTATTCATATGAACACCTCTGGAACCCATACTCACATCTCCCTTATCGTTTAACCAGGCTAAAGAGTGAACTAACCAATTATTATCATCTCTTTCTTTATAATCTTCTCTTGCATGTGCGCCTCTACTTTCAGTTCGATTTAACGCAGAATGAAGAGTAACTTTTGATTGTGCCATTAAATTGTGTAACTCTAAAGCTTCGACCAAGTCCGTATTAAAGATTAATGATTTGTCTTTAATATCTATGTCATCCATTGAGCTCTCAACTTTTGAATATTCTTCAATACCTTTTGATATGAGATCATGTGTTCTAAACACTGCACATTTTTGCTGCATTATATGTTGCATGGAAGTACGAAGCTCTCCAGTTGTAGAGTTTCCTTTGCTGTTTCTAATCTTATCAAATCGCTCAATAATATTATCTGTTTTTGATTTACTAATTTCAATTTTTTTAGAATTTGGTTTTACTTTTTCTTTACATGTTAGACTAGCTGCTTTGCCAAAAACAACAAGATCGATTAATGAATTTGTTCCTAATCTATTAGCACCGTGTACAGAAACACATGCAGCCTCACCAACAGCCATTAAACCTTCACATACATTATCTGGATTTTCATTTGTTGGCCTTAGAACTTCTGTTCTATAATTTGTCGGTATACCACCCATATTATAATGAACTGTTGGAAGAACTGGTATTGGATCTTTAGTTAGATCAACTCCGGCAAATATTTTTGCAGTTTCTGAAATACCAGGTAATCTTTTATGTAATGTATCAGCATCAATGTGCTCAAGATGAAGTAGCACATGATCGGCATTATCTCCACAGCCTCTATTTTCACTAATTTCAATAGTCATTGCTCGGCTTACTACATCCCTTGATGCTAGATCTTTTGCATTTGGAGCATATCTTTCCATAAATCTTTCACCATCACTATTAGTTAAATATCCACCTTCTCCTCTTGCTCCCTCAGTGATTAACACTCCTGCACCGTAAACTCCTGTTGGGTGGAACTGAATAAATTCCATATCAGAAAGAGGTAGGTTTTGTCTTAAAGCCATTGCACTACCGTCACCAGTACAAATGTGAGCACTCGTGGATGAGAAGTAAGCTCTTCCATATCCACCAGTAGCTAAAATTGTTTGATGAGATAAAAATCGATGAATTGATCCATCCTCTAAACACCATGTTACCACACCGATGCAATTACCCTGATCATCAGAAATTAAATCTAAAACAAAATATTCAATATAAAATTCTACATTATTTTTAAGTGATTGCTGATAAAGTGTATGGAGTAAAGCATGTCCCGTTCTATCAGCTGCTGCACAAGCTCTCATAGCAGGAGCTCCCTCGCCATTATTGGTTAAGTGTCCGCCAAAAGGTCTTTGATAGATCTTGCCATCATCTGTTCTACTAAAAGGCATGCCATATTCTTCAAGTTCAATTACTGCTTCAGGGGCTTTAGAACATAAGTATTCAATTGCATCTTGATCGCCAAGCCAGTCGGAACCCTTAACTGTATCATACATGTGCCACTTCCAATTATCTTCACCCATATTACCTAGTGCTGCTCCAATTCCACCTTGTGCTGCAACAGTATGACTTCTTGTTGGAAACACTTTTGATATACAGGCTGTTTTTAATCCAGATTCAGCACATCCAAGCGTAGCTCTCAGTCCTGACCCACCAGCTCCAACAACTACAACGTCATAATGGTGATCAATAATTTTGTATGAATTAGTCATTTAAAACACCATTCTCACTAAATTTACAGTAATTAAAATCATTATAAAATAAACAAGAAAATTAATTGATACTTTAATAAATTTGGCTGTCTTTTTCGATGTGACATAATCTTCAATAATTGTTTGCAGTCCTAATTTTGAATGCAGAAGCATAGATTGCATCATCACAAAAAATAAGAATGCATTAACATAGGATTGAAAAAAAATTTCTATTTCAGAATAAGTCATCTTTGATAATGATATTGCAGAGTATATAAACCAAAACGTCAATGGTATTAAAATTGAAGCAGTAATTCTTTGGGTTAACCATTTAAAAGCATAATTTTTCATGAGAAGTACCAGACAACTAAACTAGAAATTAAAGTTAAACATATAACAGCATAACCTGATTTATATACTTGTGATAATTCCATTCCAATACCGAAGGACCAATATAATTTTCTACACCCATTAAATAAATGGTAAAAAATACCGACAGTCCAAATCATTAGAACTAGTTTAAACAAAATACTCTTAGAAAGAGTTTCAAAATAAATATAAAATTCAGGACCAAAACTAATTAAAAAAAACCAAATTGAAATTAATAGTGCACCCACACTTAATCCTATTCCAGATATTCTATGAAAAATTGAAAATACTGCTGTAAGTACTCTTTTGTGAATAGATAGGTGAGGTGATAATGGTCTATTATCAGTCATTTTTTTCATTTTTTTTATGTTTCATAAGTAAGTATTTTTCCTCAAATTTCAAAATATTAATGGTTTGGTTATTTTTTTCTTACTATCACGGAAGTTTGTAAAATGTTGATAAAAAGTGCCAAATTTTATGAAAATCATCCAAATTTAATGCCAAATATAACTAAAAATCTTGAATTTTAAATAGATAGATATTACTCTTAATAAGCCGGATAATACTCGTTTCTTAGCTTCGGAGGAACGCCAAGAATTTTAATTATCTTACCCGCCGTTTGATAATTAGTTGAGTTTCTTATTCTAGAGAGGTGTCTGCCAAGGTACAAACTAGTTTTAGAGTCCGGCCTACTTTAAATTTTTATTAAAAAATTCTTCCATCTTTTTAGAGTATACTTCGGGATATTTAAACATAGCATCTACATGAAAAGAGTTTTCAACTAACCAAAACTCAGCATTAATTTTATTTTGATTTGTGTATTCTTTAAAATAATTAAAATGTCTTGTTAAGATTCTTGTATCAGAGTCGCCATGAGTAAAAAAATAATATTGGTTCTTTGATAATTTTTTAGCTGGAGATAATTCTCTTGGATCTGTTCCAGTTAAGATTCTTCCAGCTAAACTAACTACTGGCCCAAATTCTATAGCAAGACCATATCTTGCTATTTCATCTTTTAAAATCATATTAAATTCAGCAAGTGAACTATCTGCCCACACTGCACGTATTTCTGGTTCTGCATGTGCTGCAAAAATTGAGGTGCTTGCACCAAGAGATATTCCATGTAATCCAATAGTATTAGACTTAAAACCAATTTTTTTTAAAAAATCAAATGCACCCAGAATATCATTATATGACTTTAAACCTAAATCATCATAACTACTTACAGTATCACTTTGGCCGTAGTTTCTTAAATCTATCGTAAGAACATTAAATTTTTTATTAACTAAAAAACTTGCAATAAGATTTGCTTCAGACTTACATTTACCATTCGGGCTTATACCGTGTGTTACAATTATAATTGGTCTATTTGGAAAATAATTAAACAGCCATCCATTAATCTTAATGTCTGAGTCACGAGATTGAAAGTATACATCTTGCCATTCATCTAAATAATAGTCTTTAAAGTTAAAATTTTCTCTTACTTTTTGTCGTGCAAGAATAGAATATTCATGTGAGTCAACTGTTGTACTCCATGAATTAGGAAGAGATCCTTCGTGTAAACCACAAGTTGGATCTATTTTTAAAATTTGATAAGCAACATAAAAACCTGCAGTAAAATAAACTACTGTTAATAAAACTACAGTGCTTACTAAAAATCTGATTATATATTTCATCAATCTGGTTTTACTATAGTCATTTCATATAATCTGCTAGCAGTTCTTTTAAATTCTTCTGCTAGAGTATTGATATTATTTAATGAATTTATAGGTTTTGACGCTAAAATTACTATTGAACAATTATTTTCATATAACATATCAATTAATCCAATAAATCTCCTGCACGCATCTTTTTTCTGATTATCAAATTCAGGAACATTTTTTAAAAATACCAACTTAAATTTATCTGCAATATTTTTGTAATCTTCATTACCAAAATTTACTTCACAAAGATTTTCAAAATCTATCATCATTAGATTTGATGTGCATTTATCAAACTCTAGTTCACGACTTTTAGATTTTATTTTTACAGTTGTTAAATGGGAGGGATCAACAAAACGATTAAATAATTTTTCAAATTCATTTGACGTTTCAGTTGTTATAGGTGTGAAATATGTCTTTGATTGATTTAACGTTTGTCGACGAAAATCAGTTTTAATACTAATATCATAAAGAAAAAAATTTTTTTTAACTAAATCAATAAATGGCAGAAAGTCATTTCTCTGCAAACCATCTTTATATAAATTATCTGGATGAAAATTTGACGACAGTAATACAAATATTTTATATTTAGAAAAATAATTAAATATTTTTTTTATTATTAGTGCGTCAACAATATTAAAAATATGTAATTCATCAATAAATATTATTTTGTAATCTCTACTTAAATTTTTTACATAGTTTTCGATTGCAAGTTCTTTATTTTCTGTTTTTTTAACTTGTTCATGGATTTCATTCATTAAGTTATTAAAATGAATTTTTTTTCCAATCTTAGTATTTTGATAAAATAAATTTAATAAAAATGTTTTTCCTGTTCCAACTTGACCATAAAGATAAATTCCTTCGAAAATTTTATCCTTAAAAAATAACTTTGTTTTACTAAAAGATGACCATACATTATCTGCTTGTTTTAAAAATTCAATTTGATCTTTATTTTTTTTAATAAAATTATTTTCAACAAAACTATTGTATTGATCAATAACATTAAACATTATTTTTTACCTAAGTACTGTTCAAGTTGTTTTAAAGTTTCTAGTTCACCACTGCTGATGCTTCTATTTTCTTTTTTCTTTTTTAATCTTTTATATTCCTTGATTAGAAAATTAAGACTCTCCATTATTTGTTTATTCATGTTTTATAAATTATAGGTAAAATTGATGATACAACAATCATAATGGAGCTTATTAAAAATATAACTGATATTCCATAACCCCAATCAATAATATAACCAAAAACTACAGGCGATAAGGCACTCGCAAAAACCCCAACTGCGTGTAGTAAAGCTTTAGCAGTTCCAATACTTTTCACTCCGTAAATTTCTGCCCAGAGTGATCCCATAAACGGTGCTGATAAACCTAAGTTAAATCCAAATAAAGACATGTAAAGCACGAATGACCAATAATTATTAAAGAAAAAAAGAATGGTGATACAGAGTAACAAAGGTAATAGCACAAAAGGTATTGCTTTCTTTGTATTTATCTTATCTATTAAGGGTCCTCCTATTAATAAACCTAAAATAGAAAATAATCCAAAATATATATAACCGTTCCCAAGCATTTCCATTGTCCACCCTTTAGCATCAAAAATATAAATCTGATGAAACATTAGCCCAGTACCAATAAATGGAAAGGCTGCAGCTAATGGAAAATAAATGAAAAAAACTCGGTCTTTTAAAATTTCTGTAATGGTCCAACTTTTATATGTTTTCTCATTATCAATATTTTTTTGAAGAGCAGAATCCCTGCTTTTTTGATTATGAAGAATAAAGTATATTATTGGTATTAAGATCAAAAGAGTCAAAGTTGTTAAAAACCAAAGAGTTTTAAAATTAAAGTATGAGTCCAAATTAACGATAATCTTTGGTAAAAACATTATACCTAACATTCCTCCAAGTGTTGCAACAGATATTGCCTTACCTCTATCAATTAAAAAATATCTTGCCATTGAAGTTGAGCCGGCATGTGTCATAGCTCCCTGTCCAAAAAAACGTAATAAAAATAAAATAAGAAAAAGATGAAAAATATTATCGAAAATAAAATAAAAACCAATGCAAGCAAAAGCTAAACCAAGAATAATACCTATGGAGTATAATCTTAAATCAATTTTATCTATTAATTTAGCAAAGTTTATAAATAAAAATGAACTTACAAGCGTTGCTATGGCATAAACTAATCCAAACTCACCATCAGTTATTTTATATAGATTTCGAATATCATCGTTAAATAATGCAATGTAAAAAGTCTGTCCAAAACTTGCAAAGAAGACCATGACAAATCCGTATACTAAGAGACTAGGATCATTTAAAAAAAATTTTTTCATTATAGTTTAAAGCAATTTTTTAATACTATTTAAAAGCTTTACCATTTTACTTTTATCTATTCTTCCTGTGTTAACATTTCGTGGGCTTGGATGATAACTACCAACTAAAATTTTCTTATCGGGTAAAATATTCATAGATCCGTGAGAAAAAATAAAATCTTTATTTCGTATTTCATATTGTTGCTTATAATAATTTACACAGGCGTCATGACCAATTTTACCAAGGGCAACAATGACTTTTATTTTTTTTAAGAAAGCAATTTCTTGATTAAAAAAATTAAAACATGTTTTCAATTCTTGTGAAGTAGGTTTATCTTCTGGGGGTACACATTTAAGAGCAGTAGTTAAGTACATATTTTGAAGTTCCAAACCGTCACCTCTATCTACTGAATCTGCTTGGTTTGCAAATCCAGTTTTATATAAACAGGAAAATAAAAAATCTGCAGATTTATCCCCTGTAAAAACTCGACCTGTTCTATTTCCTCCATGCGCTGCTGGCGCAAGACCTACCATTAATAATTTAGCTTTTTCATCTCCATAGCCAGTAATGGGCTTACCCCAATAACTTTGATCAATATATTGTTTTCTTTTTTCTTTAGCAATTTTTTCACGGAAGTTAACTAAGCGTTCACACTTTCTGCAATGAATAATGGATTTGTTTAAATTACTTAATGTCATTTGGAAGATATATATTTATATTACAGCTCTGTGATTAATGAAAGAGCTAAAGCTATTCTAGAATTTTGTTTCATCAAAACTCCACTTGAACAGTGGTTTAAAAAAGATGATGAATTTGATAATATATTGAAAAGTAGTTTTATGGATGATTACATTAAGGCTATTAATAATGAGTATGATAATTGGAGAAATGATGCTGAAGAATGTGTAGCTTTGATTATATTACTTGATCAACTATCAAGAAATTTTTTCAGAAATAATTCAAAAGCTTATGACCAGGATACTAAGTGTGTTTTAATTGTAAAAGAAGCAATAAATAAAAGATATTTAGATAGCCTAGAAATTGATAAAATACATTTTTTGTTACTGCCATTAATTCATAGTGAGGACATCATGGATCATGAACTTGGTCATAAATTAGTCGATCAATATTTAAATAATCATCCAGAATATACTAATATAAAAAAAGCTTGGAATGATCATAGCGTGGCAATTAAAAAATTTGGAAGGTATCCGCATAGAAATAAAGTACTAAATAGAAAATCAACAAATGAAGAAGAGGTATTTTTAACACAACCGAATAGTTCTTGGTAAATTAAGATATGCTTTTAGAAAGAAATTTTTCAGATATTTTAAAACAACTTAAGTTTAAAAAAGGGAAAATTAAAGCAATTCTTGATACAGATACCTACAATGAAATTGATGATCAATTTGCTTTAGTGCAAATGTTGTTTTCAAAAGAAAAAATTGAAGTGCAAAGTATAAATGCAGCTCCTTTTTCAATGAATAATCGTTCGGATAATCCAAAAAAGGGAATGGAGCTTAGTTATGATGAAATCTTTCGATTGTTAGAAAAAATAAATTTTAAAAAAAATAATTTTGTTTTTAAAGGCTCAACAAAATATGTAGGTTTTGAAAAAAAACCAATTAATTCGCCTGCAGCAGATAATATCATTGAAAGTGCTTTAAAATGTTCTGAAGAAGATCCTCTATACGTATTAGCTATTGGCGCTATTTCAAATGTTGCGTCTGCAATATTAAAAGAGCCAGAAATTATAAAAAAACTTGTTGTAGTTTGGTTGGGAGGTAATGCGCTTTATTGGCCACAAAATTTGGAATTTAATTTGAAGCAAGATATTGGAGGTGCTCAAATTTTATTTGATAGCGGTGTTTCTCTCGTTATGGTTCCTTGTAAAGGAGTAACTTCACATCTTATTTCAACAGTTCCAGAAATAGAAAAATACATCGAACCTCATGGTGAAATCGGTAAATTTCTTGCAATGCGATTTAAAGAGTACAATAGTATCCATAAAGGTTGGTCAAAAGAAATTTGGGATATGGCAGCTGTTGGTTATGTCTTAAACGAAGACTGGGCACCAACTAACACAATTCCATCTCCAATTCTTTTAGATGATATGAAATGGGCTTCAGATAAAAATAGGCACCCAATCAAAATTGTCTATGAAATAAAAAGAGATCCTATTCTTAAAGATTTCATTCAAAAATTAGAAAATTTCAATAATAAATAATTATAATAAATGGTCTCGTGGTGAAATGGATATCACACGTGTCTTCGGAACATGGATTTGGGGTTCGAGTCCCTACGAGACCGCCAATTAAATATTTATTTTTTCTGAATACTTTGAAATTATTAACTCAGCAATTTGAACAGCATTAAGCGCTGCTCCTTTGCGCAAATTATCCGAAACCACCCATAAATTCAAACCATTATCTATTGATTGATCATTTCTAATTCTACTAATATAAACTTTATCCTCTCCTGCAATTTCAACAGGAGTCACATAACCTTCATCTTTTCGATGATCAATTACTGAAATACCTTCAGAGTTAGATAATATTTCGTTAGCTTCTTTTTCATCTAATGGCGAGTCAAACTCTATATTTACAGCTTCTGAATGGCCAATGAATACAGCTGTTCTAACACAAGTTGCTGAAACATTAATTCCCTCGTCTAGAATTTTTTTTGTTTCATCAATCATTTTTTGCTCTTCTTCTGTATTACCATTTTCTAAAAAAGCTCCAATGTGTGGAATAGCATTAAAAGCAATTTGTTTTGTAAACTTTTCTTTTTTTAATTCTTGGTTTGCATAAACATTTTGAGTCTGATTAAATAATTCATCCATACCTGTTTTACCTGCTCCAGAAACAGCTTGATATGTAGATACAACAACTCTGTTTATAATTGCTTTTTCATGAAGTGGTTTTAATGCAACAACCATTTGTATAGTTGAACAGTTAGGATTTGAAATAATATTAGTTCTGTTTTCATCATCAAAAAATTCATCAAGTGCACTAGCGTTTACCTCAGGAACGATTAAAGGAATATTTTGTTGCATTCGAAAATGAGAGGTATTGTCTATAACAATACATCCTGTTTTAGCTGCTTTTGGTGCATATTCTGCAGAAATTTTACCACCAGGTGAAAATAAACCAATGTTAGCTTTTGAAAAATCAAATTCTGATAAGTCTTCTACAACAATTTCTTTATCTTTAAACTCTACTTTTTTGCCTTTTGATTTTGATGATGCAAGTAAATATAAATTGTCTATTGGAAAATCCCTTTGCTCTAATATTTGAACTATTTCTGTTCCTACCGCACCTGTTGCTCCTGCTACTGCTATATTATATTTTTGAGTCATTTAATTTCCAGATAGAATTTTTAATTCTTCAATAACAGCATTGCCCATTTCTTGAGTTGAGATAATTTTTTCTGCTCCATCTTTTATATCAGCTGTTCTTAAACCTTTTAGTAATACATTCTGTACAGCTTTCTCAATCATTTGACTATCTTCTTGCATATCAAAACTATATTTCAACATCATAGCAAAGCTCATGATCATTGCTAAAGGGTTTGCTTTAGATTGACCAGCTATATCTGGCGCGCTACCATGAACGGGCTCATACATTGCTGCTCTAGTTCCATTTTCTTTAACTGGTCCAAGAGCTGCTGAAGGAAGCATTCCTAAAGATCCTGTTAGCATAGCTGCAGTATCACTTAAAAGATCGCCAAATAAATTGTCTGTAAGTATAACATCAAATTGTTTTGGATAACGAACTAACTGCATTGCACAATTATCTGCAAGCATGTGTTCTAGATTAACATCAGAATATTCCTTTTTATGTAAATCTGTTACGGTTTGTTTCCAAAATAAACCTGTTTCCATTACATTTGATTTTTCTACTGATGTAACTTTATTATTACGCAACTTTGCTAGATCAAATGCCACTCGTGAAACTCTATTAACTTCTGATGTTGTATACAGTTGAGTATCAACTGCCTTACTTTCAGTCTCACTAATTTTTGATATACCTCTTGGTTGTCCAAAATATACACCACTTGTTAACTCTCTTATTATCAAAATATCTAATCCTTTAACAAGATCAGATTTTAAAGATGATGAATCTGAAAGAGCATCTAAAACAACTGCTGGTCTTAGATTAGCAAAGAGATCTAGGTCTTTTCTTAATCTTAATAAGGCTGCTTCAGGTCTTTTATCTCTTTCTACATTATCCCATTTAGCGCCTCCTACAGCACCAAATAATACTGCATCACAATCCATAGCTACTTGCATTGTTTCATCACTTATAGAATTACCTTCTTTATCGTATGCCGTACCACCAACTAATCTTTCAGAAATATCAAAAGATAAAGATTTAGTTTTTTCCATCCAATCAATGATTTTTAATACCTCAGCCATAACTTCATTGCCAATTCCATCACCAGGTAAAATTAAAATTTTTTTATTACTCATTTTTGACTACACTATCCAAGGTTGGATACTGTGTATTTTTTCTTCGTGAACATCAATTTTTTTATTTTTTTGGAGCGTCAAACCAATATCATCCAAACCCTCTAGCAAACATTTTTTTCGAAATGCATCAATTGCAAATTCTATTGTTTTATCATTTTGATAAGTGATTTTTTGATTTTCTAAATCAACTAAAACATCATTTTTATTTTCTGCTTCGTTCATTAATATATCTACTTTTTGTTGATCTAACTTAATTGGCAGTATTCCATTTTTAAAACAATTATTATAGAAAATATCTGCGAAGCTTGGTGCAATTATTGACTTAAAACCAAAATCTAAAAGTGACCATGGTGCATGCTCTCTACTTGATCCACAACCAAAATTTGCCCCAGCAATTAAAATTGTTGAAGTTTTATAAGGGTCCCAGTTTAGAACAAAATCATTCTTTATGTTACCTTGAATATCGTATCTTAATTCATGAAATAAGTTTTTACCTAAACCAGATCTTTTTATTGTTTTCAAAAATTGTTTTGGAATAATCATATCAGTATCGACATTAATCATTGGAAGTGGCGCAGGGATACCAATTATTTTTTTAAATGATTCCATTTATAAATCCTCTGCTGTTGCAAAAGAACCCTTGATTGCAGAGGCAGCAGCTATTGCAGGACTGACAAGATGTGTTCTACCTTCTCTACCTTGTCTACCTTCAAAATTTCTATTTGATGTTGATGCACATCTTTCTTGCGGTTTTAATTGATCTGGATTCATAGCTAAACACATGGAGCAACCTGGTTCTCTCCAATCAAATCCTGCTTCAATAAAAATTTTATCTAAACCTTCTTCTTCAGCTTGTTTTTTAACTAAACCTGAACCAGGAACAATCATTGAGTCTACAGAAACTTTTTTGCCCTCTACAACTTTGGCAACTTCTCTTAAATCCTCAATTCTTCCATTAGTGCAAGAGCCAATAAACACTTTATCAATTTTAATTTTTTGTATTTCTTGTTTGGGTTCTAAACCCATATATTCGAGAGAACGCTCCATAGCCTTCTTTCTATTTGGATTACTCTCTTCTTGAGGATTTGGTACTATACCATTTATGGCAACAACGTCTTGCGGGCTTGTGCCCCAAGTAATTTGTGGTGAAATATCTTCAGCATTAATTAAAATTTCTTCATCATATTTTGCACCCTCATCAGATGGAAGAGATTTCCAAAATTCTACCGCTTTATCCCAATTATCTCCTGATGGAGCGTACGGTCTACCTTTAATATATTCAAAAGTTTTTTCGTCAGGAGCAATTAAACCAGCTCTAGCACCTGCTTCAATACTCATATTGCAGATTGTCATTCTTCCTTCCATAGAAAGAGAGGAAATTGCATTACCAGCATATTCAATAACATAACCAGTTCCACCAGCCGTTCCTATTTTTCCTATTATATGAAGAATAATATCTTTTGCTGTAACACCTAAGTTTAACTTACCTTCAACAGAAATTCGCATATTCTTTGCAGGTTTTTGAATTAAGGTCTGAGTTGCTAATACATGCTCAACTTCACTTGTGCCAATACCAAAAGCTAATGCACCAAATGCTCCGTGTGTTGCTGTATGACTATCACCACAAACTATTGTCATACCTGGCTGAGTAATGCCTTGTTCTGGTCCAACTATATGAACTATACCTTGTCTGCTATCTAATAATGGAAAAAGTGTAACATCAAAATCTTTACAATTTTTTTCTAGTGTTTCAACCTGAATTCTACTTTCTTTATTTTCTATACCTTTAGATCTATCTGAGGTTGGAACATTGTGGTCAGCTACAGCAAAAGTACTTTCAGGTCTTCTAACTTTACGATTATTATTTCTTAAACCTTCAAATGCTTGAGGGCTCGTAACTTCATGAACAAGGTGTCTATCAATATATATAAGACAAGTTCCATCTTCTTGTCTATCAACAAGATGATGTTCCCAAATTTTATCAAAAAGAGTTTTAGGATTATTTATTGTCATCCGATTTATTTTCGGCTGCTTTTTCCTCTTCTTTACTAGATTCCTCTGCAGCTTCTGCTTTAGATTCTTCTGCTGGTTTGGCTTCTGCTTCTTCTGCTTTTGTCTCTGCTTGTTTTGCTTCTACCTCTTCAGCTTTTGGTTCCTCTGCAGCATTTGTATCTGTATCTGCAGTTTTTGTTTCTTCTACCGGAGGAGCTTCCTCTATATATTCATATTGATCAGCTTCATCGCCCCTATCTTTATCTGCGATCCTTGCTTTCTTTCCAGATAATTCTCTTAGATAATATAGCTTAGCTCTTCTTACATCGCCTTTTCTAACAACTTCAATTTTTTCTACTAATGGACTGAATAAAGGGAATACTCTTTCAACACCCTCTCCATGAGATATTTTTCTCACAGTAAAGTTAGAGTTTACTGAATTATTTTTTCTTGCAATACAAATACCTTCAAATGCTTGAAGTCTTGACTTACTTCCCTCTGTAATTCTTACAGTAACTTTTAAAGTATCACCTGGACGAAAAGCAGGAACTCTTTTTTTTGAAGTTAACTTTTCAATCTGTTGTTTTTCAAATGTCTCTAATAAATTACTCATTTTATATTTCCTTTTTATAAAGATCTGGTCTTAATTCTTTAGTTTTTTCAACCGATTTTTCTTTTCTCCATTTATCAATTTTTTCATGATGACCTGATGTTAAAACATCTGGAACTTCATGTTTATTTCCCTGAATATCTTCCCAGGTTTGTGGTCTGGTATAATGAGGATATTCAAGTAGATTATTAGAAAAAGATTCTTCTAATAAACTTTGTGGCTGCCCTAATACTCCAGGAATGAGACGAATACAACCTTCAACTAACACCTGGGCAGCAATCTCACCGCCAGAAAGGACATAATCACCGATAGTTATTTCCTGAAAATCAAGAATTTCTATAGCTCTTTGGTCAACCCCTTCAAATCTACCGCATAAAATAAGCATTTCATCATGTTTTGATAGATTATTAAGTTTGGCTTGAGATAATTTCTGACCTGACGGTGTCAGGAAAATTTTGCAGTAATTATCGGTTTTGAAAGTGATTGAATTTAATGCTTTTTCAATCACATCTGGACGAATAACCATTCCGGGGCCTCCACCAAAAGGTTCATCATCAACACTTCCTCTTTTGTCAATTCCAAAATTATGTAGATTGACTATCTCGAGAGAAAATTTTTTATTTTTTAATGCATTTCCGATTACAGAATATCCTAGTGAACCAGGGAACATCTCAGGATAACAAGTTAAAATTACTACTCTCATTTTAATCAAGAATACCAGGTATTGGATCAGCTATAATTTCTTTTTTATTAATATTAACTGATAAAATATTTGTTTTATCAAAAGGTATAAGAATAAGTTTTGTATTATATTTGACTTCTAATAAATCACCTGCTCCAAAATTTTGAACACTTAAAACTTTTCCAATACTAGTATTGTTTTTCAAGAAAATCATGCATTCGATTAGATCGTTTATGTAAAACTCATTATCTTTTGTTTTTGGAAAAAATTTCTTATTTGAAAAAATTTTTTGACCTTTAAGCTCTAAAACATCTTCTCTAGAAAAGTATTTTTCAACTTGAACAACACACTTATTATTTTTGAATAAAATATTTTTAAAATTCCAAGCAACTGAACCATCAAAATTATAATAGTTTTTTAAATTTTTAAAAACTTCAAATGAGGTAGTCATCATATTAACTTTTATTTCACCTTTTAATCCTACAGGAGATCCAAACTGACCAACAAGAATAATATCTTTATTACTC
>CACAVG010000015.1 GCA_902535885.1 uncultured Alphaproteobacteria bacterium | reverse complement strand
TTTCAGCTTCCTGTTGTTTTATCTTTAATGGCAAGAGTAGGGATGGTTACTTATGAATCACTTAAAAAATTTAGAAAATATGCAATTGTATTAGCATTTTTATCGGCAGCATTCTTAACTCCACCTGATCCATTTAGTCAAATAAGTTTAGCTCTGCCAATTATATTTTTATACGAAGTTTCAATTTATATTGCAAAACTAATACAAAAAAATAAAGATAAGTAATGCATAATATTAATTTTATCAGAGAAAATCCAACAGAGTTTGATAATTATATGAAACAAAGAGGTGAGCATCCAATATCAAATAAAATATTAGAACTAGATAAAGTTAAAAGAGAAACTCAGACTGTTCTTCAGAACCTTTTAGCAGAAAGAAACTCTATTTCTAAAAATATTGGTAAACTTAAAAGTGTAAATAAAGATGCTTCATCAGAAATGAATAAAGTTGATGAAATTAAAAATAAAATTAATAATTTAAAGGAACTTGAGACTATTAAAGATGAGGAGCTAAAAACTATTCTCTCAAGACTTCCAAATATAGCTGATAAGACTGTACCTATAGGAAGCAATGAAGCTGACAATACAAAATATAGAGAATGGGGTGATAAACCAGGATTTGATTTTCATCCTAAAACTCATTTTGAATTAGGAGAAAATTTAGGTTTAATGAATTTTGAAACTGCATCTAAATTATCAGGATCTAGATTTGTTTTATTGAAAAATCAACTTTCTAAGTTGGAAAGAGCAATAGCAAATTTTATGTTAGATAAGCATACGAATGAAAATGGTTATATAGAATATAATTTACCTTTTTTGGTTAAAGATTCCGCTCTTTTTGGAACAGGACAATTACCTAAATTTGGTGAAGATTTATTTACTGCTGGGGAAGATCATTGGTTAATACCAACTGCTGAAGTTCCTTTAACAAACATGGTTAGAGACGAAATACTTAACCAAAATCAATTACCCATGAGAGTAACTTCTTATACTCCATGTTTTAGATCAGAGGCTGGTGCTGCCGGTAAGGATACTCGTGGTATGTTAAGACAGCATCAATTTACTAAAGTTGAATTAGTTTCAATTGTAGAGCCGCAGCATTCACAAGATGAATTAGAAAGAATGCTTGAAAGCGCTGAAAGTATTCTTCAAGATTTAAATATTCATTATAGGGTTATGACTTTATGTACTGGTGACATGGGCTTTTCAGCATCAAAAACATACGATATTGAAGTGTGGCTTCCAGGTGAAAATACTTATAGAGAAATCTCAAGCTGCTCTAATTGTAATGATTTTCAAGCTCGAAGAATGAATACAAGATATAAATTAGAAAATAAAAATATTTTTGTTCATACACTTAATGGATCCGGTTTAGCAGTAGGAAGAACATTAATTGCTATTCTTGAAAATTATCAAACGAAAGATGGAAATATTAAAATTCCAGAAGTTTTGAAAAAATATTTCAATAATTCTGATACTCTTATCTAGTGCTTGATGTAAGAAAAATAAGATTGATACTCGAGTTACGAGAGTCAGGTATTAGTAATTCTGAAGTTCTCTCTGCAATAGAAAAAATTCCAAGAGAAAAGTTTATTAGTGAAGCTTACAGAAATCAAGCTTATGAAAATATAGCTTTACCAATTGAAAATAATCAAACAATTAGTCAGCCCTACGTTGTAGCAAGGATGACTGAATTACTTGATGTTAAAAGTAATCACAAGGTATTAGAAATAGGTACTGGCAGTGGATATCAGTGTGCAGTGTTATCAATCTTGGCAAGGCGAGTATACACGATTGAAAGAATTAAAAATTTACATGAAGGTTCTAATAATATTTTTGAGAAATTAAAATTAACTAATATTGTTTCAAAATACGATGATGGTAATAAAGGTTGGATTGAACAAATACCTTTTGATAGAATAATATTTACAGCTGCATCAAAAAAAATAAATAATGAAATTTTTTCTCATATTGAAAATGAAGGAATTATTGTTTGTCCAATTGTTAAAAATAACAAGCAAATACTTGTTAAATATATAAAACAAAATAATAAAATTATTTCTGAAGAATATGGTGATGTTTTATTTGTTCCAAATCTTCATGGTGTAGTATAGCTACTTCGAATATTTCGAATTTTATTTGAGGAATAAAAATAATATAATATACCAATTATCCAATGAACAAGAGTTAACCCAATAAACATATAGATATAGTTTTCTTCTATAAAGTTATTTACAAATAATATTACAATTATAGGCACTAATACAAACCTAAGTATGGCCATATACATTACTATTATTGCTTTTTTTAGCCCTTGGAATGATGCATTAGAAATAAAGAAGAATGGAAAAGCTGGAAAACCAAGTGCGTATATTTTAAGGTATATTGATCCATAGTAAATTACTTCTTTATCATCAGTAAATAATCTCATTGAATCTTCTGCAGTTATAAATAAAATTAATCCTGCTATGGTTAATATTATTACACCAGTAATCATAGCTTTATTGTAAGTTTCTAAAATTCTTTCATAGTTTTTAGCGCCAAAATTTTGACCCACAATTGCCGTTACTGCTGTACTTAATCCTAACAAGGGTAAGAAAAGCAGTTGTTCATATCTTCCAGCTGAAGAAAAACCTGCAATTGCATCATTACCAAAACGACTTACAAAAAATAATAATATATATGATCCAAGAGCAATCATCATCAATCCTAATGCCGCTGGAATAGCCTGAAATGAAATTTCCTTAATTAAACTTAATTTAGGAATTAAATAATTATTTTTAAAGTTTTCAAAAATCTCTGTTCTATAAATCTTATATAATAAATATAACAGACCAATTATTTGAGATAGTATGGTAGCTATTGCTATTCCAGTTATACCCATTGGCGCAAATAATTCAAAATTAATTATTTTTCCTGTAATTAATATTGGATTTAAAATTATATTAAGAAAAAAACTAAAAATTAAAACATTCCTGTAACTTTTAGTATCTCCTTGCGCTGATAAACAAGAATTACATACCATGAGTAAAAGAATTATGACTGATCCTAAATAAATTACATTCATATACAATGATGAAAGTTTAAGGGTCTTTGGATCATCATTTATAGATTGTAAAATTATGTTCCCAAAATAAAGTCCAAAAATAGTTATACCTAAGCCTACTAAAATTGTTACAACAAAAGATTGTGAAAATGCATGACTTGCTTTTTTAATATTTTTTTCTCCTAAAGAATTAGCAACATTACTTGTTGTAGCTATGCTCAGACCTATTCCAAGTGCAATAATTATAAAATATACAGGAAATGTTTGGCCAATAGCTGCTAAAGCTGTATCAGAAATCATTCTACCTGCAAAAATAGTATCAACTAAAGAATAGAGATTATTAAATATAGTTCCAATTGAGGCTGGCAAAGCAATTTTTATAAATAACTTATAGATATCTTCATCAAGTAAATTAATTTTTTTCATATTTATAAATATCTTAATTTAAACCTAGTACTATTTTCCTCTTGTTTTAAAATATTTTGAATTTCGTGTATTACCTCTTTAAGGTTTTTCATTATAGATCTATTTGAAAAATTTATTAATAATAAGCCACTTCCTTGCATTCCAACATTGTCTCCATATTTCATAATAGGAACTTCAACATTGATAATATTACTTATACCTTTTTTTCTAATATTCTGAATAAAGGAGTCATTTTCCAAAATATTCAAAACTGGATACCATATTATGATTTTAGAATTTGAAAATAAATTATCAATATTATTTAATATTTCCTCTACTTTTTCAAAATCATACTTTATTTCATATGATGGATCTATAAATACAAAATAATTCTTCTCTTTATTAACTTTATTAAAAATAAAATTAAATCCATCAGCATTTAAAATTTTAGCATTGGTATATTTGTTTAAGTTTTTTTTTAATAATTCATATTCATTATTGTGTAATTCACAAAAAAATAATTTATCTTTTTCATTAGCTATGGAAGAAATAAATATAGGTGATCCAGGATAAAAATTATTTTTTCTAGATATTTTAGAAATAGTTGAAAGATAATTTTTAATTAAAATATTATTACCTTTGTAATTTTGTATCTTTTTAATTCCTTCTTTATACTCTTTATTTTTATCCATATACTTAGATATATATTTATAAATTCCATTGCCAGAATGAGTATCAACATAACTTATTGAATTATTTACCTTTTTTTCAAGATTATATAAGTAAAGTATTATAATGTGTTTCATAACATCTGCATGATTTCCAGCATGATATCCGTGTTTATAGCTAAGCATAAAAATAAAAAAAATTGTTGAAATTAATTTCTTATTAGTTATTTAAAGTATTAAATTAATCAATATACAATATTTATATAAGTTAGATAAATTTAATCCCCCAATAATAAATAAGGAGAATATAATATGCCAAGTGGTAAAATTAAATGGTTTAATCCGACCAAAGGTTATGGATTTATAGAAAATGATGATGGAGGAAAAGATGTTTTCCTTCATGTTTCAGCTTTAGAAGCTGCTGGTATTGATACTTTAGAAGAAGGTATGCCAGTTGAATTTGAAATCGGTGAAAACCGTGGAAAAGAAAACGCTATTAATATTAAGAAAAAATAATATTTAATTGAATTCAAACAAACTTTTAGAATGGATTGGTGTAACAACAGCTATCCTTTATTCCCTTCTAGTTGCATTTAACATTGGATTAGAATTTATTGGTTTTTCATTATTATTGCTATCAGCATTATTAATCGGAGTCTGGGCCTATAGATTAAAACACAATGGAATATTGTTTTTACAATTTTTCTACGCGGGTGCAGGTATTATAGGAATGTATAGATGGTTTGGATAAAAATACTTTTTTTATTTTTACTTTCATATTCTTCAGTTTCATATTCAACTGAATTAAATGAAGAAGAAGAAATGTACTTTAATTTTGTAGATTTAAATAATGACGGAGTCATTTCCTATAAAGAGATTGAACAATCTTTAAATCTACTTTTTCAAATTATAGATCTAAATCAAGATAATAAAATTTCTCAAAATGAGATAAATGAATTAAAAGGTGTAATTGAATCTTTAAGATGAGTATTTGGGGAAGAGTTATAGGTGGAGCAGCAGGATTTGCTTTAGGTGGACCTATAGGAGCTATCTTAGGTGTAATGGCTGGCCGTGCTTTTGATAGAAAATCTAAATCAAAATCTTCATTTAACTTTAATCGAATAAACAATAATCAAAAACAACAGATATTTACTTTAAGTTTCATTATATTAGCAGCAAAATTAGCTAAATCAGATGGAGTGGTATCAGATGATGAAATTAGAGCATTTAAAGAAAAATTTAAAGTTCCAAAATCTGAAATTCCTAAAGTTGCAAAAATATTCAATGAGGCAAAAAAAGATACGTATGGCTATAAACAAATAGCAAATCAAGTAGGGGATTTATTTTCAGCTAATAAAATTTTATTGGAAGAATTATTAAATAATTTATTTTATATTGCTGCATCTGATGGAAAGGTATCTATAAGCGAAATAGATTTTTTAAGATCAATTTCTAAATCGTTTAAATTTAGTGAAAAAGATTTCCAAAGAATTTTCCAATCAAATTTAAAAAACAGTGAATCTGATCCTTACAAAACATTGGGTGTGAATAGATCGAGCACTAATAATGAAATAAGAAAAAAATGGATAAAATTGAATAAAGAACATCACCCAGATAATTTAATTGCCAAAGGTATGCCAAAAGAATTTATTAAACAATCTAATAAAGAGCTAGCGGCTATTAATATTGCTTACGATAAAATTAAAGAAATTAGAGGAATTTCTTGATACCAAAAGATTTATCTGCCGATAATATTAGTAAAATTTATAAAAAAATTAGACCATTTATTAATAAAACTCCTTTTTTAAAGTGCCCTGATGATATTGATAATTATTTTTCTACTAATTTATTTTTTAAATGCGAATTTTTACAAAAATCTGGTTCATTTAAGGCAAGAGGTGCGATTAATAATATAATTTCTCAAGATCAGAATAAATTTGACAAAGGAATTACAGCAGTTAGTGCTGGAAATCATGCAATTGCTGCTTCATTTGTGGCCAATCAATTTAAATTGAAAAACAAAATTTTCTTATATGAAAGTGCAAATAAATATAGAGTTCAAACTTGTAAAAATTATGGTGCTAACATTATCTTTACAAATCCTAAACAAGCTTTTCTTGATGCTGAAAATGCTAAAAATGAAGGTTACTATTTTATTCACCCTTTTGACGGCCCATTGACTTTACAAGGTAGTGCTACCCTGGGACTAGAAATTGTAGAATATTTAAAATCCACTAATACTAGAATTGATAATTTATTAATTTCAGTTGGAGGAGGGGGATTAATTAGTGGTGTTTCGTCGTATGTAAAACAATTTTATCCTAAGATTAAAATTATTGGTATTGAGCCTGAAAATGCTAATGGCCTAAATCAAAGTTTTAAAGCTAACAAACCACTAAATAATGTTAATGTAAATAGTATTGCTGACAGCCTTTCGGCTCCTTTACATATGCAATATTCTTTTGATGTAGCAAAAGAAGTAATTGATGAAATGATAATTGTTTCTGATGATCAAATGAAAGAATTTATGGTTTTTTGTTATAAAAAATTTAAGTTATTTCTTGAACCTGCATGTGTTGCTGGACTTGCTGCTTTAAAATATAAAATCCATAATCAACTTATTGGTAAAAACACAATGGTGATATTATGTGGCTCAAATATTGATAAAAAAACTTGGTTAGACTTAACTAATTAATCTGGAATATATAAAATACCGCCACTTAATTTTTTTTTCACACCTGTAGTATTTTTATTACTTATTTCTAAATTTTTAAATGATCTCATGCCAATATACGCAAACATTTGAGCTTCTACTAAATCACCATTTATTTTATATTTATCAATAAGTTCAATTTTTTTATTCAGTTTATTCATTAATATTTCTTTGAGTAATTTATTTTTTCTACCTCCTCCTGTAAGTAAAATTCTTTCAATCTTAAATTTTTTATTTTTTAATAATTCTTTAAATCCAATATATGTCATGTAGTTAGCAGTCATTAGCGCATCATATTTGTTCAATTTAATTAGCTTATTAAAATAATTTCTAAAATAATTTCTATCTAATGATTTTGGAAATTTTTTTTTAAAGAATTTATCTTTTTTGAATTTTTTGATTAATTTATTATCAATCTTTCCTTTTCTTGCATAATTTCCATCATTATCAAATTTTTTTTTAAAAAAATAATTGCAAAGATCATCACATAAGCAATTTGCAGGCCCAATATCCGATGATAATAATGTTCTTGAAACTACTGTTGAAAAATTTGCGATACCTCCAAGGTTTACTATAATCACTTTTTCCTTAAATTTTTTTATTAAAAACTTATGATAGTATGATCCAATTGGTGCACCCTGACCACCATTTTTAATATCATTATCTCTTAAATTACTTATGGTTTTAACTTTTAGATTTTTTGCAATTTTGTTTCCATTTCCTAATTGTATAGATATTTTATTTGATGGGTCGTGGTAAACAGTCTGCCCACTAATTGATATTAAATCGATATTTTTTCTATTAATTTTTTTTTGTTTCAGAAATAAAATTATTTTTTTTTCTAAAATATCAGTAACGAAATCATCCTTTTTTAAAAAATATTCTTTAATTTTATTATTGGTTTTTGGTTTATTTATTATTAAATTGTTTATTGTATTTTGGTAATTTTTATCAAATTTATATGATTTTTCACATTTAATTTTTACAAAGTCAGTCCCATTTGTATTAATCAAACTGATATCAACACCATCCATTGATGTGCCTGTCATAACTCCTAAGACATTAAGTTTTGAATTTTTACTCATTTTTAATCAAATTTAATTTTGCACATTTTATTAACAAACATATCAACAAAAAAAGGTTTTTTATTTTTAAAAATACATTTTTTTATTGATAGATAAATAACAAATAGATATTTTATTTTTAATTATTACACGCAAAGGTAATAATCAATTTAATAAAAGGAAACGATTATTAAATTGTATCGGGAGGAAATGCACGATACACAAAAAGGACCTAGCTTGCTGGGTCCTTTTTTTTGTTTTATAGACAAATCTAATAAATAAAGTATCAGACATTTCATAATGATAACAAATTATGAAAGAATTTTAGATATTATTTTAGATGATCTTATCCCATTAACAAAAATTTCAATTAATCAAGGTAATAAAATATTTGGAGGATTTATCGTTAAAAAATCTGACCTAAGTCTTGTTTGTCTAGGTACAAACCAGGAAATCAAAAATCCTTTATTTCATGGAGAAATTTCAACTCTGTTTAATTTTTTTGAAAAAAAACTTTTTAATACAAAAGATTATTACTTCATAAGCACACATCAGCCTTGTTCTATGTGTTTATCAGCTATAACCTGGTCTGGATTTGACAATTTTTACTATTTTTTTTCTTATAACGAAACAAAAGAAGGTTTTCATATTCCTCACGATCTTAAAATTTTGACTGAGGTATTTAAGATCAAAGATGGTAAATACAATTTTGATAATGATTATTGGGAGAGTTATTCAATTTTGTCGGAAATTAAAAGATTAGGTATAGAGAGTTCGTTATCAGATAAAATTTATCAGATCAAAGAAGAGTACCAAAAAATGTCAGAAATTTATCAAAAATCAAAAATTGATAATAAAATTCCTCTAAATTAATTGTTAAATTATAAAAATAAGTATACAAATACATAACGGGAGATACTGAAATTTCAGAGCCGAAGGAGCAACGACCCGGAAACTCTCAGGCACAATGGACCGTTAAAAAAAAACTCTGGAAAAGAGCACTTAGCTCTACCGAAGGTGAAAAGCTCTCAGGTAAAAAGACAGAGGGGTAGCTTGGAGAATTTATTTGAACCAGTTACCAATAGACATTCCACTGAAAAGTTTTCATCAAAATAATGGTGCGAAGATATTGCCATTTGCAGGTTTTAATATGCCTATTAATTATAAAACTGGAATAATTAATGAACACAAAAACGTTAGAAATCATTCTGGTATTTTTGATGTTAGTCATATGGGGCAAATTTTAATTGAAAAAAATGAATCTTATTTACATAAATTAGAAAAATATATTCCATTACAATTAAAAAAATTAATTAAAAATAGATCGCATTATTCATTTTTGCTCAATAAAGATGGTGGTGTTATTGATGATCTAATTATTTCAAATATTGATATTAAAGATAAGTCATATTTGTATATTGTTTATAATGCATCCCGAAAAAAAGAAGACGAAGAAATATTTATTTCTTGTGCTCCTAATGCAGAAAAAATTTATGAAAAAAATTGTTTATTCGCAATCCAAGGACCTGATTCTATTAATGTTTTAAAAAATATTATTGATATTCCAAATAATATGAATTTTTTTGATATTTTAATAAGTAAATACGATAACAATGAAATAATAGTAAGTAGATCAGGTTATACTGGTGAAGATGGTTTTGAACTCTCTATTCCAAATGAAAGTGCAGAAAATTTAATTACTCATTTACTTAAAAATGAAAATACAATGCTTTGTGGGTTAGGTTCTAGAGATTCATTAAGACTCGAGGCTGGATTAAGTTTATATGGTCATGAATTAAATGAAAAAATTACACCAATTGAAGCTGGTTTATCATGGGCTCTAGATAAAGAAAGATTAGAAGATGAAAATTTAAATGGAAATAAAGTTTTATCCGATCAATTAAAAAATAAACTATCTAATAAAAAAATAGGTTTAATTTCTACCAGTAAATCAATGCTAAGAGATGGTATGACATTATTTGATAATAATAATAATGCAATTGGTAAAATTACAAGTGGATGTTTTTCTCCCAATCTAAACAAATCTATTGCTATTGGTTATATAATATCTGAATTCAATACTGATAATCCAATTTTTTGTGAAATTAGAAAAAAATTTGAATTAGTAAGAATTAATAATCTACCTTTTGTAAAAAAAAATTATAAAAAAAATGGGAGCATATATGAGTGAAAAAAAATACACAAAAGATCATGAATGGGTTTCAATTGAAAATGAAATTGCCACAATTGGTATAAGCAATCATGCTCAAGAATCTCTTGGCGATATTGTATTTATTGAATTACCTGCAGTTGGAAATTCGGTAAAAGCAAAAGATGAAATATGCGTTGTTGAATCTGTAAAAGCAGCTTCTGATATTTATGCTCCAATAGATGGTGAAATAATTGAAGTTAATAATAATCTAGAAAATGATGCTGCTATTATTAATCAAGATGCAGAAAATGAGGGATGGATTTTTAAAATGAAAATTTCTGATTCAAATCAATATTCTGAACTTATGTCAGAAGATGAATATAAACAATTCTTGGAACAATAGATGATTGAAATAGATAAATTTGTTAGCAGACATATAGGGCCTAGAAATGAAGATATTGGAGAAATGCTTAAATTAATAAATTGCTCTTCATTAGATGAATTAATTGAAAAAACTGTACCAAATCATATCATTTTTAAAGATAAACTTAAATTTAGACCTGGGATGTCTGAAGAGTTTAATAAAATTAATACTCAACTTTTATCTTTAAAAAATAATTTCAAAAAAACTTATATTGGAATGGGTTATTATAATACTATTACTCCTAGTGTTGTTTTAAGAAATATTCTTGAAAATCCAGGATGGTACACTGCTTACACACCTTACCAACCAGAAGTAAGTCAAGGCAGGTTGGAAATGTTAATGAATTTTCAACAAATGATAATTGATTTGACTGGAATGGATATTGCAAATGCATCTTTACTTGATGAAAGTACTGCGGCAGCTGAAGCTATGATGATGGCTTTTAAAATTAAAAAAAGTACAAAGTTTACTTTTTGTGTTCAGAATAAATGCCATCCACAAACACTATCTGTCTTAAAAACAAGAGCTAAGCCTCTAGGTATAAAAATTATATTTGATAATCCAGATAATGATACATTTGGTTGTTTAATTCAAAATCCAGATACATACGGAGAAATTGCAAATCTCAATGATTTAATAAATATAAATAAATCTCACGATGCGTTATCAATCATAGCAGCTGATATAATGAGTTTGGTAATTATGAAATCACCAAAAGATTTTGGAGCTGATATAGTTGTTGGGAGTACACAAAGGTTTGGTGTTCCAATGGGTCTAGGAGGCCCTCACGCAGCATATTTTGCAACATTAGATGAATACAAAAGAATGATACCTGGAAGACTAATTGGCGTTTCAGTTGATCGTACTAATAAAAGATCTTACAGAATGGCTCTGCAAACACGTGAACAACATATTAGAAGGGAAAAAGCTACAAGTAATATATGTACTGCACAGGCCTTACTAGCAATTATATCTGCTTCATATGCAATATATCATGGTCCAACTAGATTAAAAAATATTGCTGAGAACATTCACTATAAATCTAGATATCTAAAAAAATCACTAGAGATATTAGATTTTGAAGTAAAATCTAAAAATTATTTTGATACCTTATTAGTGAAAGACTCAAAATCTAAATACTGGGTAAATAAATCTATAGAAAATGGTATCAATTTTAGATTTGTAAATGCCGATCATTTTTCAATTTCCTTAGATGAAACTACTTCACTACAAGATGTAGATAATTTAATTAAATTTTTTAATAAAAATAATATTGAAATATATGCTGAAGAGATCGAGGGTAAAATTGAAAACTCAATTTTCAAAAGTGATTTAGAAAGAAAAGATAATATCTTAACTCATCCAGTATTTAATATCTATCATTCTGAAACAGAAATGATGAGATATTTAAAAAAACTAGAAAACAAAGACGTTGCTTTAAATAGATCAATGATACCTCTTGGATCTTGTACCATGAAATTAAACGCGGCATCTGAAATGCTTCCAATTACTTTACCAGGTTTTTCAAATGCCCATCCATTCTTAGAGCCCCATCAACGTGAGGGATATAATGAAATGATGAGTGAATTAATATCTATGTTAAAAGATATTACTGGTTTTGATGCAGTTTCACTTCAACCTAATGCAGGAGCACAAGGTGAGTTTGCTGGTTTATTAGCTATTCAAAAATACCATGAAAAAAACTCAGATACTAAAAGAAACATTTGTATAATTCCAAAAAGTGCTCATGGAACCAATCCAGCCAGTGCACAGATGTGCGGTATGGATATTTTAATAGTAAACTGTGATGATAAAGGTAACGTTGACTTAACTCACTTAGATAAAAAAATTGAAGAAGCTGGAGATAAATTATCTTCTTTAATGATTACATACCCATCAACACATGGTGTATTTGAAGAAAGTATTGTTGAGATTTGTAAAAAAATTCATGATGCTGGAGGACAAGTGTATCTTGATGGCGCTAATTATAATGCAATGGTTGGTGTAGCTAAACCAGGTAAATTTGGACCTGATGTATGCCATATGAATCTGCATAAGACATTTTGTATACCTCATGGAGGAGGTGGGCCTGGAGTTGGAGCTATAGGATTAAAAAAACATTTAGCAGATTTTGCTCCTGGACATCCCATGTTTAAAAATGAAATAGGTTTAACTACTCAAGAGGCAGTTTCTGCAGCTCCTTGGGGTAGTGCATCTATTTTACCTATTTCATATTCTTATATTTCTATGATGGGTGACGATGGTTTAAAATTAGCAACTCAAGTTGCAATTTTAAATGCTAATTATGTTAAAGAAAGATTAAAAAATTATTACCCTATTTTATATACTGGTAAGAATAATATGGTGGCACACGAATTTATTATTGATATCAGGCCATTTAAACAAGAATTAAATATTTCAGACGAAGATATTGCTAAAAGACTAATCGATTATGGATTTCACGCACCTACAATGTCTTTTCCAGTTCCCGGTACTCTGATGATTGAGCCTACTGAAAGTGAATCAAAGGAGGAATTAGATAGATTTTGCGAGGCAATGATTTCTATTCACAATGAAATTACTATGATTAGAGAAGGTAAATTTGATAAAGTAGATAATCCCATAAAAAATGCCCCTCATACCATTGAAGAAGTGTCTTCTGACAATTGGGATCACAAATATTCCCGAAAAGATGCTGCCTACCCGCATGCTTATTTGATAAATAATAAATACTGGAGTCCAGTTAGTAGAATTGATAATGTATACGGTGATAGAAATTTATTTTGTGTTTGTCCTCCAATTGATGAATACGAAGAGGCTAAAACAGGATAATTGCTATTTATCAATTAATTAAAATATTAATTTAATAATAGGTATGATTTATATTAATCTTATTTTAGTTTTTTTAGTGCTGGTCGCAATCCATGAGTATGGTCATTATATAGTTGCGAGATTGTTTAAAGCTGAAGTTACTGATTTTTCAATTGGATTTGGTAAGCCTCTTTTAAAATATACAGATAGAAATGGCACTACATGGAAATTATCTCCAATTCCATTGGGTGGATATGTAAAAATCAAAGGTCTTGATAATATATTTTCTCCAAACCCTAGAGATGAACAAGGATCATTTCAATCTCTTACACTTTTTCAAAAGATATTAGTGCTTTTAGCAGGAAGTATTTTTAATATTCTTAGCGCTTGGTTTGCTCTTTTCTGCATATTTTTCTTTTTTGGAATTGTTAGTTTAATGCCGATTATTGGATCAGTTAGCGAAAATTCATCAGCATTTGAAAATGATCTTAGAGAAGGTGATAGAATACTTGAAATAAATAATATTAGTATTGAAGAGTTTTCTGATATCCCAAAAGCAATTGCAAATAACCAAAGTATAAATATCTTAATAGAAAGAAATAATCAGATAATTGAAAAAAATTTTGATCTAAAATTTAATGAAGACTTAAATAGGTATATTATTGGAATATCTTCACCTCAAAATCCTATTATTGATAAGTATAATTTAATTGATTCAATTAAAAACTCATCTTTATTTATACCAACATATTATGCTGCTTCTTTTACATTTCTTCAACAATCTTATAAAGAAAATACATTAGGAGATCAGTTAGCTGGACCAATAGGGATCGTTAAAAATGCAGATCAAATGATGCTAGATCAGGTTAGAGGAGTTCTATTTTTATTTATTATTATTTCTTTGTTTGTGGGGTTATTTAATTTACTTCCTATTCCTCTTTTAGATGGTGGTCATATAATGTATTTTATTATTAGAAGAATCTTTTCAAACTCTCTTCCTGAGTTTATTACAAGAGTTTATTTAGCTGTGGGGATAACAATAATATCTTTTCTCTTTATAGTTGTGACTTACAACGATATTTTTTATAAATAAATATTATTGGGAGATAAAATGACAAATTTTGATAAAGTAAAAGAATTTATGACCACTTTTGGTCAAGAAGTAAAAACTAGTGCTGAATTTCCAGAAAATAAAATTGTTGAATTAAGAAAAAAATTGATTGATGAAGAATTTAATGAATTAAAAGATGCAATTAATGATAATAATATCGTTGAAGTTGCTGATGCATTAACTGATATTTTAGTTGTAACATACGGAGCAGGTGCTGCTTTTGGTATAGATCTAGATAAATGTTTTAACGAAGTTCATCGTAGTAATATGAGTAAACTTTCAGAGGAAGGTAAGCCAATTTATAATGAATTCGGTAAAGTGATGAAGGGTCCAAATTATTCACCTCCAGATTTGAAAAAAATAATTTAAATATTTTTTAGAGCATCATCTAAAGACTTCTTTAAGTCTAAAATATCTTCAATACCAATTGAAAGTCTGATTAAGGTATCAGAAATTCCTAATTCATCTCTAATTTTTTTATCAATAGATGCGTGTGTCATTATAGCTGGATGCTCAATTAAACTTTCAACTCCACCCAAACTTTCTGCTAGAGTAAATATTTGAATTGTTTCAAGAAATTTTTTTGCTGAATTAATATCACCCATTAATTCTATTGATAATATTCCTCCAAATCCAGTCATTTGCTTTTTTGCAATTTCATAACCAGGGTTATTTTCCAATCCAGGATAAAAAACGTTTTTAATTTTAGGATGTTTTAATAAATAATTAGCAATTTCTAAGGCGTTATTATTATGCCTCTCCATTCTTACAGCAAGTGTCTTAATTGATCGAATAAGTAAATAACAATCGAAGGGGCTGGGAACAGCACCAACTGCATTTTGAATATATTTAATTTTATCAGCTAAAATTTTATTATCATTTATAATTAATGCGCCACCAATTATATCAGAATGTCCACCAAGGTATTTAGTTGACGAATGTATAATAACATCAGCTCCATTGTTTAATGGTTGCTGATTGTAGGGTGATGCAAAAGTATTATCACAAACAACAATAATATTATCATCCTTTAGACTTTCTCTAATTTTTTTTATATCTATAATTTTTAATAATGGGTTAGAGGGTGTCTCAACCCAAATCATTTTCGTATTTTCTTTTAAATGACCTTGCCAATTATTTTCTTTACTAAGATCGGTATATGTTACTTCCACATCTTGATTTACTGTTTTAATTTTATCAAAAATTCTTCTTGTTCCACCATAAACATCATCGCTACAAATAATTGAATAATTTTTACCTAAAGCATCTGATAATGCTGAAATTGCAGCCATACCTGAGCTGAAAGCATAAGCAAATTTACCATCTTCTAATTCAACTAATAACTTTTCTAATATATCTCTTGTTGGGTTTCCTGTTCTTGCATATTCATAAGTAAAGTCCCCAGGAGAATTTTGCTTGAAAGTCGATGAAAGATGAATAGGTGGCATTACTGCACCTGTAGTTTCATCAGCGCCATGACCTGAATGAATTACTTTAGAATTAAATTTTTTATCTTTAGTATTCATAATTACATCCAATCAGCATAAGGTAAATTTCTGGATAATAAGTATTCTTTATTAAACATTTTATCATAATATTTATTTGCATCATCACAAAGTATTGTTACTATTTTTTTACCCGTACCCATTGATTTTGCCAATTTTACTGCACCACATATATTTACTCCGGAACTTAATCCTAGAAATAATCCATCTGTTTTCATAATTTTAAATAGCATTTCCATACATTCTTGATCAGAAACAAAAAAAGATTGATCTACATTACAATTTTCTAAATTTTTTGTTACTCTAGCCTGTCCGATGCCTTCTGTTATTGATTCTTCACCTTTTTTTTCTGGTTTACCATTTGTAAAATAATTAAACATTGATGATCCTTGTGAGTCTGTACAAGCGATAATAATTCCTTTATTTTTTGATTTTAGACCAACACTTACACCAGTTAATGTTCCTCCAGTTCCAATTGCACATGTGAAACCATCTATTTTTCCATCTGTTTGTTTAAATATTTCTGCAGATGTTGTTTTCTCATGAAACTTGTAATTTGCTAAATTTTCAAACTGTCCAGCCCAAAAAGTTTTCTTACCTGTTTGTTTTTCAATATCTTTAGCTAATTGCTTTGAGACTTTTTGATAATTTCCAGGATCGGAATATGGTTTTGCATCAACTAAATGAAGTTTTGCCCCCATATTTTTAAGTATATCTCTTTTAGATTGAACGGTTATGTTAGGCATTACAATTTCTAGATTATAATTTTTTGCATTACAAACTAATGCTAAGCCTATTCCTGTATTCCCAAAAGTGCCTTCAACAACAGTTCCACCTGGTTCCAATAATTTTTTTTCTTCTGCATCCTCGATAATACCAAGTGCTGTTCTATCTTTTACTGAACCAGCTGGATTCATAAATTCAGCCTTACCATATATTTCACAACCTGAAATTTCTGAGGGATATTTTAATTTTATTAAAGGAGTGTTACCAATTAATTCAGTAACATTATTTGTTATCATCAATGTCTCTTACACCATATGGATTAAATGATGTATCTTTATTAATATTAATGTTTTTAACAGGATTGCCTACCATTGTTGCATAAGGAGGAACATCTTTTAAAATCACTGTATTAGCTCCAACTCTTGCGCAACTTCCAATATTAATTGGACCAAGAATACTTGCACCACAACCAATAATTACATTATCCTCAATTGTTGGATGTCTTTTTGTATCTCTTTGATCTTTCGAATTTTCAGCAGGACTGATACCTCCTAATGTTACACCGTGATAAAGTGTAACATTATCACCGATTTCACTTGTTTCACCAATTACAGTTCCCATCCCATGATCTATAAAAAGATTTTTACCTATCTTTGCAGCTGGGTGAATTTCAATTCCAGTTAAGAAACGACTAAATTGAGATATTATTCTTGCAAGAGTGTATAAATTTAAATTCCATAATTGATTTGCTATTTTATGAAAAAATACAGATTTTACACCTGGATAAGTTAATATTATGCTTAATTTACTTCTAGCTGCAGGATCTCTTTTAATTATTGATTCTAAATAACTATCCATCATGTGAATAAGTAGTCATTAAAATCTTTATTTCAATCACCTTAATTCTCTTTTAAGCTCTTAAATTTAATAAAAAACGTAGGTTATAAATTAAAAAGTACAACACTTATCGAGTGCGGTGGTAGTATTAAAAATCCTTTACTTGTTTTTAAGGAATTTTTTTTGATCTTAACCTTTGAAGTGTTTGCATAAGTATTAAGATCAACTTTATTAGATCCTTCAATACAATAATTTTCAGCAATCCTATCTAGATATGGAACTTTTAAAAGTATTTTCTCTGAACTTGATTTATTAACTACAGACATACACACATGTTTTCCATTCATTGTTACTGCAGAGTCAATGAGTTTATTATTTTTATATTCAGGCTGTTTACCTAATTTAAAAGAAACAAAATTTGAAGAATTAACAACTGATTTTAAAATTTTACCTTTATGAAATTTTGTATAAAGTTCTAAAACAAGTGTTGTTGGAGTTTTCCAAATTTTCTTTTTTTCTATTCGGTAATTACCCATTACATTTATCAAATGATAAATACCAGTGTTGGTTATTATATCCCCTCTATTTATACAGGCGTTAAGAAGTGAAGCAGAATAAATTGCATCAGCAATATTATAATTCTCAATAAAATAAGGTGGAGTTGCTTCTACATAAGTGTTCCATTCATCAAAGGCTATTTTAATATTCTTATTGGAATATTTTTTTATTTCTCTTATCGTTCTATCTAACATTAATCTAACTTCTGTTGCTGCAGCAACCGTTGGAATATAACGTGTTTTATAATCTGGATGTTTTTTATCTTTCTCGGTTCTTATAGAATAATAATGGACACTCAATTCATCAATTTTTTCTTTAATATTTTTTAATACATACTCATTCCAATGACCAAAATGATCTGAACAGGCACCAACTGCAATAAATCGTAATTTTTTATTTAATTTTTTTAACTCTTTTACAAAAGAATTATATTTATTTGCATAAGTAATTGGATCTGTATGACCAATTTGCCATCCTCCAAACATTTCATTTCCTATGAATATCGTTTGCAATTCATAAGGATTTTTTCTACCGTTTTTATATCTTAATTTTCCATATTTTGTATTAATTGAACCAATCATATACTCGATCCAATTTTTTGCTTGTTGGATAGTACCATCACCAGTATTGATTGTAATCATTGGTTCGCTCCCAATATATTCACACCATTTCATAAATTCATCTGTACCTACATCGTTATACTCCCATTGATACCAAGCATGATCGTAGTAGGGAAGGCGATAATCTTTTTTTCCAACTCCATTCTGCCAATTATAACCTGAAAGAAAATTCCCTCCAGGCCAACGAATATAACTTGGCTTCCATTCTTTAATCATTTCTGTGATATCTTTTCTAAATCCAAAAATTGTATTTTTTGGCATTAATGAACAGTTTGCTATAAAAATTGTTCCAGACTTAACAGAGATAGATAGGGTTTTTAGGCAATTACTTTTTTTAAAAGAGAATGTTTTTTTAATTTTTTTCCAATTTTTATTTGCATTAAATGTAAAATTTATTTCTCCAATATTTATAAACACTTTCTGATTTTCACCTTTGAAATAAATACTGAATTCGTATTCATCTTTTGAGTCAATAATATTAATCTTTTGCTTAATACCTCTTTGTATTTTTGATTTTTCTCGAATAGTAATTTGTTGAGATTGTTTGCCACTCCCGTATCTACTAATAATCTCTTCACCTTTTACAATATATTCTGAGTTAGAATGTGCGTACATAACGTGTTTTGCAGAAGCGTTATAACCTTTCCAAGGCTGTACAATGCCAAAATCTAAATGATCATTTTCTAAACCATTGTTCCAAACTAATTTATCAGGACCACAAAATTTTCTATTTTCTACTACTTCTGCCCAAATTCCATTTCTATAAATTGCATCTCCAATATGTTCCAGATTAGTTCCAAACATATGTTTTGAAAGTTTTGATAGTATATTATTTTTTGAAAAAGAAATTGTTGCAATATTTTTATTCATTCATCGCCCATATTTTATCACTGGGTAAATGAACATAAATTGTATCATCTGTTTTTATGTCTTGTAATCCTACAGATTGTAATGAGCATTCTAATTCTAAATTGTTTACTATAATTTTGTATCTAGTATGAGTTCCTGAAAATATAACTGATTTAATTAAGCCTTTGAATGAATTATCATTGAAATCATTATTTTTACTTAACTTTATATTTTCGGGTCTAATAGTTATTATATTATCTTCATTTAAATCTGTATAATTTTCACCTTTGTAATGAACTGTTCCAATATTAGTAGATAGATTATCATTATGTTTCTTTGCATTAATAAAATTAACTCCACCAAAAAATTTTGCAGCTTTTATATTTTTTGGTTTTTCATAATAATTTTTTGGAGAAGTAAAATTTTGTAATTCACCATCAAAAATTAAAGCTATCTTATCTGCTAGAAGAACCGCCTCTTCTTGATCATGTGTTACAAATATTGTTGTTACTTTTAATTTTTGTTGAATAGTCACAATTAATTCTCGCATTTCATCTCTTAAATGTGCGTCAAGATTACTTAACGGTTCATCTAGAAGCAATATTCTAGGATTAGATATCAATGCTCTGGCTAGCGCAACTCTTTGTTGTTGACCTCCAGAAAGCTGTTTTGGTTTTCTTAATCCAATATCTGGTAATTTTACCAGTTCTAACATTTCTTTTACTTTTTGATCTATTGTATTTTTATCGACATTTTTCATTTTTAATGCAAATCCAACATTTTCATTTACATTCATATATGGGAACAAAAGATAATTTTGGAAAACCATAACTACCCCTCTTTTTTCAGTTGGAATTTTTAATAGTGATTGCTCATCAAGAATAATATCTCCACTATCAGGTTGAAACAATCCTGTGATCATTTTCAAAATAGTTGTTTTACCGCAACCTGAAGGTCCGAGAAATGCAACAAGTTCTCCACTTTCAATATCTAAATTTACATTATTTACTGCTGGTCTATCCATGCTAGGAAAACTTTTGATTAAATTTTTAATATTTAGTTTACTCATTGTTATATTTTCCCAAATCCACTAGTAGCTCCAGATTCACCAGAAACAAATTTGGATGTAAAAAATAATATCAATATAGCAGGAAAAATAAATATAATTGATATTGCAGCTGTTAAAGCCGGATTCCCTGATGAGGCAGTAGAAAAAACAAGGAGTGGTAGTGTCATAACTTTTCCCGCACCAATTAAAAATGTTAAAAGATACTGACTCCATGAAACTAAAAATGCAAATAACGCCGCAACAACCATACCTGGAGCTATAGCAGGTAAAGTAATTAATAAAAATGTTCTAGTTTTATTTGCCCCTAAAGTTCTTGCTTGATGTTCAAAGTCAGGGTTATAGTTTGCAAATATTCCAGTCATAGTAAGAACTACGTATGGCATAATAGGTACTAAATGCACTAAACATACTCCAAAATAATTACCTGAAAAACCCCATGATATAAAATTGATATTCAGTCCTAAAACAAAAGCTATTGGAGGAAGTATAGTGGGCGAGACCATTATAAAAATAATTAATTTTTTAAATCTAAAATTTAATAAACCCAGAACTCTTGCAGCAGGTAATGCAATTATTATTGAAACAATTGTAACTAAGAAACCAATACTTAAACTATTTAATAATGCCTTTATAACTGCAGGATTAGAAGCCCAAAGTTCTATAAAGCCTTCGAAGGTTCTTTGACCAGGTTTTGGTATTAATTTTAATCTTACCCAGGCTTGTAGACTTAACTCTTTTGGAATAACTTGAGGATAAAACCATCTAAAAGAAAATGCATTAATAAAGAAAGCTATAAGAGGTAAAATTAAAATAATTGCACCTAAATAAATTGCATATATATTTATTTTTTTTAAATTATTATTCATTAATCCTTCCTAATTTTTGCCTGAGTTAACCAAAAATAAAATACAACTAAAATCATTACTATTATTGCAATAATAATGCTTAATGCCATCCCTTCACTTCTTGCATTAAGATCAGGGTTCAAGAAAAATTCAAATGCCATAACCGGTAACATTTGAGGATAAATTACACCTAACAAGGCTGGAACTTCATATGCACCAAAACTAAAAGCAAATACTATTATTGATGCAGAAAATAGATTTGGCATAACTAAGGGTAAAATAACATATCGAAATCTTTGCCATCTATTTGCTCCTAAGCTTTGAGCAAGTTCTTCAAAATTTTCTCCTAAAGATTGTAATACTGACATTAAAATTATAAAAAAGAATGCTGCTTCTTTCCAAATATAAGCAAGAATAATACCTAAACCATATTTATCTTTAACTAATACGGGAAAATCTCCTGGACTCCCAATTAATCCAATTTGAGATGCGAAACGAGCTAATAAACCACTTTGAGAAAATACGAATATAATGCCAACTGCTACAACTAAATGAGGCATTGGCAAGTTTAATGAATATATAAAATTACAAATTGTTTTTGCAAAAAATGTTTTTCTTATTGCTAGAGCACCAAACAAAGCAAAAACTGCTGCTAAAAAAGTACTAGCAAAACTTACCCATAAATTTAATCCTAAGCCAGTCCAAAATAATTTTGCATATCTTTCGGAAAACATAACATTGTAATACGCTGAAAAATTTATTTCATATTTTCCAATTGCTGGTTGATACCCTAAGCTTTGTAAAAATCCATAAAAAATTCCTCCAAAAAAAAGAGTAAAAATAATTAAAAGGGGCGGAGTTAAAGATAAGATAATTTTTAATCTTTCTCCGCCCATTTTCTTAATAAAATATTATTTTATTTTAAAAGTACGTTTGCTTCCCAATCAGCTTCAATTAAATCTTGATATTCTGCAGCAATGTCAGAAACAAGAGCCTTCGCAAGGATGTCTTGATCCTCAGCGGCATCTCCAAGATTATTTTGAGCTTCAGCTATTGCAGCTTTTCCAGCAGCATCTGTAACTTTAGCCGTGCTAATACCCCAACCGCAGCAGAAACCATTTGCTGGTTGGACTTGAGCAGCTTGTAGTTCAGGTTCTAATACTAGGTTTGCATATACTAGTGCAGCAGCTTTGTTAGGAGCGTTATAAGGAATAGCCCAATAATTGAAATCTCCGATCATATTTTCATAAAAAGCAAATGCTCTTGATGTAGGAGGTGTTGTTCCGGCAGTATTTGTAGGTCCAGCACCTCTTGGAGATTGTGTAAAATCTAAATCAACTTCACCATTAGCAAATAGACTATGCATTTCTGCATTATCTTTTGGATAAGTTTCTCCACCTCTCCAAAGATCTTTTTCCCAAGAATTTAATAATTTCCAAACTTCTGGAGCCCACTTATCGTATAATTCTTGATTGAATGGACCTACCCACTGCGCATGTCCACCACTTAGCTCAAAGAAAATTTGTTTTACAAATCTAGTACCAACAAATCCACCTTTACCAGGTCTTATGTAAGTAAATCTTCCAGGGTTTTCTGCTATCCAATTACTTAATTCAGCATAACTACGAGGCATATCATCATAATTATTTCTAGCTGAGTCATACATAAAGTGGAACTGAGCACTAGACCATGGGCTTTCCATACCTTCAACAGGTCTTCCAAAATCTAAGTTTACTGCTGGATTGTCCCAAGCAACAAATTCACTGTTAGGTAAACCAGCAGCGAATGGTCCATAAAGAAGATTAGCTTGTTTTAATGTCCAGAAATTTTCTCCATTAATCCAAATCAAATCAATATTTCCATTATCACCAGTTACTCCAGCTTCTTTTTCACTTAATACTTGGTTAACAGCGTCAACTGTCCCCTTTAAAGGAACTCTGTTCAAAGTTATGTTATATTTTTCTTTTAACGGAACTCCATAAAAGTCATCAACAAAACCATTGATAGCGTCTGATCCACCCCACATATAAACATTTACCTGTCCGCCATCAGCAGCTTTAACAACATCATCCCATGAATTAAATCCAGGTGCAGTTTCAGCATGTACTAATTTTGAAAAAAATAAACTTATAAATGTTAAGGTAAGAAATTTAAGTTTAAT
>CACAVG010000014.1 GCA_902535885.1 uncultured Alphaproteobacteria bacterium | reverse complement strand
TAAGATCTGAATTTTTTTCTTAATCTCTTTATATGGCTATCAATAGTCCTGTCATCAACATATATTGAATCACCATACATTGCGTCCATTAATTGATTTCTATCTTTTACTACCCCAGGATACTGAGCAAGAGATTTAATTAAATTAAACTCTGCAACTGTAAGTTCAATTTCTATACCTTTCCAAAAACATAATTGTTTATCTTCATCTAGTATCAAATCACCTTTTATAAAATTTTGTTTTTTAATATCATTATCTTTTTGTTCTTCATTTCTATTGTTATGAATTCTTAGCACTGTTCTGATGCGCTCATTTAATAATTTTTGTGAAAAAGGTTTTTTTATATAATCTGAAGCGCCCATTCTTAATCCAATAATCTCATCTTGTTCATGATCTTTTGATGTTAAAAAAATAATCGGAAGATCTTTTAGATTTTCAGTCTTGCTCGAACGTACTTTTGAAAGAAGTTCATTACCGTCCATTTTAGGCATTTTGATATCAAATAATCCTAAATCATAAGATTTGCTTTCAAGAGCCTCTAAGGCCTCAACTCCATTAAGAAATGTGTCTACTGTAAATCCTTCACTTTCCAAAGAAAGAGATACTGATGTGAGAATCGACTGCTCGTCGTCTACTAATGCTATCCTAGCCATACTGCTTTTTATTAATAATTTATGGCAGATTTAAGTTCAAAGAAAAAATGACTCGGTTAACAAAATGTGACTTAAGTTGATAAGTAAATGTAAATATTTCAATAACTTGTTTGCCTCATAAAAATTTGGATTAAGTAAGGGATTGACATGATAAAAAAAATATTTATGTTCTTATTTTGTTCTTATTGCGATATTGAGCAAATGTTGTATTGTCCCTTTTCGGCGGCACTACATATTGTGTTTTTCGACAATAATTTTTTAAAAATGGATAGAATTTAAATGGCAGACAATCTACAGGTATCAGCAAAAATCTCAGAAGAAAAAAGTGTAAATATTTTAACACTAAGTGTTGTACGTCGTGACGGAGCTATTACTCCTTTCAAATCGGAGAAAATTTCGAATGCTATTAAAAAAGCATTCTTAGCACAAACAAAAATTAGAAATGATAAAAATAAGGAAAAAGAACAACAAGATGGAATTCATAAAACCGTCGAAGCTTTAACACATAAAGTTGTCTCAGCACTAACCAGAAGGATTGCTGATGGAGACATGATTCACATAGAAGATATACAAGATCAAGTGGAATTAGCTCTTATGAGGGATGAGCATCATAAGGTTGCTAGAGCATATGTTTTGTATAGAGAACAAAGAGCAGCTTCAAGATATCATACTAAAAAACTAAAAGAACAAGTTGGAGAAAAAGCTTCTTCAATGATGGTCACTAAAAGAGATGGAAGTAAAGAACCAATTTCACTTGATAAAATTACCAATAGAGTTTCTGTTCTATCGACTGGTTTAAATATTGATCCAATTGTTGTTGTTCAAAAAGCAGTTCCAGGATTGTATAGTGATATTAGTTCTGTTGAAATTGATACTTATCTTGCTGAAACAGCAGCAGCTTTAACAGTTGAACATCCTGATTATTCTTACCTAGCAGCAAGGATAAAAGTTAATTCTCTTCATAAAGAAACTCCAGGCTTCATAATAGCTACAAAGAACTTATACGATGATGGTTTATTGAGAGAAGATTATTATAAAAAAGTGATGGAAAATGCAGATGCAATAGAATCAGTGATTGATTATGACAAAGATTATACCTTTGATTATTTTGCTCTTACAACACTAATCAGGGCATATTTATTAAAGTTTGATAATAAAACAATTGAAAGACCTCAAGACCTATGGATGAGAGTAACTTTAACAGTTACCGGTAATGAGTTTAATTTAGATAAAATAAAAGAAACTTATAAAAATTTATCAACTGGTACGTACACACATGCTACCCCAACTTTGTTTAATAGTGGATTAAAAATGCAACAATTATCATCGTGCTTTTTAATAGGTATGGAGGATGATTCTATTGAAGGTATTTTTAACACCATAAAAGATTGTGCTCTAATATCTAAAACCGCAGGTGGTATTGGCATGCACGCACACAATATTAGAGGTAGTGGAAGTAGAATAAAATCAACAAATGGTAAATCTAATGGTCTTATTCCATTTCTTAAAATTTTTAATGAGACTGCTAAATCAGTTGATCAAGGCGGAGGTAAAAGAAAGGGTTCTTTTGCAGTTTACTTAGAGCCCTGGCATGCTGACATTGAGAAATTTTTAGAACTTAGAAAAAATACTGGCGCCGAAGAATTTAGAGCAAGAGATTTGTTTTACGCTTTATGGATACCAGATTTATTCATGAAAAGAGTAGAAAATGATGAAGAATGGACACTTATGAGTGAACATGAATGTCCAGGACTTTCTAATGTTTATGGTGACGAGTTTGAAAAACTTTACACTAAGTATGAAAATGAAATGAAGCATTTAGAAAAAATTAAAGCAAGAGATCTAATGTCTAAAATTATAGAAGCGCAGATAGAAACAGGACAGCCTTATATGCTCTATAAAGACTCAATCAATAACAAGTCTAACCAAAAAAATATTGGTGTTATTAAATCTTCAAACCTGTGTGCAGAAATAGTTGAATATTCAGATAAGAATGAAACATCTGTATGTAACTTGGCTTCTATAGCTCTGCCAAAATTTGTAAAAAAATCAGATAAAAAATTAATATATGACTATGATGCCCTTTATGAAACAGCAAAATTGGCCACAAAAAACTTAGATGAAGTGATTGATATTAATTTTTATCCAACTGATAAAACGGAAAGGTCTAATAATAAACACAGGCCAATAGGTTTAGGAATACAGGGTCTTGCAGATGTCTACTTCAAGTTGGGAATAGCTTATGATTCTGAAGAGGCTAAAGAAATAAATAAATTAATTTTTGAAACAATTTACTTTGGAGCTTTAGAAGCTTCATGTGAATTAGCAAAAGAAAAGGGAGCATACGAAACATTTAAAAATTCACCAATTTCAGAAGGTAAATTTCAATTTGATCTGTGGAATGTTAATCCTTCTTCAAAATGGGATTGGGATGCGCTAAGAGCTAAAATTAAAGAGCACGGTGTAAGAAACTCTTTAACCACAGCTTGTATGCCAACTGCGTCAACAGGCATTATATTAGGTAACACCGAAACATTCCAAATCCAAACCTCTAATATATATAAAAGACAAACACTCTCAGGTGAGTTCCTACTCGTAAATAGATATTTGGTGAATGAACTTTCTCAAAGAGGGCTGTGGAATAAAGATATGAGAGACAAAATAATTTTAGAAAATGGATCGGTTGAAAACATAAATGAAATTCCAACTGAGCTAAAAGAAATCTATAAAACAGTTTGGGAAGTATCACAAAAAACTGTCATAGATATGTCAGCAGATAGAGCGCCATTTATTGATCAAACCCAATCAATGAATCTTTGGCTTTCAACGCCTACATTTGGGAAAGTTAATTCAATGCATATGTATGCTTGGAAAAAAGGTCTTAAAACAGGAATGTATTATCTAAGAAGCAGATCAGCAGTTGATGCTGTAAAAGTTACAGTTTCATCAGAAAAAGCAGCAAAAGATGCTTATATAAATACTGCTATTAAACAAAACAATGAACCAGAAGATTGCGAAACTTGCAGTGCATAAAGAAGGAGTAAAGAATGATATCAAAAGGCGTTAAATCAATATTTCCAATAAAAAACCAAGAAATTTGGGATAGGTACAAACAACATATTCAAGCCTTCTGGACAACCGAAGAAGTATCATTGCAAGATGATTTAAGAGATCTTGAAACTTTAAATGATGGTGAAAAACATTTTATTAAGCATGTACTTGCATATTTTGCTAATTCTGAAGCAATGATTAACGAAAATTTGGCAAGTAGATTCTACAAAGAAATATTAATACCCGAGGCGAGATGTTTTATCTCGATTCAAATGTTGAATGAATCAATTCATGCAGAGATGTACGGTCTTCAAATTGAGGCTTATGTAAAAGATGCAAAAGAAAAAGATATGCTTTTTGATGCAATACAAAATGTGCCATGCATTAACCATAAAGCACAATGGGTATCAAAATGGCTTAATGGTAGTCAAAATCTCCTAACCAGATTAATAGGTTTTGGATTAGTTGAAGGTTTATTTTTTGCAGGCTCTTTCTGTGCAATATATTATTTTAGAAAAAGAGGGTTATTACCTGGTTTAGCCTTATCTAACGATTGGATTGCAAGAGATGAAGGAATGCATTTTAGCTTTTCATCTTTAATGTTTAGGACTTTAAGAGACAAGTTTAATAATAAAACATTAACTGATGCAGATATTAGTGATCCATCTTTGATTCCTTCAGACGTGCCTCAATCACAATTTGAAGAAATTGTTAGAGAGGCAGTAGCATTTGAAAAAGAATTCGTTAGAGATGCTTTACCAGTAGATTTAATTGGGATGAACCAAGACTTGATGTGTCAATATATTGAAGCTGTTGCAGATAGAATTGCAGATTTATTTGAGTTTGATAGAGTATTTAATACAGAAAATCCTTTTGATTTTATGAGAGCTTTAGATGTCCAAAATGTTACAAACTTTTTTGAAAAAAGAGTATCTGAATATCAAAGACCTACAGATAGGGCTTTAAGTTTTGATGAAGCTTTTTAATGGAAGCTGAGATATATTCTAAAATAAATTGTGTTTACTGTGATAAAGCTAAATTACGTTTAGCTAAGTATAACCCAAAGGTTCATATGCTTGATACAGATTATACAAGAGAAGATTTTTTTGAAAAATTTCCGAACGCTAAAACCTTTCCTCAAATAATTTTAAATGGAGAAAAAATTGGAGGGTATCATGAGCTTGAAAAATGGTTTGAAATGAATACCTTTGATGAAGAATTTTAAATATCCTTTTTTTTTCCTTTTCTTGTGTAAGTTTTTTTATTTCTAACAATTCTTTGTTTATACTTGGGTAGTTTTAAATCTTGAGCAAAAGGATTTCGTTTCTTAATTTTTTTTTTAACTTCCATAAAGTGTACTCTAATGTGCCTGTCCCCAATGATTACCAGCACCAAAATCAACAATGAGTGGAACTGAAAAATCTTTATACTTTAAATGTACTGACTCCATAATAGTTTTTACATTACTTACTAAATTATCATATTTCTTACTTTCGACTTCAAAAATCAGTTCATCATGTACTTGTAAAAGCATTTGAGCCTCAATATTTTTAAGTTTTATTTCCTTATGAATTTCAATCATTGCTAACTTAATAATATCTGCTGCACTACCTTGAATTGGTGCATTAATAGCTTGTCTTTCTGCAAAACCTCTAACAGCAAAATTCTTATCAGAAATTCCCTTAATATTAATTTTTCTTTTAAAAATTGTTTCAACATATTGATTTGTTTTTGCGAAATCAATTTGATGCACCATATATTTTTTAATTTTTGGATATTTAATAAAATACTCATTTATATAATCTTTTGCTTCTGTATTGGAAATATCAAGTTGTTTAGCTAAACCGTATGGACTAATTCCATATAGAATACCAAAATTAATTGCTTTTGCTTTTCTTCTATAATCATTGTTTATTTGACTATCGTTTAGATTAAATATTTCCTTAGCAGTTGATGCATGAATATCTTCATCGTTTTTAAAAGCTTTAATAAAATTTTTATCACTAGAAATTTCTGCAGCTAATCTAAGTTCTATTTGAGAATAATCAAAACTGACTAATTTTTTCCCTTTTCCACTGACAAAAGCTGTTCTTATTTTTTTTCCATTTTCAGTTCTAATTGGGATATTTTGAAGATTTGGATCTGTAGAACTTAATCGACCTGTTAAAGTATTAGCTAAACCAAATGATGTATGAACTCTACTTTTTTCATCTGCTAACCTAAATAAAGCATCTGTATAAGTTGATTTAAGTTTTGTTAACTCCCTCCAATCAAGAACGAGTTGTGCAATTTCAAATCCATCAGAGGCTAAATTATTTAAAGTTGAAGAGTCAGTAGAATATGTGCCTGATTTTGTTTTTTTACCACCAGGTATTTTAAGATTAACAAATAATATCTCTCCCAATTGTTTAGGTGAGCCAATATTAAACTCTTCTTTTGAAAGTTTATAAATATTCTTTTCAAGTTTTTTACTTTCATTCTCAAATTCATTACTTAAACTTGTTAAAAACTTTTTATTTACCTCTATGCCATTTGCTTCAATTGAAGATAATACTTCTACAAGAGGTAAATCTATGTTTTGATAAACAAAATTTGCCTTTTCTTTTATTAAACGAGGATAAAGATGTTTAAAAAGCCTAAACGTTAATAGAGAATCTTCAGCTGCATAATTAACTGCATTTTCAATAGTTACTTTATCAAAAGTAATTTCATTTTTCCCTGTACCAACAACTTCCTTATATTTAATTGTTGAGTGATTTAAGTGATTGTATGATAAATCATCCAAATTATGCTTAAAAATTCCATTATCAATTGAATAAGAAATTAACATTGTGTCTGCTATTGAGTTAAACGCTACTCCATACTTATTTAAAATTCTAATATCATATTTTATGTTTTGTCCAATTTTTAAAATTGATTCATTTTCACAAATTTTATTAATATTATTAATTACATATTTTTCTTCCAACTGATTATCAATTTTTTTAGAACCATCCAAAATAGTATGGTTTATAGGAATATAGTATGAAATATTTTCATTATAACAAATTGATATACCAACTAATTTAGCTTTTTCTATATTGAGTGAGTCAGTTTCAGTATCAATGGCGCATATACCTTTTTTTTCAATTTCACTTAAAACCTTTTCAAAATTTTTTTTTGAATTAATTAATTGGTATTTAGGTTGTATTTCTTTTTTTTGAATAATGTTATCATTATCACTAGATATAAAAGAATTGGATTTTAATCTTTCAGATGTTGATCTAAAGCCTTGCTCTTTAAGGAACTCAAAGATATTATTATTATCATTTTTTAGTTCGTTATAAGTTTTTATTTTGTTAATACTATCAGGTATTTGCACATCATTTTTTAATGTTACGAGTTGTAGACTTAATCTAATATCATTTTCTGCTTCTGTTAAAATATTTCTTCTTTTTTCCTGCTTAATTTTACTTAGATTTTTCATTAACCCATCAATATTGTTAAATTCATTTATTAGTTGTGATGCTGTTTTAGGACCAATACCTGGCGCACCTGGAATGTTATCTACTTTATCTCCTGTTAACGCTTGAATAAAAATAACCTTATCAGGTTTAACTCCAAATTTTTCTTCAACATCTTTAATTTCAATTTTTTTATTTTTCATTGGATCAAACATTGTTACATTTTTACTAACAAGCTGCATTAAATCTTTATCTGATGAAACTATGATAGTATCAATTTTATCTTTTTCTGCTTGGCTCACATAAGTAGCTATTAAATCGTCTGCTTCAAATCCCTCTATTTCTAATTGCGGTATATTAAAACTTTTTACACATTCTCTGATTAAAGGAAATTGTGGTATTAAATCATCAGGAGCCTCTCCCCTATTAGCTTTATATTCTGGATAGATTTGATTTCTAAAATTTTCCCTCGCTGCATCAAAAATAACTATCATTTTATCATCGCTATAATCTTCTATCAACTTAACAAGCATATTGGTAAAACCGAAAACAGCATTAATTGGAGTGCCATCTGCACGATTCATAGGTGGTAGTCCATAATAAGCTCTAAATATATAGGCTGAACCATCAACTAATATTAATCTACTCTTTGTATTCATTGTAAATTTAAATATATAAGATTCTAATAAAATGTCAGATTATAAATATTCAATAGAAGCTAAAAATGTAAATAAAACTTTCCTAAAAAAATATCAGGAGGTTAAAGCTTTAATAGATTTTAATATTACTATCAAAAGAGGAACAATTCACGGTTTATTAGGCCCAAATGGTGCTGGAAAATCAACATTTATCAATGTGCTTGGAGGTTTAGTTAAAAAAAATTCAGGTGATGTCAGTATTTGTGGGATTGATATAGATAAAAATACTAAATTAAGTAAATTTAAAATTGGTATAGTTCCTCAAGAACTTAATATAGACCCCTTTTTTTCTCCTGCAGAGTTATTAGAACTACAAGCAGGTTTATATGGTGTACCAAAAAGGAAAAGAAAAACTGATGAAATTTTAGAAAATTTAAAATTAATTGATCAAAGAAATGCATATGCTAGAACCTTGTCAGGAGGTATGAGAAGAAGATTATTAATTGGTAAGGCATTAGTACACGATCCTGAAATCATTATTTTAGATGAACCAACAGCTGGTGTAGATATTGATATTAGAGCTTCTGTTTGGGATTATATAAAAAGAATAAATAAGCAGGGAAAAACGATATGTTTAACTACACATTATTTAGAAGAAGCAGAAAATTTGTGTGACAATATCTCAATAATTAATCATGGAAAAAAAATTATTGAGGGAACCAAAAATGAATTACTAAATATTATATCTACTAAAACGGTTTTGTTTGTTCTAGAAAGAAACATTTCAGTTCCAAATCAATTAAATGAATTTAAACCCGTTATAACTAATAATATTTTGAAATTAAGCTATGATAAAAATAAAACTAATATTAAAAATATTATTGATATACTTTATTCAAATCAAATTAAATTTAAGGAAATCAATACATCTGAAGGAGATTTGGAAGATGTTTTTATAAAAGTGACTAAAGGAGAATAAGACTTTAAGTATTTTTGCTATTCTCTAGGAGCGTGTTTATTTAAAATTCTTTGCAAGGTACGTCTATGCATCCTTAATCTTCTTGCAGTCTCAGAAACGTTTCTATTACATTGTATAAAAACTCTTTGAATATGCTCCCATCTTATCCTATCAGCTGTCATAGGGTTTTCGGGTGGTGGAGGAAGAACTTCTTTTGAATTAGTTAATGCGTCATAGATTTGATCAATTTCAGCAGGCTTAGGTAAGTAATCTATAGCTCCAGATTTAATTGCTGCCACAGCTGTAGCAATATTACCATAACCTGTTAAAAGTAAAGATTTAGTTTTCGGACTGATTTTTTGTAATTCTTTTACCAATTCTAATCCAGACCCATCTTCCAATCTCATATCAACAACTGCATAGTCAAAATTGCTCTCATTAACTTTTGCCAATGAATCTTTAAATCCAGGGGATGAAGTCACCTCAAACCCTTTTTTTTCCATAGATCTTGTTAATCTTTCTCTAAAGGGAAGATCATCATCTACAATTAGCAGTTTCATATTCATATATTTAAGATAGAGTTATCAAAAATAATTTCAACAATAGCATTATTATCTTTAGAATTATAAAAATTAAGACTACCGCCCATATTTTCAATTAGATTTTTCGCTATAAATATACCTAGTCCCATGCCATTTTTATTTTTTGAAACATATGGTTCTCCTAATTTATCAATAATATCTTTGGAAAATCCACTGCCATCATCAGATATGCAAATATTAACACATGATTTCTGATAATTTATTTTCACTTTTGTTGTACTTACAGAATAAAGTACTGCATTTTGAATAATGTTGCCTAGAGCGTAAATTATTTCGTCTCTGTAGATTATTTCAGGTTCAGAATCTGTTGGTCTAATTTCTAATATTAGTTTTTTATTCTTATTAAATTTATCAAAGTTTATTTTAATTAAGTCAGATATTTTAACTTTTTCTAAAAATTTATCTTTTAATTTTAAAGGGTTTTTAGAAAATCTTTGTAATATCTCTTTACATCTTTCTGCTTGAGATTTTAATAGCAAAATATCCTTTGCTATATTTTGGTCTTCAATTAATTTTTTTTCTTTTAACAAGTCATTTAAAACTAAAAAGATTGTATTAAGTGGTGTGCCTAATTCATGAGCAGCAGCTGCACTGAGAGAGCCCACTTCGGTCATCTTCTTTTGGTTCAAAATTTGCAGTTTAGAAATTGAAAGTGCATTTGAAATTTGTCTCGAAGAACTTGCAAATAGATAAGCATAAATAGCTATAAAAATTACTGTTATAATTAAAGCTGAAATTAATCCAAAACTATAAATTTCTGGTAAGTAAAACTTAGGACCTAAATTAAGTGGAATAAAATAAAAATTTAATAATATGATAATTAAAATAGAAATTGTTGAGAGAATAACAGTCATTAATGCTGGCAAATATGAAGCTGATGTAATGACTGGTGCTAAAATTAGTATAGAAAATGGATTTATTATTCCACCAGTTAGAAAAAGCAAAAAACCTAATTGTAAAGTATCAAAAAGTAGATAAGAAAATGCTTTTGAATTACTTATAGATTTATTCTTTCTTTCTTCATAATAAGAATAAAAATTTACTGCAACGGATAATAAAATTATTGATAGAGTTTCAAAAAAAGGAATTTGAATTTTTAAAAAAAACGATACAAATAAAATTGCCAAAACTTGACCAAATATTGCTATCCATCTAATTTTTATTAGATTTCCAAGTAAGATAGTATTCATTGATAATTAAATATCAAGATTCGCGACTTTTAATGAATTTTCAGCTATAAATTTTTTTCTTGCATCTGTCTCACCACCCATTAGATCTTCAAATGCTTTATTTGCAGCATCAACTTCATTTATTTTTACTGATAAAAGTATCCTTTCATTTTGATCTAATGTTGTTTCCCATAATTGATCCGGATTCATTTCTCCTAATCCCTTATATCTATTAATATGAAGGCCTGACTTACCTATATCTAATATTTTATCTATTAAGTCTAAAGGTCCAAAAATCTTGAACTCTTCATTTTTGTGATTAAGAACTCCACTTCCTGTTTCTTTAAGGCGATAAAAATTCTCCATTAGTTGATCTTTAAGTTCATTCAATGCTTTTGCCTCTGGTGTAACTACAAAATTTTCATCTATAATATATTTTTCAGTAAATCCCCTGATTGTTCTTTCAAATAAAATTGAATTATTTTTATGAACTACTTTCCAGTTTTTTTGAGAAATATTTGAAATTAAGTTTAATCTTTGTTGAAGATATTTTGCAATTTCTTGACCAATATTATTATCTCTAAGATTTCTAACATCTAAAGCTCGAACTATTCCAGCATGCTCAATTATATCACTATTATCAACTCTTCTTAGTAATGGCATAACTAAATTTTTTGTTTTTTTTGAAAGATAGATAATTTTCTTTAGTTCTTCTCCTGCAACTTGAGATCCTTGGGTATTTTTAAAAATAGTATTCTTTAAACCTTCTTGAATTAAATAATCTTCTAAATCACTATCATCTTTTTTATATACTGTAGAGTTGCCTTTTTTAAGTCTATATAAAGGAGGTTGAGCAATATATAGCCTACCTGTATCTATAATTGGTTTCATATGTCTATAAAAAAAAGTTAACAATAAAGTTCTAATATGACTTCCATCAACATCTGCATCTGTCATAATAATTATTTTATGATATCGCATTTTAGAAACATCAAACTTACCTTCAATTTTATTTTGATCAGTTTCATCAGTTGGATTTCCAACTCCTGCACCAATAGCAGTAATTAATGCTCCTATTTCATTACTTGTCAAAACCTGCTTGTCATTTGCTCTTTCAACATTAAGTATTTTACCCCTTAAAGGAAGAATGGCTTGATTTTTTCTATCCCTGCCTTGCTTTGCAGAGCCACCTGCTGAGTCTCCCTCAACTATAAATAATTCTGATAATTCTGGATTTTTCTCTTGGCAATCAGCAAGTTTACCAGGAAGAGAAGTATTTTCCAGACCAGTTTTTCTCCTTGTTAATTCTCTTGCTTTTCTTGCAGCTTCTCTGGCATTTGAAGCTTCTACAATCTTATCAATTATTTTCTTAATTTCAGATGGATTTTCTTCTATCCATTGTTCTAATTTATTTAAACTTGTAGATTCTATCACTGGTCTTACTTCGGAAGATACAAGCTTATCTTTAGTTTGACTCGAAAATTTAGGATCTGGTAATTTTACTGATATTATACATGTTAATCCTTCCCGAGCATCTTCACCTGTAATATTACTAGAATTTTTTACATTCTTATTAATGTAATTTACAATTGACCTAGTAAGAGCACCTCTAAAACCAGCTAAATGAGTGCCGCCATCCCTTTGAATAATATTGTTTGTAAAGCAAATTGTATTTTCGTGATAGTTATCAGTCCATTGTAACGAACATTCAACTGAAATATCATTTTTTTCACCATGAAAGTATATTGGATTGGAGTTAATGAGATTTTTACCATCATTTAAATATTTTACATATTCCTTAATACCACCCTCATATTTAAAATTAATTTTTTTTTCTTCAGACTGTCTCTTATCAGTTAAAAAAATGCTTATACCAGTATTCAAGAATGCTAGTTCTCTAAGTCTTTTCTCAATTGTTTTAAAGTTGAAATTAATATCTTTAAAAATTTTTATAGTTGGTAAAAAAGTAATTTTTGTACCAGTAAAAAACTGATTATTAATTTTTTCTGAATCACCAATTACTTTTAACTCTTTACTTACTATTCCATTTTCGAATTCAATATTGTGTACTTTACCATCCCTATTAATTTCTAAATTTAGATATTCAGATAAAGCATTAACTACTGATACTCCAACGCCATGAAGCCCACCAGAAACCTTGTAACTATTTTGATCAAATTTACCTCCAGCATGTAACTCAGTCATAATTAGTTGGGCTGCAGGTATTTTTTCTGTTTTGTGAAGGTCTACAGGTATCCCTCTACCATTATCTGTTATTGTAGCTGTCCCATCAGTGTTTAATATTACTTCAATTTTATCACAGTAACCAGCCAATGCCTCATCAATAGAATTGTCTAACACCTCATATATCATTTGGTGTAAACCAGATCCATCATCAGTATCACCAATATACATACCAGGTCTTTTTCTAACAGCTTCAAGACCTTTTAGTACCTTAATTGAATCAGAAGAGTATTCAGAATTCATGATTCAGTTATATTATAAAATTGTGCGTTTGTTGACACAAAAGAAAACAAATTTTTATCGGTTCCTGTCAAAAAAAATTGAATTTCAAATTTTTTAATCATATCTAGTAAAATTTGACGATTATGTTTATCTAAATGTGAACCTATTTCATCAAATAAAAATATTGGTTTTATTTTTCTATGATTTACTAAATAATTACATTGAGCTAGTAGCAACATCAAAACAATTGTTTTTTGTTGTCCTGTAGACAATAGAGAAGCCTCAAATTCATTGTTAACAATGGAAATAATGTCTGATTTATGAGGTCCAATTTTAGTGCCACCAAATTGTTTATCATATTCCCGTGAATTTATTAGATTTGACAAATATTCTTCAAAATTAATTTCAGTGTTTACAAAATCATCCTTTATTTCTAATTTAACATCAAATTGAAAGTTATGATCATTTTTCATATAATTAAGTTCCGTATTTAAAATATTTAATTGTGTATTTCTCAACTTATATATTTCTAAACCTAATAAAGATATTTCGCTTTCGATGCGATTTAACCAATCATAATCAATATTATAAGATTGGAGTATTTTATTTCTTTCAAGTAAAGATTTTTTATATTTATTAATCAATCTATTGTAATCATTTCTACTAGAAAAAATTAGTCTGTCTAAAAAATTTCTTCTATAGGAAGGTGATGCTTGAAATAATCTTTCCATCTCTGGTAAAAATACAAGATATGAAATAGAATGGTTCAGAAAATCTTGAGAATCTTTTGATGCATCATTATTTATTTTAATTATTTTTTTAAATTTTTCATTTTTTTGTTCTGTAAATATTTTTATATTAAACTCATTTTTTTGTATTTCTAAATTACTTTTTATAAAAAAATTTTCTTCTTGTTTTTTTATTAGATTTACAATATTTGAATTTCTTATTCCTCTACCTTTTGCAATCAAAGATATTCCCTCTAAGATATTAGTTTTACCACAACCGTTATCACCAACTAAAATATTTACATTTTTATCAAAAGAGCTTTTTAAGTGTTTAAAATTTCGAAAGTTGAAGAACTCTATATCTTTTATTTTTGCCAAATTTTAAACTCTCATTGGCATTAAAACATATACAAGATTTGTATTTGAATTTTCTTGTGCAATTATTGGTGAGGAATTATCTTTTAATATGATTGATATTTCTTCATCTTCTAAATTATTAACTATATCCATTATATATTTTGAGTTAAATCCTATTTCTATATCTTCTCCTATATAATTTGTTATTAGATCCTCAGATGCGGTACTACTCTCATTATTAATCGTATTTAAGTTAAGGACGTTCTTTAACAATTTAAATTTTATAACTGGAGATTTTTCATTAGCTATTGTACTAACTCTATCAACAGCAGAGAATAGTTTATCTCTATTTATCTTAAGAATATTAGTATTATCATTTGGTATTACTCTTTTATAATCAGGAAAGCTTCCATCAATGAGCTTTGAAATAAAAATTATATCTCCAAGTTTAAATACTATCTTGTTTGAGCTAATAGATATATCAATATTCGATTCTACTTCAGATAATAACTTTGATAACTCATAAATTGTTTTTTTTGGTATTATTACTCCTGAAACTTGAACAATTTTTCCTTCGATTTCATGGCTAAACTTAGCTAATCTATGACCATCAGTGCCGACAAGTGTTACAATATTCTTATTATTTTCATTAGTAACATTAAAGTACAAACCATTTAAAAAATATCTGGTTTCTTCATTTGAAATAGCAAATTTTGTTTTATCTATTAATTTAAACAAAATTTTTGAGTTTAAAGAAATATCGGTACCAGTATTGTCTTTTTCTATTAAAGGATAGTCTTCTTTTGGTAAGCACGCCAATGAGAATCTTGATCCTTCTGATCTCAAAGTAAGTAATTTACCACTGTTTGATATTATTTCTATTTCGCTACTATCATCAATTTTTCTTACTATGTCATACAAAATTTGAGAATTTATTGTAGTAGATCCATTTTCCGTAACATTGCAGGGAATTTTTTCTATTATAGATATATCCATATCTGTTGAGGATAATATTAATTTATTGTCATTAGCCTCTATTAAAATATTTGCTAAAATTGGAAGTGAATTTTTTTTATCAACTATACCTTGAAGATGCGAAAGTGTTTTAAAAAAAATAGAGCGTGATATTTTAAATTTCATATCTAAGCATATGATAAATAGATTTAAGAATCTATAAGTCTTTTTAATAATTCTAGGTCTTCATTAAAATTAACATCTGATAACTTAAGCTCTTCTATTTTTTTTACAGCATGCATTACAGTTGTATGATCTCTACCTCCAAATTTTCTGCCAATTTCAGGTAATGATCTAGATGTAATTGATTTTGCCAAATACATTGCTATTTGTCTAGGACGAGCAACAGAACGAGATCTTCTTGGCGAATGCATATCTGTAATTCTTATATTGAAATGTTCAGCAACTTTTTTTTGAATTTCTTCAATTGTAATTTTCTTATTAGATGATTTTAGTAAATCTTGAAGAACTATTTGGGCTGTTTCAACAGTAATTGATGTTCCAACTAATGTTGCATGAGCAACCAATCTATTAAGAGCACCTTCCATTTCTCTTACATTAGAAATAATTCTGTGAGAAATAAATTCTAAAACTTTTGGAGGAATTTCTACACCTCTTTTGTGAGCTTTCTCGATTAATATTCCAAGCCTTAATTCATAAGTTGTTGGATGAATATCAGCAACTAAACCGCAACCAAGTCTAGATTTTAACCTCTCTTGTACACCATCAAGATCAGTAGGTGTTTTATCAGCTGATATAACAATTTGTTTATTTTGTTCAATCAAAGCATTAAATGTATGAAAGAATTCTTCTTGAGTATTATCTTTACCACTTATGAATTGTACGTCATCTATCATAAGAACATCTATTGATCTAAATTGTTCTTTAAATGCTGAAGTATCTTTATATCTTAAAGCACGAACAAATTGATACATAAATTTTTCTGCAGAAAGATAAATTACTTTTCTTTCGGGTTGTTTCTGCTTAATTTTCCATCCAATTGCATGCATTAGATGTGTTTTGCCAAGACCCACTCCTCCGCATAAAAATAATGGGTTGAATGAAATTTTATCTGCTTCTGAAACTCTTTGTGACGCAGCAAATGCAAGTTCGTTTGGTTTTCCAACAACAAAATTTTCAAAAGTAAATCTAGGATCAAGAGGTGCACCAAATTCATTAGGATAATTGGAAGATTGGTTGGATCTTAGGTCCATTGTGGACTTCCAGTGATTATCTGTACTTTTAATTGTTCGAGTAGTACCTGGAACTATTCTTCCTCCTGATGGTTTAACGACAAACTTAATTGTATCAACTTTTTCTATATAGTTTTTTGCTTCGCTTTTAATCTTATCTGAATAGTTATTTACTATCCAATCTCTTAAGAACTTGGTTGGAACAGAAAATGTTATGGTTGTTTCTTCGAAAGTTACGTAGTTTAAATGTTTTAACCAATTATTAAAAGCAGTTTCACCAACATTTTTTTTAAGATTTTTTTTAAAGGATAACCATTTACTTTCGTCAAATATAGTAGATGTATTATCCATTTTCCCCCAACAAGATGATTTTTTACTTGAAGAATTTTACGAAAAAAATCTAAAGTCGTAAAATTTAATCACCAAAATAATTTACTTAATGAATACCCTTTAAGTATTTTTAGCAAGAAGAAAAGTGAAAAAAATTAAAAAAAAATTATTTTTTTGAAATTTGTTTTGATAAAGAGGATAACTTTCTGGATATGTATTCTTTTTTAAAAATACCTTTTTTTGATGCTCTGGCCATTATTGAGTTGACATTGCTGAAAGATTTTTGGATTTCTTCCTCATTTTTTGCCTCTACTGATGATTTAAATTTATTTAGAGCGTTTCTAAATTTAGATAGGTATTGAGAATTAACAGTATTTCTAGTTTTGTTCTGTCTCGATCTTTTTTTTGCAGAAGCGTGATTAGCCATATGCGTGCTATAAATTCAAAATAAATTAAGTCAATTAATATTTAATATAGAATTACTTGTTATTTTGAAGTTTTGGACAATAAAAAGTAGATCTTCCGTATTGAACGATCTTTTTAACCTTATCTCCACCTATTTTTTTTCCTTCTTTGTTATAAACCTTAAAATTTGACTGAAAGTTTCCTAATGTACCGTCAGTAGACCTGTAATCTCGTATACTTGATCCTCCATATTTAATTGCTTTCTTTAAAATTTTTCTAATGGATTTAATTAGTTTCATAATGAGACTAATTTCTAAATCCTTACCCAAAGTAAGCGGTGAAATTTTAGAATCATATAGAATTTCCGATGCATAGATATTACCTATACCAGCAATTAATTTTTGATTTAGTAAAATCTGCTTTATTGGAACCTCAGATTTTGAAATTTTTTCAAATATCATTTGTGCTGTAAGATCTGGGCTTAGCGCATCTGGACCTAGACTCAAAATATACTTTTGTTTATGCAGATCTTTTGTTTTTATTATGTCTATAAATCCAAATTTTCTTGGATCATGATAAACAAGTATCTTTTTACTTAAAAAGTATAGTACAAAATGGTCATGTTTTATTCTTTTGTAGCTTTTATCAAGAGTTTTTAATCTTCCTGACATTCCTAGATGTATTATTAGCGAATAATCTATATCTAAATCTATGATAATGAATTTTGCTATGCGTCTTAGGTTGGATATCTTGGAGTTACGTAGTATATTAATTATGTTATTTGGAATTTTAAAACGAAGTTTTGATGTATGAATTTTGACATTAGAGATTTTTTGACTCAATATTACACTAAGTCCTTTAACTGTAGTTTCAACTTCAGGTAATTCTGGCATAATGAAAAAAGATTATAATTTTGGTTATACAAAAGTAAATTCAAAACAAAAGACTAAACTTGTTCAAAATGTATTTTCAAGTGTAGCTCCGAGCTACGATATAATGAATGATTTCATGAGTTTAGGCATGCATCGACTATGGAAAAAAAGATTTGTAGAGACTGTTGATCTAAAACAAAATGAAATTGTGTTAGATGTTGGTTCTGGTTCCGGTGATATTGCCAGCGAAATTTTAAAAGAAAATTTATCAACTAGTCTTTATCTTTTAGATTTAAATGAAGAAATGTTATTAGAAGGAAGAAAAAAATTAAAAAAAGAGAAAAATATAAAATATTTTATTGGTAATGCTGAAAAGTTAAATTTTGAAAATAATTTTTTTGATAAATATACTATTTCTTTCTGCTTAAGAAATGTAACGGAGTATTTATTATCTATAAAAGAGGCTTACAGAGTTCTTAAGCCTGGTGGTAAATATTGTTGCTTAGAATTTAGTACACCTAAATCATCTTTGATATCAAGTTCATATAAAATTTATAAATCAAAAATTTTACCTCTGTTAGGAGAGGTAATTGCCAAAGACAAAAATGCTTATAAGTATTTAAGTGAAAGTATTGATTTATTTCCATCACAAGAAGAGCTTAGTAAAAATCTAAGTGATTGTGGGTTTATTAATATTGAGACTATTAATCTATTTAATGGAATAATAGCAATACATACTGGCTATAAACTTTAATGAATAATATTTTATTAATAATAACTGGGTCTATTGCTGCATCTCGATGTAAAGAAATCATTACTTTGCTAAATATTAATGAAGTTAAAATTAGCTGTATTCTAACTAAAGAGGCAAAAAAATATGTAAAAATATTAGATATAAAAAAATTACTTAAAAATAGAATATTTACTGATGAAGATGAGAGAAAAAATAAGATGCTTCATATTAATTTATCAAGAGATAATGATATAATTGTTGTTTGTCCGGCTACAGCTAATTCTATTGCAAAATTTGCTAATGGATATGGAGATAATTTAGCTTCTAATACGTTACTTGCTTCAAATAAAAAAATTTTATTTGTCCCGGCAATGAATGGTTTTATGTGGCATAATAAAATTAATCAAAAAAATGTGAGATTATTAAAAAATAGTGGTTATGAGTTTATTGGTCCAAAAGTTGGAAATCTAAAATGTGGAGAATTTGGTTTAGGCAGAATTGATAATTCAAAGAATATAGTTAATAGAATTACAAGCAAATTAGAAAATATTAATTTATTAAAAGATAAAAAGTGCCTTGTAACTGCAGGACCAACAATTGAAATGATTGATCCAGTTAGGTTTATTTCAAATCAATCTTCTGGAAAACAAGGATATGAAATTGCTTCACAACTTGTTTTATATGGAGCTAATGTTATCTTGATATCTGGGCCAACGAATTTAGACCCTCCACCAAATTTGAAATTTATTCAAATAAAATCTGCAAAAGAAATGTATCAAAAAATAAGAAAAATTTCTAAAATTGATATAGGAATTTTTACTGCTGCAGTGTCTGATTTCAAAAATAAAAATATCAATAAGTCCAAGATTAAAAAAAATGAAAAATTAAATATTAGTCTCTATAAGAATATTGATATTTTAGAAAAAATTGGAAAAAGCAAAACTCAAAGGCCTAAATTTTTAGTAGGTTTTGCAGCAGAAACAGGAGGCATTAATAATGCCAAAAAAAAATTAGTCGATAAAAAATGTGATATGATGGTTTATAATAAAATCGATAGTAAAAATAAAGTTTTTGGTTCAGATTATAATCAAATATCAATAATTACAAAAAATCAGATAAAAAAATTTAAGAAAATGACAAAGGTAAATTGTGCAGAGCAAATTATAAAACAAATTTATAATACTGTATAAAATTATGAACAGTTACTCTGAACAAGAATATAACATTTTCAGCAGGTTATTTATTTTAAAAGAATTTTCTGAAGAAAACCTAAAAAAATTATCTAATATAAAACTTGGTATTGTGGGTATGGGAGGTATAGGATGTCCTTTAAGTCAATATTTAGTAAACTCTGGAATTAAAGATTTATTAATAGTAGATGGAGACATTGTTGAAAAAAGTAATCTTAATAGACAAATTTTGTTTAATTTAAATGATATTGGAAAAAAAAAGGTTGATGTAGCGAAATACAAATTAAATTTAATCAATACTCAATGTAAAATTAATACTATTGATGAAAATATTAATTCTTTAAATTTAACTTCTTTAAAAGAATGTTCTATAATTGTTGATGCAACTGATGATTGGTTCACTTCTAAATTATTAAATGAATATTGTCTTAAAAACTCAATCAATTTTTTATATTCCTCTGCATTAAGACATGATTTACAAATAATTCTTTTCAATCATTCAAATAAAATTAATCATCTATGTTTAAATTGTATATTTCCTAACAAAGATGATGTTGATCTTCCTAGATGTAGTGTAGTGGGTATTTCTGGCATTTCAGCAGGGTTAGCAGGTTTGATTGCTGCACAAAAAATAATTAATTTCTATTTAAATTTAAAGGATGAAACTAATATAATGACAATTTCTGATGGAAAAAAATTAAGCATTGATAATATTGTTATTAAAAGTAAACATGATTGTTACTTAAAATCAGTTTAAGTTAATTGATAAATACATAAAAAAAGTTTAATTAAAATTATGAAACAAAATTCATTTACCTACGATCAATTAATTGATTGTGCAAAAGGTGTTCTTTTTGGAAAAGGGAATGCACAACTTCCAATGCCCCCTATGTTAATGTTTGATAGAATCACTGCAATAAACGAAAGTGGTGGGATATTTTCTAAAGGTGAAGTTATAGCGGAATTAGATATTAAAGAAGACTTATGGTTTTTTGAATGTCATTTTAAAGATGATCCAGTAATGCCGGGTTGTTTAGGTTTGGATGCTATGTGGCAATTACTCGGTTTTTATTTAGGGTGGCTTGGCCAACCAGGAAAGGGCAGAGCTTTAGGAGTTGGTGAAGTTAAGTTTACTGGTCAGGTATTACAAAAAGTCAAAAAAGTAACTTATCATATATCTCTTAAAAGACTTATACTAAGAAAATTGATTTTAGGAGTTGGAGATGGTGTTTTAAAAGCTGATGGTGAAACAATTTATGAAGCTAAAGATATGAAAGTCGGTTTATTTTCACCTGAGAAATAAGTAATGAATAGAGTAGTAGTAACAGGTTTAGGAATAGTATCATGTATTGGTAATAATCAATCGGATGTCATAGATAGTCTTAAAAATTTAAAATCTGGGATAACTAGTGCAGAAGAATATGAGGAATTTTCTTTTAGAAGCCTTGTACACGGTAAACCAAATATAGATATTAGTAACGAAATTGATAGAAGATTACTAAGGTTTATGGGTGATGGAGCTGCCTACAACTATATTGCGATGAAAGATGCTGTAGACGACTCAGGGCTGGAGGATAGTGATATTTCAAATGAAATGACTGGTATAATTGTTGGTTCAGGTGGTCCATCTACACAAAATTTATTTAAATCTTCTGAAATAGGGAAGAGTTCAGGTTCAAAAAAAATTGGACCATTTATGGTACCAAGAGCAATGTCTAGTACAAATTCTGCAACTCTTGCGACTCCATTTAAAATTAAAGGAGTTAATTATTCAATTACTTCAGCATGTTCTACAAGTTCACATTGTATTGGTAATGCGTACGAACTAATTCAGATGGGAAAACAAAATATTGTTTTTGCTGGAGGAGGCGAAGAGCTTCATTGGACTTTATCAATTTTATTTGATGCAATGGGTGCTTTGTCATCAAAATACAATTCTACCCCAAACAAATCTTCAAGGGCATATGATGCAGATAGAGATGGATTTGTAATTGCTGGTGGTGGTGGAACTTTAGTACTTGAAGAATTAGAGCATGCAAAAGCTAGAGGTGCTAAAATATATGGTGAAATAACAGGATATGGAGCAACCTCAGATGGATACGATATGGTGCAGCCTTCTGGAGAAGGAGCAGAAAGATGCATGAAGCAAGCATTAAAAAATATTGATGGTAAAATTGATTATATAAACACACATGGAACAAGCACTCCAATAGGAGATGTAAAAGAATTGGAAGCAATCAAAAATGTTTTTGGTTCAAATATTCCTAAAATGAGCTCAACAAAATCTTTGACTGGTCATTCTTTAGGGGCAACTGGTGTACATGAAGCAATTTATAGTTTATTGATGATGAAAAATAATTTTATTAGTGGTTCTGCTAATATTGAAAATCTCGATGATAGCGCCAAAGATTGTAATATTCTTTTAAAAACAGAAAATGACGTTGAAATTAAGCATGTTATGTCGAATAGTTTCGGATTTGGTGGTACAAATGCAACATTAGTATTTTCAAAATATCATGCTTAAAAATAAAAAAGGTTTAGTATTTGGTATTGCAAATAATCATTCAATTGCATGGGGAATAGCAAAACAACTAGCTGAAAATGGTGCTGAAATAGCCATTGGTTATCAAAATGAAATATTATTGAAGAGAGTGAAACCGCTTTCTGAAGAAATTAATTCAAAAATATTAATAGAATGTGATTTTAATAATGATGGCTCAATAAACAAATCTGTAGAAATTATAAAAAAAGAATGGGGTACAATTGATTTCATAATTCATGCTGTTGCATTTGCAGATAAGTCAGAGTTAAATGGTAGATATGTTGATACTACGAAGGATAATTTTATTAATTGTTTAGAAATATCATGTTTTTCTCTAACTAGTCTTGCAAGAAATTTTGAACCTATAATGAATGATGGAGGAAGTATTCTCACCCTTACTTTTTATGGGTCAAATAAAGTAATACCAAATTACAATTTAATGGGAATTGCAAAAGCCGCTTTAGAAACAAGTGTAAAATACTTAAGTGTAGATTTAGGCACAAAACATATTCGTGTTAATGCAATCTCAGCAGGACCTATGAGAACAATTGCTGGTGCAGCAATAAATAATGCTAGGGAGGTGTTTAAATTTACAGAAGAACATTCAGCGTTGAAACGAAATGCAAAACTAGATGAAATTGGTAAATCTGCTTTATACTTTGTTAGTGATTTATCTTCTGCAGTTACTGGAGAAGTACATTATGTTGACTGTGGTTACAATATTATTGGAATGCCCAATAAGTTCTAAAATTTTCCCAATAAATCTAAAGGATTATCAACAAAAATACTATCAACACCTATGGAGAAAATATCATTAGCTCTTGATAAATTTATATTTTTATCTGAATAAACAGTTATTGCCATATTGGATTCTTTAATTTTTTTTATAATATCAGCATTAACAAGATCTATATTTAATCCACAAATTTGTAAATCATGCTTAATTGATATGCTGATCAAATCATCAATGTTATATTCTTTAAAATCATCTAATAAAAAACTACGTATAGATTGAGGGTAAAGTTTTGAAATTTCTAAAATAGAAATCATATCAAATGAGGAGAAAAAAATATCTATTTGATTAATATTTTTTGTAATTTTAAATATTTGATAAACATTTTCTTTTTCAAAATTTTTATTAGGCTTTAATTCGATATTTAAATTACCATTATTATTCGCACACAGACTCAGAATATCTTCTAACTTTGGAACAAAAATATTTGTATTTTTTTTATAAAAAAATTTTCCCGCATCAAGTTTTTTTATATGCTCATAATCATTATCAATTGCGAGTCCACTTCCATTAGTGGTCCTATCTAACGTGTCGTCATGTAATAAAATTGGCACTTTGTCTTTAGAAATTTTAACGTCTATCTCTACAAAACTTAAGCCTATTTCGAATGCCCTAGCAATAGATTCTAAAGTGTTTTCTGGACACAGATCTTTTAAACCTCTGTGTCCTATAAGTTTTGGTAATTTAAGTGTTTTCTTCTGCGTCAACTGCTTTCATAGAAAGTTTTATTTTTCCTCTTGAGTCGATATCCAGTACTTTTACTTTAACTGTATCTCCTTCATTAATCACATCTTCAACTTTCTCTACTCTTTCATTTTTTAATTGACTAATATGAACTAATCCATCTGTAGATCCCATAAAATTAACAAAAGCACCGAAATCCATTATCTTTATAACTTTACCATCATAAATTTTTCCAATCTCTGGCTCTTCGACAATACCTTTGATCCATTCTAATGCATCGTTTCCAGATTTTTGATCTACAGCTGCAATACTCACTAAACCTTCATCATTGATTTCAATTTTAGCTCCGGTTGTTTCAGATATTTCTCTAATAACTGCTCCTCCTTTACCAATAACTTCTCTAATTTTATCTTTGTTTATTTGTAGATTAGTTATTGTTGGCGCGTATTGGGAAATTGATTGATTAGGTTTATCAATTGCTTTAGCCATTTCACCAAGTATGTGGAAGCGTCCATCTTTAGCTTGAGCTAATGCTTCTTCCATAATTTCAGCTGTGATACTAGTTATTTTAATATCCATTTGTAATGAAGTTATTCCTTCAGAAGTTCCTGCAACTTTAAAATCCATATCACCAAGATGATCTTCATCACCAAGTATGTCTGATAATATTACATATTTATCATTCTCTTTAATTAAGCCCATTGCGATACCTGCTACTGGTCTTTCTAAAGGCACTCCAGCATCCATTAAAGACATTGAGGTACCACAAACAGTTGCCATAGAGCTAGAGCCATTAGATTCAGTAATTTCTGATACAACTCTATAAGTGTAAGGAAACTTTTCTTTAGAAGGTAACATTGGGTGAATAGCTCTCCAGGCTAATTTTCCATGTCCTATTTCTCTTCTACTGGTAGAACCTATTCTTCCAACTTCTCCAACAGAGTAAGGTGGAAAATTATAGTGCAACATAAAATTCTCTGTATATTCGCCGTCAATTGCATCAATTCTTTGCTCGTCTTGTCCAGTCCCTAAAGTTGAAACTACAAGAGCTTGTGTTTCTCCTCTTGTAAATAATGCAGACCCGTGTGTTCTTTCTAAAACTCCAGTTTCACACACAATTGGGCGGACTGTTTTTGTATCTCTTCCATCAATTCTATTACCAGTATTAATTAATTGCCCTCTAACTATATCTTTTTCTACATTTTTTATTGCATCTGAAACCAATACTGGTGAGAGTGTTTCACTTACAAATTTTTCAGAAATTTCATTTCTTAGTGAAGATAATTTTTCTGATCTTTTTTGTTTTTCAGTTATTTTATACGCATCTATAAAATCTTTACCAAAATCTTCGTTGATCTTAGATGGTAGATTTTTAATTTCTTCATCTTTTTCTTTAAGTTCCCAAGGTTCTTTTGCTGCTTTTTTAGCTAGGGAAATTATTGCTTCAATCACTGTTTTATAATTTTCTTGACCAAGAACGACTGCATCTAGCATTTCTTTTTCTGAAAGCTCATGAGCTTCAGACTCAATCATTAGTACACCTTCTTTAGTCCCTGCCAACACTAATTCTAATTTAGAATTTGATAGTTGACTCTTACTAGGGTTAACAACAAACTCATTATCTATAAAACCAATCTTAATTGCTCCTAGTGGTCC
>CACAVG010000013.1 GCA_902535885.1 uncultured Alphaproteobacteria bacterium | reverse complement strand
TTGAGAGCACATAATAAGTACAATTGGGAAGTCTATGGAATTAAAGATGGAACATTAGGCCTGTTGAAAGAACCACTGGACGTTATCAAATTAAATCCTCAAAATTTTGAGGGTAGTTTAATGAGAATGGGCGGAACTTTTTTGGGGTCAAATAACAAAGGCAACCCTTTTAAAAAAGTTATAAGGAATGGAAAAAAAATAGACTCATCTGATTTAGTTATAGAAGGTTTTAAAAAATTAGAAATAGATGCACTAATAGGTATCGGTGGAGATGGAAGTTTAAAAATTCTCCAAAGTATTACAAAAAAAGGTAATATAAATTTTGTTGGTATTCCAAAGACTATAGACAATGATGTAAAGCATAATGAGCTTTCTATAGGATATGATACTGCAGTTGATGTTGCAACAAATGCATTAGATATGCTTCAACCAACAGCTGCTAGCCACAGAAGAGTAATGATTTTAGAAGTAATGGGCAGAGATGCAGGTCACATTGCTTTGAATGCAGGAATAGCTGGAGGAGCAGATGTTATTTTGATTCCAGAGATTCAATATTCTATAAAATCTATTGCTGACCATATTGAGAAACTTAGATCTAAAGGAAGAAATCATGCATTAATCGTTGTTGCAGAAGCTGTAAAAAAAGAAAACGGTAAAAAAGCTACAGTGAAATATGTTGATGGAGAGGTGCGCCTTGGAGGGATTGGAAATTATCTTGGTGATGAAATCTATAAAATAACAGACTCTGAAACAAGAGTTACAGTTCTAGGGCATGTTCAAAGAGGTGCTCAACCAACTCATAGAGATCGCTTAATTGCAAGTGCATTTGGGGTTTATGCGGTTGATTTAATTGCAAAGAAAAAATTTAATAGAGTAGTTGTATGGAAAGACAGAGGAGTACAAGATTTGATGCTTAGTCAAGTTGCTGGATATTCAAAAACTGTTCAAAAAAATGATCCTTTGATTAAAGTAGCTGAAGGACTTGGAATTTATATTGGTGAAACAAACTAAAAATTCCCTAATTTTTTCCATATATAAAAGTATATTTTGTAAGGTAATATCCTTGTAAATTTAAAAAAATATACAATCAAATAGGGAAAAATTATTTCAAATTCTTTACCTTTAGTTAATCTATTAAATATTTTTTTTCCTGCATATTCAGCACTTTTTAAAAAAGGCATTTTGAAGCTATTTTTTTTGGTTGCTTCGGTATCAATAAAACCTGGACATATGACTCTAACATTAATGTTCAACTTTTTGAAATCAAAATACAAGCTTTCACTCAGGCTTAATTGAGCTGCCTTAGAAATACCATATGCCCCAGCTGTTGGCCAACCTCTATATCCCAACGGTGAAGAAATAATAGCAATCGTATTATTTCTATTTTTCATAACATCTTTTAATTTGTTAACACAATACAAAGTGCCTTTGATATTTACATCTACTAGCAATTCGTAGTTTGAAATATCAAATATTTGATTTTTGTTTGGACTATAAGCTGATGCATTTAATAATGCTATATCAATTTTACCAATATTTTTTTCTATAGAATTAATCGTTTCATCAACATTATTTTTTGAAGAAATATCACATACAATAGCATGAACTAAATTTTTATTATTATTTAGTTCTAATTTTTTTTTTGCAGACTCAAGTTTTATTTTATTACTTGAAGAAATTACAACTTGCCAATTATTATTTATAAATTCTTTTGCTGTAGCAAAACCGATACCTGAAGATCCACCAGTAATCCATATAGTTCGCAACTATAGACTCCAATCATTACGAATTATTGTTATAATATTTTTTTTATCATTAGGATTTTTGAATTCCATTTTCATAAGCTCTTTTTCAAAATACCAAAGTGTATACTCAGGGAATGGCCCTTTATCTTTTGGATTTTTTGATGCATTGAAAACATACTTATTAGCTAATATTTCAATGTCATTGATTTTTATTTTTTCATCTTCAAGTTGCTTTACTTCTATAGTTCTTACAATACCTTTTTGAGTGTCAAATACTTCTTTCTCGTTTAACATTTCAATATTCCAATAATTTAATGGTACTATATTTTTATCTAATTTTAATTCTCCATCCATACCACTAGCAATAAAAAAATTGTCTTCATCATTTCCAATTATTTTATACTCTCGATCATCTTCAAAGTCTGTAAATCCATCTATTGATACAAATTCACCATTTTTCCAAGTTTCTTTAGTTTCTTGAAAAAATTTGTAAGCTGGAATAAATAAAACTTTAACATTTATCTTTAAGACTGAATGTATAACGACACTATCTTCATTATCTTCAAATTTCGATATTAAGCTTCCAATATTTTTCTTTTTTCTAATAACATCATAACTTACCTCATTATCTTCTGGTATTGGAAATGGTTGACTAAAAACGCTTAAGGAAAAAACAGATAAACAAATTATAAAGATATATTTCACGATTTAATTCTTAATGATGATCTTCCCCCATCTATATGAAATATTTGTCCAGTTATCCAACTATTTTTATCACTTAATAGAAAACTTCCAATATCAGAGAAATCATCACCAGATCCAATTTTAGGTAAAGGATGCATATTTTCAATTGCTTTCTTAATAGTTTCATTACTAATCAACTTTTGTGTCATTTTTGCGTCAGTTAAACTTGGCGCTATACAGTTTACTTTGATTTTTGGAGCAAATTCAGCAGCTAAACTCAAAGTAAGCCCTTCAATGGCACCTTTTGCGGTAGAAATTATTGTGTGATTAGTAAAACCTTGTTTTACAGCAATAGTTGAATAAAGAAGAATACTGCCATTATTTTTAGCAAGAGTTTCTTGATTAAACTTAATCGCATTTATTGCACTAAGTGTATTTATTTTAAAAGAATCAATAAAATCTTCATCTTTAGTCATTTTAAGAGGTTTTAAATTTATAGAGCCAACACAAAAAGCAATACCACTTAATTGATCTTTGTATTCTTCTGAAATTTTCTTAACTTTATTAAAATCTAAAACATCACACACTTTGTATTCACATCCAATTTCTTCAGATAACTGTTTTAATTCTGTTTCATTTCTAGAAATAATTATTGGATCATAGTTATTGCTTTTCAGTTTTTTTGATAATGATTTTCCAATAGAACCCGTGCCCCCAAAGACAAATATATTTTTGTTAGACATCTTTAACCTTTCTAATTTTAATTTGATGATAACTAATTAATAAAGTTGATAATAACAAAATTGAATTAGTTTGATGCAAACTTGCGACTGGTAAATAAACATTACTTAAAAGAGTTATAATTCCTAATATTACTTGTAACGTTAGAAAGAATAAAACTAAATATACAAGAGTACTAGATATATTTTTATTATCAAATTTAATAAATTTAAAACAAACAAAAAGGATATAAAAAAAACAAATATTGATAACCAACGGTGGTTAAAATTTATTGAAACTGTATTTTCAAAAATATTATAAATACCTAAATCATCAATAATATAATCATCGGGTATAATTTTTCCATTCATTAGTGGAAAAGTATTAAAAGATTGCCCAGAGTTGGTTCCTGCCATAAATCCACCTGTTGCAATTGTGATAAATATTAAGATTACAGCAACTAAAATATAAAATTCAATTGTCTTTGGATTAGATAAAAAACTTATATTAGAAGAATACCTGTAATCCATTGCTATCCATAATAGTATAGAGAAAATTATAAGAGCATTTAAAAGATGAAAAGTAAGTCTATAAGGGCTTACGTAAGGATTTTCAGTCAAACCACTCTTTACCATCCACCATCCAATAACTGCTTGAAACAAACCAAAAACAAAGACAATACCAAGCCTTATATACAGTGATAATTGAATTTGCTTTTTAAAACTAAAGTAAATTAATGGTATTAAAAAGACAACTCCTATGGCTCTTGCAAATATTCTATGAAACCACTCCCACCAAAAAATATATTTAAACTCATTTAACGTCATATTTTTGTTAACTATTTTGTATTCTGGTGTTTGTTTATACATTTCGAATACAGCCAACCAGCTTTCTAAACTCAGTGGAGGAATTACACCTAAAATTGGACGCCAGTCAGTCATAGAAAGCCCAGAGTCGGTTAATCTTGTGAGACCTCCTATTACTATAATTAATAAAACCATTGCGGTTATTGTTAATAACCATATATAAATTGCAGGATTGTAATATTTCGAAGTATTAGCGTAATTCATTCAGAGTATATATAATCCCTAGAAATAATAAAAAAAGTTGTTATTTTTCACATATGACAGAAAAAACTGATGTAGTAATTATAGGCGCAGGTCCGGTAGGCTTGTTTGCTGTATTTGAATTAGGTCTTTTAAATATAAAATGTCATTTAATTGACAATTTAGATAAGGTTGGAGGTCAATGTGCTGAATTGTACCCAGAAAAACCAATTTATGATATTCCCTCAAGACCAGTTGTAACAGGACAAGAATTAACTGACGAGTTAATTAAACAGATAAACCCATTTAAACCCAAATTTCATCTTAACCAACAAGTTGAGAAAATTGCTAAAACAGAATATGGTTGGGTTGTAGAGACTAGCATAGGAACAAAAGTTGAAGCAAAATGTATAGTAGTGGCAGCAGGGGCAGGAAGTTTTGTGCCCCGAAAACCACCGATTGAGAATATTGAGAGTTTCGAAAACAAGAGTGTTTTTTATGCAATTCGAGATAAATCAATATTTAAGGATAAAAAACTCCTAATTGCAGGAGGAGGAGATTCTGCTTTAGATTGGACGAATGAACTATCTAAGGACTCCAATGTAACTCTAATACATAGAAGAAAAGAGTTTAGGGCAGCACCTGATTCCGTATCAAAAATGCAAGAATTAGAAACAAAAGGAAAAATTAAATTTTTAAAGGGCCAAATAAAAAAAATTTCAAAAATTCAAGATAGTAGAATAATGCTAGAATATGAAAATGATGAAGAAAAATTAAATATTGAAGTAGATTATCTTTTACCATTTTTTGGTTTAAAAATGGAACTAGGTCCAATTGCTGAATGGGGTCTAAACTTACACGAGAACCTAATTAAAGTGGACACTGAAAAATTTGAAACTTCTACGCCTTCAATCTTTGCGATTGGTGATATTAATTGGTATCCAGGAAAACTTAAGCTTATTCTATCAGGATTTCATGAGTCTGCCTTAATGGCTCAAGAAGTATTCAAGTATTGTTTTCCTGATAAGAAAAACATTTTTAGATACACCACATCTTCCAAAGAACTTCAAAAAAAACTTGGCGTTTAATGCCGAAGTTAATAATCACAGATAGATCAGGTAAAAAGTCAGAAATTGAATATGACAGTAATTTTACATTAATGGAAACCCTTAGAGATAATGGCTTTGATATTGAAGCTTCTTGTGGAGGATGTTGTGCTTGTGCTACCTGTCATGTTTATATTGATGAAAAATGGAAAAATAAGTTGAAAAATATGGAGGATGATGAAGAATCTATGCTGGATCAAGCTTTTGATGTTAAAAATAATTCTAGACTATCCTGCCAAATCGATCTTTCAGAAGAACTTGATGGCTTAGAGATAGAAATTGCACCAGAATAGTATTGACATCAATTATTAATTTGTATACAAACAGTTTGTATAAAAACTATGGCAGACACTTCTCTTAATGAGAATAGATTAGCATTATTAATTTGGCAAACATCAAACTTATGGCAATCTAAAGTAAGGCATAAATTAAAAGAAAGTGATATCACATTAAATGAATATCTTGTTCTTGAGACAATTTATTTATTACAGCAAGAAAACATAAACATTACTCAACAGGATATATGTAAAAATGCATCTATTGATAGATCAGTTGTTAGCTTACGTGTTTCTAAACTAGAAGAAAAGAAGTTAATATCAAAACAACAACCACAAGATAAAAGATCTGATAGTTTAATTCTAACTGCAGCAGGGAGTGATTTAATTAATAATATTATTGATAATATTGTAGATTTAGAAAATGAATTATTTAATAAATTAGGATCCGAAATTTTTAATTTCACAAATTCATTAAAGTTGTTATTGGGTAAAAAAATTAGAATTAGAGCAAAATTAAATGATTGATCAAGAATTAGTACAATCCTTAAAAGCTTGGCCTTTTAAAGAAGCATTACAAATCATTAAAAAAAATGGTGGTTTACAAAACTTTAAAATTCCATCCAAGGGATATGTATTACTAGAAACCGGTTATGGACCCTCAGGTTTGCCACATATTGGAACTTTTGGTGAAGTTGTAAGAACATCAATGGTAAAAAATGCATTTAGCTCTATAATTGATTGTCCAACAAAATTGATCACATTTTCTGATGATATGGACGGATTAAGAAAAGTTCCTGAAAATGTTCCAAATAAAGAAATGTTAGAAAAATTTATAGGTAAGCCACTTACTTCCATACCAGATCCATTTGGTAAATTTGAAAGTTTTGGACATCATAATAATGCAAAACTTAGAAGTTTTTTAGATGAATTTAATTTCGATTATGAATTTGTTAGCTCAACAGAGAAATATCAAAGTGGAGATTTCAATGACACAATATTGAGTATATTTGAAAACTATCCAAAAATATTAGATATTATTTTGCCTACTTTAAGAACGGAGAGAAAAGAAACTTATAGTCCATTTCTCCCAATAAGTGAAAATTCAGGTCAAGTACTTCAGGTAAAAATTGAAGAATATAAAATGGATTCAAAAACAATCATTTATAAAGATCCATCTTTAGACAAGTTGGTTGAAACAGAAGTAATTAATGGAAAATGTAAGTTACAGTGGAAAGTTGATTGGGCAATGAGATGGATGTCATTTGATGTTGATTATGAAATGTGTGGTAAAGATCTTACAGAAAGTGTTGATTTAGGATCCAAGATTTGTAAAGCATTAAATAAAAAACCACCTACTAATCTAATTTACGAAATGTTTTTGGATGAAAAAGGTGAAAAAATTTCTAAGTCAGTTGGCAATGGTATTAGTGTGGATGAGTGGCTGCGTTATGCATCTCCTGAAAGTCTCGCACTCTATATGTTCCAAAAACCAAAATCAGCAAAAAAACTGCACTTTGATGTTATTCCTAAAACTGTAGATGATTATCTTTCTCATTATAATACATACTCAAGTTTGGATAAAAATAAACAGTATGATAATCCAATTTGGCATATTCATTCAGGAAAACCAAAAGAATTTAATTCAGAAATAAATTTCAATACTCTTACTAACCTAGTTAATGTTTCTAATTCTAAAGACAAAAAAGTTATATGGTCTTTTATTAATAAATATGATGATAAAATCAATGCTGAAAATAATCCTGAATTTGATCGCCTTATAGACTTTGCACTAAATTATTATGAAGATTTTATTTTACCTAAAAAGAAGTTTTTAGAGATTGATAAAAGTAATAAAGATGTATTTATTGATATAATTAATATTTTAGAAAATGAAGTTACCGAAGATAGCTCATCTGAAGATATTCAAACATTGTTATACGAAGTAGGGAAAAAGCACGAATTTGAAAACTTAAAAGATTTTTTTAAACTCGTATATCAAGTTATGCTTGGTCAGGAACAAGGCCCTAGATTAGGATCATTTTTTAAATTATTTGGTTTGAGAGAAACTATTGATTATCTAAAAAAATTAATAGATAATTAATTTATTGTACAATAGTTCATTAAAAATATTAAGGTTATTACCTCCGGAGTTGTCTCATACTATTACAATAAATTTTTTAAAATACTTCAAAGTTAGACAAAAAAATATTGAGAACCCCATTCTTTCACAACATTTAATGGGTTTAGATTTTCCTAATCCCATTGGACTTGCTGCAGGCTTTGATAAAAATGCTGAAGTGATGCATTCTATGTTTTCATTTGGTTTTGGTTTTCTTGAAGTTGGTACAATTACTCCACAACCTCAAAGTGGTAATTCTAAACCTAGAGTATTTAGATTAAGTGATGATAAAGCTATCATCAATAGTTTAGGCTTTAATAATAAAGGTATTAAAAAAATAAAAAAAAATTTAATTAAACACCAAAAATCATACTTAAATAATAAAATTGTAGGAGTTAATATTGGAAAGAATAAAAATTCAAGTGAAGCTATTGATGATTATCTAATCGGTTTAGAAGAGTTAGGTGATTTGGCAAGCTATATAACTATAAACATATCCTCACCAAATACTGAAGGGTTGAGAGATCTACAATTGAGAGGAAAGATAGAAAAATTAATTAAAAAAATTATAGACAAAAGAGATGAAATAAAAAAAATTAATACCAAGCCAATATTAATTAAAATTTCACCTGATTTAAATGAAGATCAACTTAGAGATATAGCATTAATTTCTTTGGCTAATAACATTGATGGTTTAATACTTACAAATAGCACTACAAAAAGAGAGAGCAATTTAATTTCTATAAATAAAGGAAAAAAAGGGGGTTTAAGTGGTAAGCCTCTATATGATGATTCAAATAAAATTTTGAAAAAAATGTATGAATTAACCAATGGTCAAATACCATTAATAGGAGTAGGGGGTATTTCAAGTGGAAAGGACTGCTATGAAAAAATTAAATCTGGTGCTTCTTTAGTTCAGTTATATACAGCATTAGTTTATTCTGGTCCAAATTTAATCAATAGAATGAAAAGTGACTTGATTGATCTTATTAAAACAGATGGATATAAAAATGTATCTGAAGTTATTGGAAAATCAGTATAGTAGTGAAAGAAATTAAATCCATTGAAGAAATTATTTACGATTATGACAATTTTATAATTGATCAATGGGGAGTAATGCATGATGGGGCATTTGGATATAATCATGCCTTTAATACTATAAATATTCTTAATGATAATAATAAAAATTTGTTTATAATTTCAAATTCATCAAAAAGATCAAAATCATCTATAGATAGATTGCCAAAACTTGGTTTTAAAAAAAATTCTTTTATAAATACAGTGACAAGTGGAGAAATGATTTGGCAATTACTTAATAAAAAATTTTTAGGTGATAAAAATAAAAAAAATTGTTTTCATATTTATGATGAGGAAAAAGAGGATGGTCTAGACTTTAGAGATGGTTTAAATTTTAATTTTGTAGAAAAAGTCGAAGAAGCAGATTTAATTTTAGCTTGTACTCCTTTTATAAATTTACAGCCAATAGACTACATTCCACTACTAGAACTAGCTTATAAAAAAGAAATAACTATGTATTGTGCAAACCCTGACTTTGAAACTGTTGAAAGTAATAGTAACAATAATGTCTTTTGTATGGGTGCTATTGGTGAAATATACAAAAAAATGGGTGGAAATGTTATTATAAAAGGCAAGCCTGATGTAAGCATATACGCTGAAACTACAAATCAAATTAATTTAGAAAAAAAAAGAACAGTGGCTATTGGAGACTCATTATTTCATGATATTCAAGGTGCTAATAATTTTACAATAGATAGTGTTTTAGTAAAATCTGGCATTCATAAAGATTTAAATCGAATAAATAAATTAATTAAAAATCATCAAATAACACCAACTTATATTATAGATAAATTTAGTATTTAGAATACTTGACAAAGTAATATTTATATTTACATGCAAACTGATTATGTCAATGAGATGTGAATTAACCGGAAAATCGTTTCAGACTGGTAATAACGTTAGTCATGCTAAGAATAGAACAAAAAGACGTTTTAAACCAAACCTTCAGAACATCACTTTTGTTAGCGAAGTATTGGGACAAAAATTTCAACTTAAAGTTGCAGTTAGTACTATCCGAACAGTTGAAAAAAAAGGTGGGTTAGATGAATTTCTAATAAATACACCTAATTCTAAATTACCTATAAAAGCAAAAAAACTAAAAAAAACTATTCTTAATAAATCAGCTTAATTGTAACTATGGACGTTTTAACTGGCATTAAAACTCTTATATCTTCAATACCTCAAAATATAATTAATTTAATATCAAATCAAAATACTGAAGTAGTTTGGTTTATACTGCTATTATTGTGTTTTCTTTCAATATTAGTTTTTTTAAGATTATTCGGATATGTTGGTTTGTACGTTTATTCCGCTATAGCTATAATTGCAGCTAACATCCAAGTATTAAAACAAGCTAATTTCAATTTTTTCTCTTCAATAAATGAAAAAATTATTCCATTTTACGAACCTAGTCCAATAGCTTTGGGAACAATATTATTTGCCTCTACTTTTTTATGTACAGATATACTGTCTGAATATTACGGTAAAGAAAAAGCTAGAAAAAATGTTCTTATTGGTTTCTGTAGTTTTTTATTGATGACGATTTTGATGTTAGTAACAATTGGTATTCAGCCAGCTGAAGACGAATGGGTATCTATGGTGCAAGAAAGTTTAGCAATTTTATTCACTCCAATGACAAGCATATTTGTAGCAAGCATGATAGCTTATTTGATTAGTCAATATTTTGATATTTGGTTCTTTAGTTATTTAAAAACTGTTAGTTCAAATAAATTACTTTGGTTGAGAAATAATGTTTCGACAGCTTTATCATCATTAATTGATAACACAATTTTTAGTATTTTTGCTTGGATAATTTTAAATCCCAATCCTTTTCCACTTAGTGATGTTATTATGACATTCATTTTGGGTGTTTATTTATTAAGAGTATTTATAGCACTTCTTGACACCCCTTTTATTTATCTTGCAAAGTACTTTATTCCTAAAGAAAAAAATTCCTCTCCTGAAATAGGTTAAAGTTAGTTTACAAATAATTAATGAAAGATTTTAATTGGTCAATCAAAAATAAGTCTAATAATTCAAATGCTAGAACTGGAGTAATATCTACCCCTCATGGTGAAATTAATACACCAGCCTTTATATTTTGTGCAACAAAAGCAACTTTAAAATCTTTTACTACAAAGGAGGCAAAAGAGAATAATTCCCAGATTATATTATCAAACACTTATCACTTAATGCTTCAACCAGGAAGTGAACTAATAGCTCAGCATGGAGGTCTTCATAAATTTATGGGTTGGAATGGACCTATGTTAACAGATAGTGGTGGATTCCAAATTTTTTCTCTTGGACATGGCTCAGTTGCTGATGAAATAAAAGGGCGAAAAAATAATTTAAAAAATAAAAAAACTTTAATAAATCTGAATGAAGAGGGTGCATTATTCAAGTCTTATATAGATGGTTCAATTCATATGTTATCGCCTGAAAAATCTATAGAAGTACAAAGAAATCTTGGTGCAGATTTAATCTTAGTCTTTGATGAATGCACTCCTTATAATGTAGATAAAAAATATACATCTGATTCTATGTTAAGAAGTCATAGATGGTCTTTAAGATCAATAAATGCATTTAACTCTAAAATTAATCATAATCCTAAAAATGGCTCAGCTGGTAGACAAGAAATGTATGGGATTATTCAGGGAGGGATTTATAGAGATTTAAGAGAAGAAAGCATTGAATTTAATACAAAAAAAATCGATACTTTTGGGATTGCTATTGGTGGAAGTTTAGGATCAAATAAAGATGAAATGAAAGATATAGTTCATTTTACTTCTTCTAAATTAGATAATACTCATCCAGTACATTTACTAGGTATTGGCGATCCAAGGGATATATGGGATTTTGTTGCTAATGGAATTGATACTTTTGATTGTGTAAGCCCAACTAGAATTGCTAGACATGGATCAGCTTTAGTAAGAGGTAAACAAGGAAAAATTAACCTAAAAAATGTTAAATATAAAAATAATTTAAACCCAATAGATAATGAATGTAATTGCTATACTTGTAAGAACTTTACACTGGCATATTTATACCATCTTTTTTCCGCACAAGAATTACTAGGATTACAACTGCTAACTTCTCATAATATGTATTTTATGAATAATCTTATGAAAGATATTAGAATCTCAATTGATAACAATGATTTTGATAATGCAAAAAAGAAATGGTTAAATTCTTAATGATCTAAATGAAAAGTAGAAGATAACTGATTTAATAATATCTCTCCTAACTGATCGACATCCATAATTGTTACTGCTTTGCTATAATATCTTGAAACATCATGTCCAATTCCTATTGCGATTAATTCTATTTCATCTTTTTTTTCAATCTTACCAATCATATCTCTCAAATTTTTTTCTAAATAATTACCTGGATTTACAGAAAGTGTTGAGTCATCAACAGGTGCACCGTCGCTTATCACGATAAGAATTTTTCTTTTTTCCTTTCGAAAAGATAATCTATTATATGCCCATGATAGAGCTTCTCCATCGACATTTTCCTTCAAAATTCCCTCTTTTAATAATAATCCCAAATTTTTTTTTGATCTTCTCCAAGGTGAATCTGCAGATTTATAGATAATATGTCTTAAATCATTTAACCTGCCTGGATTAGAAGGCTTTCCATTTTTGATCCATTTTTCTCTTGAGTTTCCTCCCTTCCAAGCTTTGGTTGTAAATCCTAATATTTCAGACTTTATTAAGCATCTTTCCAATGTTTTTGCCAAAATATCTGAACACAGTGCGGCAACCGTAATTGGCCTACCTCTCATTGAACCAGAATTATCAATTAGAAGACTTACAATAGTATCTTTAAATTCAACTTCTTTTTCTATTTTGTAGCTTAATTTATTATTTGGATTAGCAATAATTTTGGCTAATCTTGATGTATCAAGAAAACCCTCTTCCATATTAAAATCCCAGTGACGATTTTGCTGAGCTAACAGTTTTCTTTGCAGTCTATTGGCAATTTTAACAATTAGTGGTTGAAAAGAAAATACTTGTTGATCAAGATTTCTTCTAAGCTTATCTAATTCTTTGATATCACAAAGTTCTTCAGCATTAATAATTTCATCAAAATTATAATCATAAACTTTATAATTATCTAAATTTTCTAAAATTTTTTTATCTGGTAAATAATCTAATTCAGTGTCCCCACTTTCTTCTCCCATATCATCATTTTCTTCTAATGAAACTGACTGCGCAACAGTTGTTTCATTTGTTTGCATTTCAATGTTTGACTCAGTTTGTTCATCATTTTTTTGTTCATCATTATTTTCTTTTTCATTATCTTGATCTTCATCATTTTGATTAACATCGTCGTTCTTAGTATCGTTTACAGTGTTACTTAGTAATCCAAGTTCATCTAGTTTTTCAACAATTGTGGATGTATATTTTTCCTGATCATTTTGATATTTTTTTAAATCTTTAAAAAAGTTTGAATAATTTTTTTTTAATTTTTCTTTTATAATATTTTTAAAACTACTATTATTTTCACCTAAATCTACACCAACAATTTCTTCAAATGCTACGTTTTTAAATGCTTTAATTAGTAAATTTTTATCTTTTTTAGTATTTGTAATTTTAAGATCTCTAATATACTTATTTTTTAAATTTTTTTTTATTCCCTTGAATTCGTTACTACCAATAGCTTCTACTCGTATCTGCTCTAAAACATTAATTATTTGGTTACATAACTCATCTTGATTTAAGAAGTTTTGGTGTATGTCTTTTGAATGCAATCTGAATTCAAGTGCAAAAGAGTCCGCTTCAGCTCTTAGATATTCTAGATTGTTTTTAAAATTTTCAATTTTTGGTTCAGTTAAATTTATTGTGTTGCCAATTATTGAGGGATTTTCTTTAACAAAATTAATATCTATATCCTCTTTTTTTCCTATAGATTTTATTGTTGCACTTAATGACTTTTTAAAATCTTCAATAATTTCACTATTCTTTGACATTAACTACTTTTGCATCAGTAATATCAATTCCAAATGATCTTTGAAAATATTCTTGTAATATAGATCTCTCCATTTCATCACATCTATTTAAAAAAGACAGTTTAAAAGAATATTCAATATCATTGAATAGAATATAGTTTTCTGCCCAAGTCAATACAGTTCTTGGGCTCATAACAGTTGAAATATCACCGTTAATAAATCCTGATCTCGAAAGATCTGCAGTGGTTACCATACATTTAACTATGTCTTTGCCATCCTTATTATTAAGTTTTTTAATTTTACTTAAAATAATATTTATTTCTTGAGTATTACTTAGATAATTCAATGTTGATACAACATTCCATCTATCCATTTGACCCTGGTTTATTTGTTGAGTTCCATGATACAAACCAGATGTATCACCAAGACCAACAGTGTTAGCTGTAGCAAACAATCTAAAAAATTTGTGGGGTTTAATTACTCTTGATTGATCAAGTAAAGTTAACTTACCTTCAGACTCTAGAATACGCTGAATAACAAACATTACATCTGGTCTGCCTGCATCATATTCATCAAATACTAAAGCTACAGGATTTTTGTATGACCAAGGAAGTATACCATCTTGGAACTCAGTTACTTGTTTATTATCTTTGAGTATAATAGCATCTTTACCGATCAAATCTATTCTGCTGATATGACTATCTAGATTAATTCTGATACATGGCCAATTTAGTCTGGCAGCTACTTGTTCGATATGAGTGGATTTACCAGTACCATGGTATCCTTGAATAAGCACTCTTCTATTAGCAGCAAATCCAGCAAGTATTGAAAGAGTTGTCGTTGGATCAAAAATATATGTTTGATCTATTTCTGGAACATGTTCAGTTCTTTCTTTAAATTTGTAAATTTCAAATTCACAGGAAACTCCAAATAATTCCTTAGGGTCAATTTTGATATTAGGAGATAATTCTAAGTTTTGTTCATTAGTCATTTTTAAATTTTTTTAAAAGTATTTTATATGAGTTATTTATTTCCTTAAATTTTTCTTCTGCTCTTTTATCGTTACCATTTACATCAGGATGAAATATTTTCACTAGTTTTTTATAAGTTTTTTTAATTTTGTCCAATGTCAATGGTAGATCTAGATTAAATAATGATAGAGCTTTATTTTCTTCTTTTGTAAGATTTTCATCAACCAGCTTATTTCTGAAGTAATTGTTCTCTCGTTCATTTGGATTTAAATCGTTCATTTCTTCATTAAAAAAATTGTTAATTTGATCCATTACTTTGTGATAATTTCCCTTTAATGGCCATGATGGTCTGTTCCAAATAATATCTTCTCTCATTGAATTCTCAATTTCACTAACTGATAATCCTTTATAAAAATCCCATGATTTGTTGTATTCCTTGATATGTTCCATGCAAAAATAATAATATTGATTCAACATAACTCTTGATTTTGGTGCCTTAAATTTACCTTCACTATTACAATCTTTGTTATCGCATTTTCTAAAAAATGTTTTTTCCCAAGAAAGACTATTTTTATTAATATCTATTTTATGTTTACCCACACTTATTATATAGTTTAAAAATAATGAATCGTAAGCAAAGAATCGATAAAATATTATCAAATAAATTTGATAATTTTTTATTAGAAATTATTGACAATTCAAATTTGCATAGAGGACATAATAATTTTACAGGTAGTGGTGAAACCCATATTAAGATCATCTTAACAAATAAAGACAATTCCCCATTTGATAGATTAAATATTCATAGGATTATAAATAGTTTACTTGAAGAAGAATTTAAAAGCGGGTTACATTCTTTAGAAATTAAAATTAATTAATTTTTACAATTTCAACCTTAGATATTTGTTTTTTTGAGTGTGATAAAATCTTGTAAGTAAAAAAATTATCTTTAAATGATTCTCCATATGAAGGTATTTTTTTTGACATATCTAAAATATATCCTGCGATAGTTGATGATTCAACTTCTGGTGGATCTAAATCAAAACTTTTATAAAGATCCCTAATATTTTTTTCACCATTAATTATCATCTTACCATAGTTATTTAGTTTAAAATCATTTTCTGGAACATCAATTTCATCTACAATTTCTCCTACTATTTCTTCAATAATATCCTCTAAGGTTATTAATCCAAGTAATTCACCAAATTCATCAACAACAAATGCTAAGTGTTCTTTTCTTTTTTTAAATTCTACCAGTTGTTCTAATAGATTTGTAGTTTCAGGAATGAACCATGGATTAGATATTTTATCAAAAATAATTTCTTTTGATTCATTGTGATTTTTTAAATCTATATTTAAAGCTCTGACGTTTAATAAACCTATTATATTTTCAGGATTATCTTTCCAAAAAGGAATACGAGTATATCGTGAATTATTAATTTTATCTATAATTTTACTAGTTTTTAGAGATGAGTCTATTGAATAAATATTTTTTCTATGAGTAAAGATTTCTTCAACAGTAATATCATTTAACTGTAATATGCTTTGTAACATATCTTTTTCTTGCTCATAATCTGGATTTGAAGTTTTATAAAGATCAATTACACCCTTTAATTCTTCTTCTGATTGAAGATCTTTATTTTTAATATCAGTATCACTTCTTCTAAAAATGAGTCTTACAACTAAATTTATAACAAAAACAAAAATAAATAAAATTTTATTTAAATAATAAATAATTGGAGAGATTAATAAAGCAGTTCTATTTGGTCTGTTTATAGCATAAGTTTTGGGTAGTACTTCAGCGAAGATTACAATAACAACCGTCATTATTAGCGTTGCATAAAAAATACCCTCTACTCCAAAAATATCATAAAAAAATGCAGTTGCTAAAGACGATGCAAGAATATTAACTAAGTTGTTTGATAAAAGTAAAGTTGATATAACATTGTCCTTTTTATCTAGTAGTTCAAGTACGTATTGAGCTCTTTTGCTTCCTTTTTTTTTTTTATAAAGAATTCTTGCTTTGGAAGTAGCAGTTATTGCAGTTTCTGATCCTGATAAAAAACCTGAGAGTATTACGAGTATTATAAGTAATAAAAGAAGAAATATACTAGGCATTTATATTTTTTGTAAGATTTTATAAACTTTATTTTTATTTAGTTTTTTGTAAAAAATTGAGCTTCCTATTTTATCTATGAGTGATAAGTTAATGTTATTTAGAAAATTTTTTTTGTCTTTAATTAGCTTATTTATTAATAATTTATCCTTCAATATAATATCATATGTTTTAAGTCCACATTTTTTGAAATGAATACTAATTCTTTGTAATTCACTAAATGATAGCATACCAAGATAATTAGATATCTTTGCTTCGGTAATCATACCTATAGATATCGCCTCTCCATGATTATATTTTTTATATTTATAATGGCTTTCAATAGCATGACCAATTGAATGTCCAAAATTCAACATTGCTCTAGAATTGCTATTTAATAAATATTCTTTTTCATCATTTTTTACATAATAAAGTTTTATCATAATTGATTTGTAAATTGCTTTTTCCAAAATAGAATTATTTAGATCAAGCAATTTATTTGCATTTTGCTCTAACCAACAAAAAAATGAATAATCTTTTATTAATGCATGTTTTATTATTTCTGCGTATCCTGATTTTATTTCTTTCTTCGGCAAACTTTTCAAAAAAGAAATATCAATTAAGACTTCCTTTGGTTGATAAAAAGTTCCAATTAAATTTTTTCCATAGGTTGTATTAATTCCATTTTTTCCACCTATAGAACTATCGACTTGAGATAAAAGAGTTGTTGGAATAAGATAAAACTCTAAACCTCGTAATAATGTACTTGCAACTAACCCAGCTAAATCACCTAATGTTCCCCCACCTATAGCAATAAGAATAGATTTTCTATTTATATTTTTAGTTATTAGTTTTTCTGTAAGTTTTTTATATCCATTAAAAGTTTTTACTTTTTCTCCACATTTTAGATAAATAATTTCGATATTTTGTTTATCCAAGTTTAAAATTGTTTTTAAATTTGAATCTATTACACAAAATACTTTCTCATTTTTTTTAGATATATTTTTAATAAATCTTGCAATATAATTCCTCTTAATTAATATTGATGTTTTTAATTTTTTATTCTTAATAAGTAATTTATTTTGCATATGAATTAAGTTCAGATTTAATTTTTTCTAATACTTGTGATTTATCATTGTCATTATTTACGATAAAGTCAGCTTTTTCATAAAACTTTTTTCTTTTATTATATAATATTTTTAAAGTTTCTTCTCTGTTAAGACTACTGTTTAATAATGGTCTCTTACTTGATGATTTTAATCTATTGAATAAATTGTTTAGCTTAACTTGTAAATATATAGAAAAGGAATTATTTTGAATTGATTTCCTAATTTTATCACTAATAATGCTACCTCCTCCTAATGATATAACACAATTCCTCTTATCTAATAACTCCAAGCAGATCTTTTCTTCAATACTTCTAAAATATTTTTCTCCTTCATCTTTAAAAATAGAATTTATATTTTTGTGAGTTTTTCCTTCTATTTCTTTATCAGTATCGTAAAACTTAAAATCTAAATGCTTACTCAAATCTCTTCCGATTATTGTTTTTCCTGAGCCCATAAGCCCCATAATACAAATATTTTTCTTTTTATTACCCTTTAGATTAAACATATTATTTATATTTCTTATTCTTGACAAATTTTTATTGAAATAAGATAAAACTTAAAAAAATGGTAAAAACATATATTAATCATTTTTTAATATCATATATGAATAACAGATACATTATATATTTTTTTACAATTCTAACAATAATCGTTTTGATTGCTCTTTACATGATTGAAATACCTTCACCTTCAGCGCTAATAACTGAAAAATTTACTTTAAATTTAAAATGAAATTTATCTTTATTATTTTCTTGAGTTTTTTAACTAATCTCGTTTTTGCAAACGAGGTAGAAGATAGCGAAGTAGAAGTGATAAATTTGTATGAAAGCAAAAGTCTTGATCAAATGGTCTTAGATAATCTTAATACAGATGAAGCAACTGAAGAAGTAGTTGAAGATACTAATGAGACAGATCAAGTTGATACAAATACATTAGAAGTAAAACAGATTGAAATAGTAAATGACAGTTTTATTTTTAAAAACCAGACTGAAGATTTAAAAAATTATTTAACAAATCTTGAAAATATTAATTCCAAAATTCTACAAAAACAAATTGTTGAAGTTTTGGAAAATATACAATTGAATTTAGAAAATGAAAAAGACCAAGAAATATTATTCTTAATCATTAACTATTTTAAATCTATAGGCCAAATTAATAAATCATACGAGCTAATTCAAAGATATAAACTCAACAATGATAAGAATTATAATTTCTATACTGGTGTTAAAATTAATTATCTTTTATCAACTTTTCAATTAGATAAAGCTTGTAATTTTAAAGAAGAGTTAAATTCTAATATCAAACTTAATTATTTTTTTTTAGAAAAACTTGATATATTTTGTTTAATCTTAAATGATAATTACTCTGAGGCTTCTCTACTAAATGCAATTTTGATAGAATCAGAGAGTAATTCAGATAATTATTTTCAACAATTATTTTCCCTTATTTCTAATACCTCAGATCAGATTAGTCTTGATAATGAAATTAAAAATTTTAAAATTAATCCAGACTTAATTTTTTTATATAGTGCTATGACAAGGATTGCAGAACTTCCTTTTTCACATGAATTTTATGAACTTGATAAGAAAAATTTATCTATTCCAATAATTTTAAATCAAGCTTCACCAATTGATCTCAGAATTAAAGCAGCAAATGAAAGTTTTTTAGAAAACTTAATTACAGTAGATAGTTTAGCAGCTTTATATATGTCAGCAGATTTTAATTCTGATCAACTAAACAATCCATATGAAACTATAAATTTATTATCAAATAATAAAGAGCTTAGTATGGCTTTTCTATTTCAATTAATAAATACTCAAATTTTTCCTAGCGATAGACTAAATGCTCTAATTCAGTTTTGGGATTATGCAAAAAAAAATAATTTAGAAGAAATTTCTTATAAGTTATCAAATAATATGTTGAGTTCTATTGATGCTAATTCAGAAAATATAATCTATGGCCCTCAAATTGCCTCAGCGTATATATTCAATGAGAATTTTCAAAATGCACTGAATTGGATAGAATTGTATGAAAATACAAAGCAAATTGACTCAAATAGTATTTATACTAGAATTTTATTAGATTTATATTCTTCTAATGATTTAGTTTCATTTATAAATTCTATTAATTCAACTTTAAATAATTATACTGATGATCAAAATCATCAGAATACAGAGCTATTGTATGTTCTAAAAGCCGTAATGAATTTAGACATAAACTCCAATTCACATTTAAATTTAGATAAAATTTTTGATGAGAGATCAATGCCATCAATTTTTCTACTCAATGAGATTAATAATAGTATTTTAAATAAAGATGACCAAAAATTTCTCTTCTATTCATTGATATCATTAAATGATAGATCCTGGAATAATATTCATCCACAGCATTTGAAACTTATACTTAACGGCTTTCTTAAATATAAAGATGGAGCTTTGTTTAGAAATATAATTTTAGAGATTTTTAAAAATTATAAATTTATAATATGATTAAATACTTTGAATTTGAAAATGATATTGAGCAAATTGAAACCAAAATAAGTCAACTAAATAATAATAAAGAACTAAATTTTGACAAAATCAAAAAATTAAACCAAGAAAAAGAAGAAATATATAAAAAAATTTATACAAATTTAAATGCATGGCAAAAAGTTCAGGTATCTAGACATGGAGACAGGCCTCACACATTAGATTATATTAACAATATATTTAATGACATAGTTCTTTTGCATGGAGATAAAAAATATGCTGATGATAATGCTATTGTAGGTGGATTAGCAAAAATTGATGGAAATTCTGTTTTCTTTTTGGGAACAGAAAAAGGAAATACAATGGAGACAAGAATTAAACACAACTTTGGTATGGCTAAACCCGAGGGTTATAGAAAAGTTCAAAGATTAGTAAAATTAGCTGAAAAATTTAAATTACCTTTAATATCATTTGTTGATACTGCTGGTGCTTTCCCAGGAAAAGATGCTGAAGAGAGAGGGCAATCAGAGTCTATAGCATCATCAATATTATATTTCTTAAAAGCTAAAATTCCCACAATATCTATTATTATTGGAGAAGGAGGTTCAGGAGGAGCAATTGGAATAGCTACATCTGATAGAGTTTTAATGTTAGAGCATTCAATTTATTCTGTAATTTCACCAGAAGGGTGTGCTTCAATTTTATGGAGAAATACAGAATTTTCTCAGGAGGCAGCAAAAACCTTAAAATTAACATCAACTGATTGTAAAAATTTTAAAATTATTGATAGTATTATTCCAGAGCCTTATGGAGGTGCACATAGACATCCTATAAAACAAGCAAACATATTAAAAGAAAAAATTATCAATATAATTAAGGAGCTTAAAAAAATTTCAATAGAAGATTTGGTTCAGATTAGAAAAGACAAGTATCTAAACATCACATCTGATATTTAATTACCATGACACTGTTTATATTTTTTGCCTGAACCACAAGGACATGGTTCATTTCTACCTATTTTTTTTGTTATAATTCTTCTTGGTTCTTGAGTTTTTAAATTTTTAGTTTCATTATTATTTTGACTAACTAATTTAATATTGAATAGAGTTTTTAAAACTCTTTCATTTTGATTAGAAAGCATTTCATCAAAATAATCAAAAGATTCTTTTTTATATTCATAAAATGGATCTTTACCACCCATAGCTCTTAAATTTACACTACCTCTTAATGAATCCATTGCCGCTAAATGATCTCTCCAATCTTTATCTATTTGAAACAACATTACTCTCTTTTCAGCAATTTTTAGTAATTCTGAAGAATATTGATGTTGTTTTTCTTTATATTTTTGATTTATTTCATCAAGCAATCTTTTTTTGATCTCCTCATCATCTACACCTTCTTCATTAAACCAATCTGAAACTGGTACATCAAGATTAAAAATTTCTTTTGTTTTTTCTTTAAAAAAATTAGCATCCCATTCATGTGAGTATTTTTTTGGTGGAATAGTAATTTGAATTAAATAATTAACATAATCAGAAATCATATCTTCGATAATATTTGATTGATCATTGGTATCTAGAATTTCTCTTCTGTTTTGGTAGATTATTTTTCTTTGATCATTCAATATATCATCAAACTTTAAAATCTGTTTTCTCATATCAAAATTATGACTTTCTACTTTTTGTTGAGCTCTTTCCAAGGATTTAGTAATCATTGAATGAGTAATTACTTCACCATCTTTAAGACCTAATTTTGATAAAACATTTTCTAGGGTTTTGGATCCAAATATTCTCATAAGATCATCTTCTAATGACAAAAAGAAAATACTTTCACCTACATCACCTTGTCTACCTGATCTACCTCTTAATTGGTTATCTATCCTTCTACTTTCATGCCTCTCTGTGCCAATTACTAATAACCCACCTGCATCAATTGCTTCTTTTTTTAAGTTATCGTTACCATTTCCAAGTTTGATATCTGTGCCTCTACCTGCCATATTTGTAGAAATGGTTATATTTCCAGGCATTCCTGCTTCTTCAATTATTTTTGCTTCACTCATATGATTTTTAGCGTTTAAAACATTGTGTTTTAAATTTTCTTTTTTTAATAGGTTGGAAATTTTTATTGAATTATCTACAGAAGTAGTACCTATAAGTATTGGTTGTTTGTTTTCATTTCGAGATTTAACAAGATCAAGAACTGCTTTGTATTTTTCTTTTTTAGTCATATAAATTTGATCATTTTTATCGACACGATTTACTTTAATATTAGGAGGAATCTCAACAACTTCTAATTCATATATGCTTTCAAATTCCTTAGCTTCTGTTGTAGCAGTTCCAGTCATTCCACTGAGTCGATGATAAGTTCTAAAAAAATTTTGATAAGTTACTGAAGCTACTGTTTGATTTTCTTTTTGAATTACTAAATTTTCTTTTGCTTCAATTGCTTGATGTAATCCGTCACCATATCTTCTTCCTTCCATAGCTCTTCCAGTCAATTCATCAATAATAACTATGTTTCTATCTTTGATAATATAATCTTTATCTCTAATAAACAGATGATGTGCACGAAGAGCCTGTATTATATTATGGTTTAAAACCATATTTCCTAAATCTTGAAGTGTACCTTCTTTAATTATCCCATTTTCTTTAAGTAATTTTTCACAAAATTCCATTCCCTTTGTTGTAAGTAATATACTTTTACTTTCTTCATTTATTTCAAAGTCATTTTTACTAAGAATTGAAATAATTTTATCTATTTTAGGAAATAAATCTGTATTCGATTCTGACTCAGCAGAAATAACTAAAGGTGTTCTAGCTTCATCAATTAAAATACTATCCACCTCATCTACGATGGCAAATGCATTTTTTTTAAAACACAAGTTATTATAATCATTTTTGAGATTATCTCTAAGATAATCAAATCCTATCTCATTATTAGTTGCATAAACAATATCTGCGTCGTACTGTTTAGATCTGTCTTCATAAGCTGTATCTGAAGTAACGCATCCAACTCTAAGACCAAGAAAATTATATATTTGACCCATCCATTCAGCATCCCTTTTTGCTAGATAATCATTTACTGTAATAATATGTATAGATAAGTCTTCTATAGCATTTGCATAAGCAGCTAGAGTAGCTACCAGGGTTTTACCTTCCCCTGTTTTCATTTCAGTTATTTTATTTTCATATAAGACCATTCCACCTATTATTTGAACATCATAGTGTCTCATATTTAATGTTCTTTTTGATGTTTCTCTAACTACTGCAAATATTTCTGGTAATAAATTGGAAATTGATCCAGTTTCATTAAATTCATTTTTAAATTGATTAGTTTTATTTTTTAATTCTTGATCGGAAAGTTTAGAAATCTCTTCTTCCAGTTTATTTACTTTCTCAACAAAACTTCCATATTTTTTGATCGAATTGGATTTTATAGAACCAAATAATTTATTAACGATATTAATCATGATATGGTAAATGGCAGTTAATATATGAAAATTATTTCTTCTACAAAGGAATTTAAGCTAAAATATGGTCAATAAAATGATTTCTATATTTAAGCCAAAAAAAATCAAAGATTTTAATCCTAGTGGCCTTAATATTTATACTTTTAATGCCGGATTTAAAAATAAAGATAAAGATCTTTTATTAATAGTTTTTGATAAAACTATTAATGTGTGTTGTGTCTATTCAAAAACATCAACACCTTCAGCACCTATAATTTGGGATAAAAAAAATAATAAGGGTAGAGCTAAAGCATTAATTGTGAATGCTGGTAATGCCAATGCACATACTGGTAAAGATGGTATTAAAATTATTGATAAGTATGTAAAGGCATTATCAAAAAAAATTCAATGCAAAGTCAATGAAGTATTAGTGTCATCTACAGGTGTAATTGGTAAAAAATTTAATCCTAATTTAATTATAAATAAATTTGAAAAATTAAATTTCAAAAATAAAAATAGTCTACTAGAGGCTTCAAATGCAATTATGACAACTGATACTTTCCCTAAAATATCGATTTCAAATATTAGACTAGATAATCAATCATTTAAAATTTATGGAATAGCTAAAGGGTCAGGAATGATTCAGCCAAATATGGGAACGATGTTGGTATATATTTTTATGGAATGTGAAGTTTCAAAACAAATAATGACTAGACTTCTCAAAAATAACTTAGAAAACACATTTAACTCGATAACCGTTGATAGTGATACATCAACCAGCGATACCTTAATGATGTTTTCAGTTGGGAATAAGAAGGTAAATTTGAATAAAAAAAATTATAAAATTTTAAATAATAAAATGCATACTTTAATGCATGATTTATCTCTACAAGTAATTAAAGATGGAGAGGGGGTCTCAAAATTAATAAAAGTAAATATTTTGAATGCAAGAACTAAAAATCAAGCAAAAATAATAGCATTCAGTATTGCAAATTCACCTTTAGTAAAAACAGCAATAGCGGGAGAAGATGCAAATTGGGGTAGAGTAATAATGGCAATTGGTAAAACTGAAGAAAATATTAATCAAAATAAAATTAGAATTTTATTTGGAAATAATATTGTTTGTGAAAATGGTTCAATTAGTAAAAAAATAAATATAAGAAAACTTGATCTTTATATGAAAAATAGTGTTATAGAAATTAATGTAAAATTAAATTTAGGTAAGTTTTGTCATACCGTTTATGGAAATGATCTAACAATCGAATATTTGAAGATTAATGCTGATTACAGATCTTAATTTTATTTTTTCCACGCACAAATTGTATTATAATTTATATCAAGACTAAAATTTTCTTTATAATAATTTTTTTTGAATTGCTTTTCCAAATGAATAAAATATTTTTTATTTTCAAAATATTTTCTTTTATCAATCCCTGAGTAAGACAAGTTTAGAAATCTTACATCATTAAGTAGATTTTTAAAAACTGAATATTCTATTTTTAAATTATTAGTATTTATTAAAGGTGCATCAAAATTATAAAATTTAAGTATTTTAAAAATATGATTTATATCCAAACCTGGATTAATTCTCTGGTACATACCTCCGTAGAAAAAATTGTCAGTTTCATACATTGAATTTACAAGTTGATATATATTTTCAGTACTAGGTACAGTTGCAATAAAAAATCCATTCGAATTCAGGCTATTAAAAATACTTTTTATTAATTTCTCAAAATTGGATGTTAGTTGACAAAAGAAATTACTAAAAATTAAATCAAATTTTTTTTCTTTTATGATCAAATTATCTAAGTCAATTTCTATTAGTTTCTGGTCTGTGTTCTTAATAAAAAGAGACAAATCAATATCAGCACTTGCTATAGAAGAGGAGGGAAACTTTTCTTTAAGATAATTAGTAATTAAATTATCGTTAATTCCAAGTTGTAAAATTTTATCAAAAGGCGTTTTTAAAATATCT
>CACAVG010000012.1 GCA_902535885.1 uncultured Alphaproteobacteria bacterium | reverse complement strand
AATTCTTATCTATATGCCTTTAGTGTAGTTTTTCTTGCTGGAATTTTTTGGAGTTTTGGAGCGTTGACTGTTAGATATATGGTGGATGGTCATCAATATGTTTTTCAATATTTATTTTATAGAGGCTTAACTATTTCAACTATACTTATTATATATTTATTTTTTCGGGAAGGATTTGCTTTTTATAAAAATTTTCTCAAAATAGGAATACCATCTATAGTTGGAGGTTTATTTCTAGCAACAGCTTTTACTGGGTTCATTTTTTCTATTACTATGACTACGGCTGCCGTAACATTATTTATGTTAGCAGCGATGCCTTTTATTGCAGCCATTGTTGGTTATTTTGTTCTTGGCGAAATACTAAAAAGATCAACATTAATTTCAATGGTTGTAGCATTTATAGGTGTGTGCGTAATGATTATAAATGACAGTATTTCTGGAACTGCTTTAGGTGCAATAATAGGATTTATTTCTGCAACTGGTTTTGCACTATACACGGTAACAATAAGATGGAAACCTGAAACACCAAAATTCACAACAGTTGTTTTAGCGGGAATATTTTGTACAATATTTGCGTTCTTTATTTTAGGCTTCTCTTTTGAACCTTTTATTCTGATGCCTGAAATAAATAGTTATTTGAGTATACTTCATGGAATAATAGTTGCAGCCGGGTTAATACTTTACAGTCTTGGAGCAAAATACTTACCCTCAGCTGAGCTAGCACTTTTATCGTTAATGGAAGTTGTTGGAGGAGTTCTGTGGGTTTGGCTTCCTATTTTTGGAATTAATGAAGTACCAAGTACAACTGTAATAATTGGAGGTTTCACAATAACTTTAGCTGTAGTTTATTATGGTTTTGCTGCTAGGCAGATGGATATCAATATTAAAACTTAAATATTTGCTATAACTTTATTAATATTTTTTCTTGGTAAATTATTTTTAGACCAAACTGTATCAAGAGCCTTAATCATTTTTTCGATATGCTCTTTTCTATGTTTTGGCGTAACAGTTATTCTTAGTCTTTCTAAACCTTTTGGCACAGTCGGGTAAAAAATTGGTTGTGCATAAATACCATGATCATCAATTAAATCTTTAGACACTTTTTTGCATAAAAAAGGATCATTAACTAATACTGCTACAATATGAGAATTTGTATCCAAATAAGGAATTGCTAAGGAATCTAAATTTTCTCTTATAAAAGCTGCATTTTCTTTTATTCTTATTCTTAATTGTTCTGCAAGAGAAACAATATCTATTGCTTTAGCAGCTCCTGCAGCAATTGATGGGCAGATTGAAGTTGTAAAAATAAAACCTGGTGCAAAACTTCTAATGTAGTCAATTATTTCTGAACTAGCTGCAATATAACCTCCCATTTGACCATATGCTTTTGCTAAAGTTCCATTAATAATATCTATTTTATCTTCAACTCCCATTTCAACTGCAATACCTTTACCTTCTTTTCCGTAAAGTCCAACTGAATGAACTTCATCTAGATATGTCATGCAGTTATATTTTTTTGCTAACTCTACAATTTTAACTATTGGTGATCTTATACCTTCCATAGAGTATAAACTTTCAAAAACGATTAACTTAGGATTATCTACATTTGAATCTTTTAGTAATTGTTCTAAGTGATCAATGTCATTGTGTTTAAATATATGACACTTAGCTCCACTATTCTTGATACCTTGTATTAAAGATGCATGATTTAATTCATCAGAAAATATCTCAATATCTTTAATTTTTTTTCCTAAAGTCCATAAAGTAGATTGGTTTGCTGTATACGCAGAAGCAAAAACTAATGCTGCCTCTTTATTATGAACATTTGCCAGTTTTTTTTCAAGTTCAGTATGATAAGTTGATGTACCAGAAATATTTCTTGTGCCTCCAGAACCTGATCCATATTCAAGAAGTGTTTTGACTATCTCATTTACCACTTCAGGATGCTGACTCATGTTCAGATAGTCATTAGAACACCAAACCTCAACTTCTCTTTCTTTATTTTTAAAACTTTCGTCTGCATTTGGAAAACTCTTTATAGGTCTGTCTATGTTTCTAAAGTCCCTATAAAGACCTTGTTGTTTAAGATTTTTTAATTCAGATTTAAAGAAATTTTTATATTGCATATTTATTAGATATCTTAGACAAAGTTTAATTGTAAGTGTTTAATTGAATGAATTGTCACACCTTATTTCTACTAAAAGACATTCTTTTCCAAACACCATATTTATCTTTAATTATAAATCGATGATACAACGCTGCTGCAATATGAAGTGAAAAAAGAGCTGTTAATATAAGTGCTGAGTAGTAGTGAATAGCTAGTGCTTGAGGGTATAGAAAAAAGTTCTCTTCGACTAAAGGTGGTATTTTAATTAATCCCAGGAGATGAACATCCTCTCCTCCAAGCCATGTCATAAAGGTACCTTGAATAGGAATAAGAATAACTAAACTATAAAGAACAAAATGGACTAAATTCGAAACCAATTTATGAAATAAAGGTATATTTTCATATTTGGGATGAGTGTTAAATATGTATTTCCAGATTAATCTAAGCACAACTAAACTAAAAACTAAGGTGCCAAAAAATTTATGAGTAATAATAAAACCCATTTTAAGAGGAGAAAATTCCATATTATGAAGGCTAATCCCTGTTGCAACTTGCCAAAAAAGAAGAAGTGCCAATGACCAATGAAAAAGTTTTGCAACTAAGCCCCAAGAAGATTTTGTACCTTTAAATTCAATCATTACTAATTTTATCATATAGTGCTATTTAAAATAATAATATCCATGAAAATTAGAGTTTTATCGAGAAAAAGTGACTTGGCAACAATTCAATCACGCGAATTTTCTGATTATTTGCAATCAAAACATCCTTTTGTAGAAATAGAATTTTTAACAAGAAGTACTTCAGGAGATAAAGATCTAAAAACACCTCTATCTGAAATGCCAACTGAGGGAGTTTTTACCAATGATTTAAGGGATGAATTAATAAATAATAAATGTGATTTAATTGTTCACTCCTGGAAGGATCTTCCAATTGAAGTTGGTGATAAAACTAAAATAGCTGCAACATTAAAACGAGCCGACAAAAGGGATATATTATTCTTAAAAAAAAATAAAAAAATGGATAGTAAGAAAATTACTATTCTTTGTTCATCACCAAGAAGACAATATAATTTAAAAAATTTTATTGAAAATTATCTTCCACAAAAGTTTGATGAAGTTTGCTTTGAAAATATAAGAGGCAACATACCCACTAGATTTAAAAAATTTTTGGAAGATCCTAATAGTGATGGTTTCATTGTTGCAAAGGCAGCAATTGATAGATTACTTTTAAATAATTATTCAGAATTTAATGAATTAAAAACAACTCTAAAAAAATATATTAACGAATGTCTATGGTCTGTTTTACCATTGTCTATAAATCCTTGTTCTCCTGGACAAGGAGCTCTAGCGATTGAAACAAGAGTTAAAGATAATAAACTTAACGAAATTTTAAATGATATTAATTTTTCCAAAGATTATTCAAATGTTATTCAAGAAAGAAATATTTTAAAAAATTATGGAGGAGGATGTCACCAAAAAATAGGAGTATCTTACATCTCACATAAATTAGGATTAGTTGTATCTAAAAGAGGTGAAGATGAAAATGGCAATCATTTTGAGAGCTGGGATTTTATTGATCCAAAAGATACAAGTTTTTCGAGTAATACAACAGATGAAATTTATCCTGAAAATTTAAAAAATTATAAAATATTTTCTAGAAAACAATTAAATGAAAATGTCGATGATATAAATAATTTACAAAATAAATGTATTTATGTTTCACGAATTAGCTCAATCCCAGATAAGTCAAAAATCAAATCAAATAATGTTATTTGGACTAGTGGTTTAAGAACATGGAAAAATTTAGCTGAAAGAGGTATTTGGGTTAATGGAACTTCAGATGGCCTTGGTGAGGATTTTGATAAAGATATTAATTCACTTACAAATAATCCTTGGGTTAAATTAACTCATTCTCAATCTCCTCAAAGTTCGATAAAAAATAAAATTGCAACGTATCAATTGGAGTCTATTGATTTTGAAATAGATATAGAAAAGAAAAAGTACTTTTATTGGATGAGCAGTTCAGCTTTTAAGGCGAGTATTGATAAATATCCTAAAATTATAGAAAAATATCATTTTTGTGGCCCAGGAAATACTTACAATGAGATTAGTAAAATATTAGGTAATGATAAAAATCTTTTTGTTGAGCTATCTTATGATAGTTGGAAGAAAAAATTACTAAAAGCTTAAAAATGACAAATATTTTATTCGAAAATGCTCTCAAAAGAAATATTCAAAAAACACCACCCATTTGGTTCATGAGACAGGCTGGGAGGTACCATTCGCATTATCGCAACCTCAAAGAAAAATATACTTTTGAAGAACTTTGTAAAACTCCGGATCTAGCCGCAGAAGTTGCTTTTGGTCCAATACAAGAGTTTGATTACGATATTGCAATTTTATTCAGTGATATTTTATTTATCTTGGAGGGACTTGGTTTAGAATTAAAGTTTGACCCAGGACCTAAATTTAATTCTTATATAAATTCAGAAAACATTAATGATTATAGTAATATTGATCGTAGCATTGAGCATATGCAATTTCAATTTGAAGCTATAAAAATAACAAAAGAGAAATTGCCAAATAATAAAAGTTTAATTGGATTTGTTGGTGGACCTTGGACATTATCAAAATATGCCTTTGGAAATAATAACTCTGATTTAATCGACACTAAAATGAATTTAGAATTTATTTCAAAAATTCTTTTACCTCTTCTAAAGAAAAATATTCAATTACAATTAGATGCAGGTGTTGAACTTGTTATGGTTTTTGATAGTTCCTTGTATGATTTAGATAAAATAAATTTTCATGAAATTTATTCTAAGTTTTTAGAAGAGATTGCAATTTCTTTTCCAAATAAAGTTGGATATTATTCAAGGGGTAAGAGTTTGTCAGATCTAAATCCCATCATCAGTTTTCCCTTTGCTGGTTTTGGTTATGATCACACAATTGATCTAAAATCTATGTTTGAAAATCAACAGCGTGGATTTATTCAGGGAAATTTCAATGAACAATTAATGTTGAATGAAACAGATACATTTCTTAATGATTTAAAAGATTTTATTGAAAAAATGAAATCAATTGAAAATCTTAGCGGTTGGATTTGTGGTCTTGGACATGGAATTAATAAAAATACTCCAGAAAAAAATGTTCATTTATTTATAGAAAATATCAGAAAAGAATTTAGCTAATAGATATGGTTAAATATATAGGTGAAAAAGATTATAAGCACGGGAGTAAAGAAAAAATTGGTGTTTTAATTACTAACTTAGGGACTCCAGATGCTCCAAATAAAAAAGAACTAAAAGTTTATCTTAATCAATTTTTATCAGATCCAAGAGTAATCGAATTACCTAAAATTTTATGGCAAATTTTATTGAAGCTAGTAATTTTGCAGATAAGACCATCAAAGTCAGCAGAAGCATACAAACAAATTTGGACCGATAAAGGTTCTCCACTTTTAGATATTGCAAACAGACAATTAAATAAAATTCAATCATCTTTTTCTTCAAAAAATGATAATATAGTTTTTGAAGTGGGGATGCGTTATGGCAACCCATCTATTCCAGATGCTTTGTTAAAACTTCAAAAAAAACAAGTAAGAAGATTATTAGTCTTACCTATGTATCCGCAATATTGTGCTGCAACAACAGGCAGTACATTTGATGAGGTAACTAATGTTTTGCAAAAATGGCGTTGGATACCTGAAATGCGTTTTATCAATCAATACTTTGAAGAAAATAATTATATTGAAGCATTATCAAATTCTATAAAGTCATTTTGGAAAAAAACTCCAAAACCACAAAAAATTATTTTTAGTTATCATGGTATACCAAAACGTTACTTGACTAATGGTGATCCATATCATTGCTTTTGTCTTAAAACCACAAGATTGGTCAAAGAACATATGGGATTATCTGATGATGAGATAATGACTACTTTTCAAAGTAGATTCGGAAGAGAAGAATGGTTAAAGCCATATACAAGTGAAACTTTGAAAGAATTACCAAAACAAGGGATTAAAAATATACATATAATATCTCCTGGTTTCAGTAGTGATTGTCTTGAAACACTTGAAGAACTTGAAGAAGAAAATAAAGAATATTTTATGGAGTCAGGTGGAGAAAATTACCATTATATACCTTGCTTGAATGATCACGATGATCACATAGACGTTTTTGTAAATCTGATAAAAAAACATATTCAAGGTTGGCCATTATGATTGCTGATCCTAAATTTAATACTGCGAAAGAATGGTTTGAAAAATTACGAGATAACTTAGTTGAAACTATTCAAAACATTGATGAAAAACAATTTGAAGTAAGTAACTGGGATCACAAAGGGGATGGTGGTGGTAAAATGAGTAAAATAAAGGGTAATATTATTGAAAAAGGCGGAGTAAATATTTCTACCGTCGCCGGAACATTTAACGAAAATATGAGAGAAGCCATTCCAGGTGCTAAAGAAGATCCAAATTATAATGCAACTGGTATTAGTGTTGTATTACATCCTGTTTCACCAAAAATTCCTTCTATGCATTTTAATACAAGATTTATTAAAACCACTCAGGAATGGTTTGGTGGAGGTATGGATATTACACCTTGTTTAATATTCGAGGATGAGGAAAAATATCACCGTGGTTTAGAAGTATTATGTAATAAATATGATAAATCTTATTATCCTAAATTTAAAAAATGGTGTGATGACTATTTTTTTCTTAAACACAGAAACGAACCAAGAGGTGTTGGAGGAATATTTTTTGATTACCTTCAAACCGGTGATTGGGGAAAAGATTTTGAGTTTGTACAAGCTGTAGGTACTTATTTTCATCAGCTTATCAAAAATACTTTAATTTCACTAAAGGATGAGGAGTGGAATGAAGAAGAAAAAAAGATACAATTAGTTAAGCGTAGTCGCTATGCTGAATTTAACTTATTATATGATAGAGGTACAAAATTTGGTCTAGAGACTGGTGGGAATGTTGATGCTATATTAATGTCAATGCCTCCACATGCGGTATGGGAATAAATCATGTTATTTAATACGCTGAAAGTTATTCATATTTTTAGTATCATAGCTTGGATGGCTGGACTTTTGTATCTGCCACGTTTGTTTGTAAATCATGCTAATCCTGAAATTACTAAAGAAACCTCAGAAACATTCAAATTAATGGAAGGTAAATTATACAGAATAATAATGTTTCCAGCTTTTATAGTGACTTGGATATCGGGTTTAACACTTACACATTATGTGGGTATTGATACTTGGTTACTTTTAAAAATTTTATTCGTAATTTTATTATCTGGCTATCATTTTTTTTGCTTAAAACTTCTGAATGATTTTAAAAATGATAAAAATAAATACTCCACTAAATTTTTTAGAATTACAAACGAAGTGCCAGCAGTAATATTGATTTTTATACTTATACTTGTTGTATTTCAGCCTTTTTAATTACTACTTTTTTGTTTTGATAGGTGTTTTTCTATTTGGATTACAAACTTTGCATATTTCACACTCCAAGCCATAACAACTTCTTGCCTGACAAAATTCCCTTCCATAAAATATTATTTGTAAATGAAGTTTGTTCCAAGATTTTTTTGGAAAAAGAAATTTTAAATCTTTTTCTGTTTGGACAACATTTTTACCATTTGTTATACCCCAACGTTGAGCTAATCGATGAATGTGTGTATCAACAGGAAATGCTGGGTGACCAAATCCTTGAGACATTACAACACTTGCAGTTTTATGACCAACACCCGGTAATTTTTCCAATTCCTCAAAACTTTCGGGAACTTTTCCTTTAAATTTTTTGACAAGTATTCTTGAGAGTTCAAATATAGCTTTTGATTTTTGAGGTGCTAAACCACATGGGCGAATAATATTATAAATTGTTTTTTTTGGCACTTTTGTCATTTTTATAGCAGTGTTTGCTTTCTTAAATAAGGTAGGTGTAACTTGATTAACTCTTTCATCAGTACATTGTGCACTAAGAAGTACAGCCACAACTAATTCAAATTTATTTTTGTGTTTAAGAGGAATAGGGACTTTTCTATATATACGATTGAGTATTCTGGAGATCTCTTGAGCTTTCTCTATTCTTTTCACTTTATAAAGCCTCCTCCAATGATTAGGTCTTAAGTATTACTGATAATTATGACAAAATATAGCACTTATTAATACTAATAATATTGAATATTTCCATTGAAGTAGTATGGGTCTAGCATCAAATTTCTATGGAGGAAATAATATGAAAAAGACTTTAAGCATTGTTTTGTCTTTGCTTTTCATGAGTATTTTTTCACCAGCATTTGCTAATACTATTAAATGGTCAATGCCTGGTGACTCTTTAACTCTTGACCCGCACGCACAAAACGAAGGACCAACTCACATGGTTTCACGTCAAGTATATGAAGGTTTAGTAACTCCAGGTATTAATATGGAAATACTTCCTCAGCTTGCCGAGTCATGGGAAACAACTGCTGCTGATACTTGGGTATTTAACATTCGTAAGGGTGTAAAGTTCCATGATGGATCAGATTTAACTGCTAGTGACATTGCTTTTAGTATCAATAGAGCAAAAACTGCTCCATCTGATATGGTAGATTTAATTAAAAGTATTAAATCAGCATCGGCTTTAGATGATCATAAAGTTCAAATTGTTACTGATGGACCAAATCCAATTCTTTTAAACCAATTAACTCAGATATTTGTAATGTCTGAAGATTGGGCAAAAGCAAATGACTGTGAAGTTTCATACAACTGGGATGCAGGTGAAACATCTTATTGTGCTTCTAACGCAAACGGAACTGGACCTTTCAAAATTACTTTTAGAGAACAGGACGTAAGAACTGTTTTTGAAAAAAATAATGATTGGTGGGGCGATGATAGTACTTTCAATGTAGATATCATTGAACTACTTCCAATTGCAAATGATGCAACAAGAGTGGCAGCACTTCTATCAGGAGAAATTGACTACACAAACGTTGTTCCAGTTCAAGATATTGAGAGAATCAAATCTTCTGCTGGACATGGTGTAAAAATGACTCCTCAAAATAGAACAATATTTTTTGGAATGGATCAAGGTTCTGCTGAATTAAATTCATCAAATATAAAAGGTAAAAATCCTTTTGCAGATAAAAGAGTTCGTTTGGCTATGTACCATGCTTTAGATATGGAAGCTATTAAGGATAAGGTAATGAGAGGACAAAGTGTTCCTGCAGGAATTATCACTGCTCCTGGTGTAAACGGTCATACAGCTGCACGTGATGAAAGACTACCTTATGATCCAGAGCTATCAAAAAAACTATTAGCAGAAGCTGGTTATCCAGATGGATTTGAAGTTACACTAGATTGTCCAAATGATCGTTATATAAACGATGAAGCAATCTGTGTTGCTGCAATTGGTATGTTTGCTAAAATTGGAGTTGATGTAACTCTTGATGCAAAAACTAAAAGTCAGCACTTCTCAGAAGTTAAAGAAGGTGACGCAAATGGTATGACAAGTGACATGTACATGTTAGGTTGGGGTGTTCCAACTTTTGACAGTCACTACGTATACTCATACTTATTTGATAGTGCTGGTAGCTGGAATAAAGTTAATTTCAGTAATGCCAGAGTTGATGAGTTAGTAGCAGCAATGGGTGTTGAAACTGATCAAGATAAAAGAAATGCTATGATTGCTGAAGCTTGGGATATTACTCAAGATGATGTAACATATCTTCCTTTACATCACCAAGTTGTCAACCAAGCATCAAAAAGTAATGTCGATGTTCCAATTAGAATGAACAACGAGCCATTATTTAGATTTGCAAACGTAAACTAATAAATTTAATATTTTCTGGCCAGTAACCTGGCCAGAAATTAAACCATGTTTAGCTATTTCTTTAAAAGACTCCTTCAATCTATTCTTGTAATGATTGTTGTTGCTTTTGTTTCATTTTCCTTATTTAATTTTGTTGGTGATCCAGTAAATAGTATGACTGGGGAAGATGCTTCAGATGAAAGACGTGCTGAGGTTAGAGAAGTATTAGGTTTAAATGATCCTGTTTATGTTCAATTTTCACGTTTTATAGGCAATGTAATTCAAGGTGATTTTGGAATATCATATCAATTAAAAAGAGAAGTTTCAGACTTAATTGCAGAAAGAATGCCCGCTACTTTAGAGTTAGTATTTGTATCTGCTTTAATTGCAATCATTAGTGGTGTTATCTTGGGTGTATATACTGGTATCCATCGAGATAGTTTTATTTCTAATATTATTCTTGTGATTTCTCTAGCAGGGGTTTCCTTACCAACATTCATTATAGGAATAATGTTAATTTATTTGTTTTCAGTAATTTTAGGAGTTCTTCCATCCTTTGGAAGAGGTGAAGTCACACAATTAGGTTTTTGGACTACAGGGTTTTTAACTACTTCTGGCTTAAAAGCACTAATTCTTCCATCTATTACATTAAGTTTATTTCAAATGACTTATGTTATAAGATTAGTTCGTGCCGAAATGATGGAAATTTTACAAACAGATTATATTAAATTTGCAAAAGCAAGAGGTATAAAAAGGAGTGCTATTAACTATAAGCACGCACTAAAAAATGGATTAATTCCAGTTATTACTATTACTGGTATTAATATTGGCACGTTAATTGCTTTTTCAATTATTACGGAAACAGTTTTTCAATGGCCTGGCATGGGATCATTGTTTATCAAAGCAGTATACTTTGTCGATATTCCAATTATGTCAGCATACATGATTATGGTAGCCTTTATATTTGTTATGATAAATTTTATTGTAGATATCACATACTATTTTATTGATCCTAGAATTAGGCTTAAGGAAGAGGGTAGTTAGAAATGCTACTTAAAACGTATAATAAAATATACGATACTGATATTGGATACAGTTTCTTTAATTCTAAATTAGCAGTAATTTCTTCAACTATATTTTTTATAATACTCTTTTGTTCTGTATTTGCTGGAATAGTAGCTCCTTATAATCCCTTTGACCCAGCATCAGTTTCTTTAATGGACGCTTTCACCCCGCCAGTTTGGTCGGATGGAGGAAGTTTTAGCTTTATTTTAGGCACTGATCAGCAGGGAAGAGATATGTTTTCAACAATGATTTATGGTTCAAGAATTTCACTCATCGTTGGTTTTGCATCTATAATTTTTGCAATGATACTTGGAGTATTTCTTGGAATTACAGCTGGATATATTGGCGGCAGGTATGAGATTATTGTAATGCGTCTTACAGATGTTCAGTTAACTATTCCAAGTATTTTAATGGCTTTACTTGTTGATGGTATTGCAAGGGCAATTATTTCACAATCAATGCATGACGAAATGGCAATTTATGTTTTGATTTTCGCCATTGGTATTTCTGAATGGCCTCAGTTCGCAAGAGTGTCAAGAGCATCAACTTTAGTAGAAAAAAATAAAGAGTATGTCTCAGCTTCAAGAATTATTGGATTATCAAATATTTTAATTATGTTTAAGCATATTTTACCTAATATACTTCGGCCCATCTTAGTAATTGCTACAATTGGATTAGCACTTGCAATTATTACAGAGTCTACCCTAAGTTTTTTAGGTGTTGGTGTCCCGCCAACGACACCTTCTCTTGGCACTCTAATAAGATTTGGAAATAATTTTTTATTTTCAGGAGAGTGGTGGATTACTTTTTTTCCAGCAATTTTCTTAATTGTTTTAGCGTTATCAATCAATTTATTAGGGGATTGGATGAGAGATGCTTTAAATCCAAAATTAAAAAAGAGATGAGTTTTTTAGAAGTTAAAGATTTAAATATAAGTTATCCAACACGAAAGGAAACTATTGTTGCGAGCAAAAATGTAAAATTTTCTTTAGAAAGAGGTGAAATTTTAGGAATTGTAGGTGAGTCTGGATCTGGAAAATCTACAATTGCAAATGCGATAATTAATTTGATTGATCCACCAGGTGAAATTACAGATGGCTCAATAAAAATAGACAATATTGAATTAAGAAGTAACGAAGAGATAATTCAAAACATTAGAGGAAAAAAAATAGGATTTGTTTTTCAAGACCCTCAAACTTCATTAAACCCTCTATTTAAAATAAAAGATCAATTAATCGAAACTATTCAGGCTCATTTGAATTTAAGTTATCAAGCTTCACTTGAAAAATCAATTCAATTACTTAAAGAGGTTGGAATAGAGAATGCAGAAAAAAGAATAGAAGACTATCCACACCAATTTAGTGGCGGTATGCGTCAAAGAGTTGTAATAGCTTTAGCAATAAGTTGTGAACCTGATTTAATAATAGCAGATGAACCTACAACAGCATTAGATGTAAGTATTCAATATCAGATATTAGAGCTTCTTAAGGATCTTACTAAGAAAAGAAATCTTGGAGTTATAATTATTACCCATGATATGGGAGTTATAGCAGAAACGACTGATAAAGTTATTGTTATGAGATACGGACATATTGTGGAACAAGGTAAGACTAAAGAATTATTAACAAATCCAAAATCTACAGAAGCAAAAAGTTTAGTAATTTCAGTACCACCTACAAATAAAAAAATTGATAGATTTAAATTGATTAGCTCTGATGGAAAAGAAATTACATCAAATTCTACAAATCTTACAAAAAATATTATTAAAACTTGGGGCGTAAGAGAAAATAAAAACCAAAAACTACTAGAACTTAAAGATGTTACTAAAATATTTGATGATCAATCTTTAGGAAGCATATTTCCATTTGGTTCTAGAAAAAAAATTAATTATCAATTGGTTAAAGCAGTTGACAATGTATCATTTGATTTAATTGAGGGTGAAACACTCGGATTAGTGGGTGAGTCTGGCTCTGGTAAATCAACTATTGCAAAAATTATTACAGGATTAGTTAATCCAAATAATGGATATATTAAATACAATAACGAGTCATTGTATAACTCGAATAACAAATATCAAATTCACAAAAGCAGAGGACAAATTCAAATGATTTTTCAAGATCCTTATTCTTCTTTAAACCCAAGATTTAAGGTTAGGGATATAATTTCTGAACCAATAAAATTTTTTCAAAAAAATATTAATAATAATAAACTTTCACAAAATATTCATGATTTGATTGATATAGTTGGTATGACACGTAAATCTTTAGATCGATACCCGCATGAGTTTTCTGGCGGACAGAGACAAAGAATATCAATAGCTAGAGCTCTGGCTACAAGACCTCGTTTATTAATTTGTGACGAACCCACTTCAGCTTTGGATGTAAGTATTCAGGCTCAAATTTTGAATTTATTGAAAGATATTCAAGATGAACTCCATTTAACAATGCTGTTTATAAGTCACGATCTTCCAGTAATACGTCAGATGTGTAATAGGATTGTTGTTCTTAAAAATGGCTTAGTATGTGAAAGTAATGAAACTGAAAGTTTGTTTAATAATCCTCAGCACAATTATACAAAACAATTAATTAAGTTAATGCCAAAAATAGAATCACTTATTTAGTCAAGTCTAATGAATTATCAAATTCATTTTTTACTAAATTTATAAAGTCTTGAGTAAACTTCTTTAACTTTTGTTTCTTTGAAACAATAATTCCTACTTTATTATCTAAAAATAATTTGTGATTAACTTTTTTAAATACTAATTTTTTACTTTCTATTTCTTTAACTGATCCCGCACTTGTAAAAAAAGTTAAATAATTGCTATCTTCAATTAGATAGTTTTTTATAAAAGAAAAAGAGTTTGAAATAAGATTTGGATTGATGGAGTATAATTTTTCTCCTACATCTCTTTGTATAGAATTCCAAAAAGTAACTGTCCCTGGATGAAAAATTAGAGGAAATTTGAAACAATCCTCTAAATTAATTTCTGATTTACTAGAAAGAATATGTTTTGAAGAGCATAACACACCCATAGGAAAATTATATAAGTAAAGCACCTTTAATGTTTTAGGTAAATCTTTAGTGAATGTAATGCCAAAATCAGTTTTATTTGTAATCAGATTGTCTAAAATTGTATCAGGTTGCCTTGAAGATATCTTTATTTTTATATCTGGATATTCTTTTCTAAATTTTGATATTATAGGTGATAAAAATTGAACAGCAAATGTTTCACCTGTTGAAATATTAATTTCTCCAGAAGTTGTTGTCTTATTTTGTTTTAAATCTGATAGGAAATTTTGATTAGTTTCATTTTGTACTTTTAAATGATCAAATAATAATTTTCCTTCATTTGTTAATTCTAATCCTCTAGCATTTCTAATAAATAATTTTGTTTGAAGTCTATCTTCTAATTTTTGTATCTGTCTTACAATAGCTGAAGAATTAATATTTAAATTTTGAGAAGCTTTTCTAATAGAGCTATCAAGCGCAGATTGATAAAAATATCTGTACTCAATTGATAACATATAAATATTATAAATAAGCGTTGAGAAATTGTCATCACAAAATTGATTATATTCTACTTTTGGCATGCAAATTTCTCTGTTAAAAAATCATTATGGACTACAGAGAAAGAGCTAGATTAAATCAGGACAAATCAATTCGTATAAAACATATGGCATTTGCAGTAAAAAGTGTAGATGAGGCTCTTGTAAATTATCAATCTTTATTATCTGTTTCTGAAAAAACTGAAAAGGTTATATGGGAGAAAGCAGAAACAAAAGTAGCAATTTTTTATATTAACGATATCGAGTACCAACTATGTGAGTCTTTAAATAAAAATGGAAGATTCACAGAATGGATAGAGAAATATGGAGAAGGTCTCCATCATATCTGTTATGAAGTAGATAATATTGATAAAGCACTTGAGCATGCTCAAAAACATAATGCTAAATTAAGAATTTGTGAGGCATGTAATGTTTATGGAAGTCATGCCCATCCAGAGGGTTTTGTGGCTTTTCTTGATGATGAAGCCGCAGGAACTGAAATTGAATTTATGCAAGTATACACAGAAGAAGAATTAAAAAAATACAAAGTAACGGGAGTATAAAAATGTCTAAAACAATTGAAATTGGATCAGCAATTGCTGAACCTGGAAGAATAGCAGAGGGAAATATTTTTGTAGAAAAATTAGCTGGTGGAAGCGAACTAACAATTCCAGTTACTATTATCAATGGTTCAAAACCTGGACCTTGTTTTTGGATCAACGGAGGTATTCATGGAGATGAACCTGAAGGTATCCTCACGTGCACACTATTAAAAGAAAAAATTAAACCAGATGATCTTTCAGGTTCAATTGTTATGATACCTGTTATGAATGTACCCGCAATGGAAGCGGCAGAACGCGGCAATCCATTAGATACCTTCTCATACGATATGAATAGAATTTATCCTGGAAAAAAAGATGGATACTTGAGTGAAAGGATTGCACATGTTCATAAAGAATGGATGATTAAATATGCTGATATGGAAATCTCTATTCATTCAGGTGGCGCCCATTCTTATCTTGCAGAGGCTATGTTTGCAGCTAAAGATGATAAAACGCAAGAACTTGCAAGAGCAATGGGTGAAGATTGGAAAGTATGTCTGTATTCTAATATAACATCGAAAAGTCCAATGGCAGTAATGGCTGAAAATGGTAAACCAGCACTTACTGTTGAGCTAGGTGGACGATCTTCCACTGCTCCTGGAGCATTTCTCAAAGTAGGACAAACATTATTAAAAGCATGTATAAATATTTTAACTCATTATAAAATGATTGAAGGCACACCGCATTATCCTGAAATAAGATATAAAGGCTTTCAGCAAGCTCTTTTAGCTCCTAAGAGTGGTGTATTTCTTCCTAATCCAAATATTAAATTTTTAACTATGATGAAAAAAAATGATGAGATAGCAAAAATCATTGATTATCAAGGTAAAGAATTATGTATATTAAAGGCACCAGAAGATGGAATGTTTTTTGGTTTGCGAGCTTTACCAAATGTTACAATAGGGGATTGGTGTTGTTTTTATGCTATAATCGAAGGCGAATGGTAAAAAAAATTAATGAAATCTTTTGACAGAGACTTAGTAGGGTATGGTCAATCAAGTCCAAATCCTAGATGGCCAAAAAAATCAAAACTAGCTATCAATTTTATAGTAAATGTAGAAGAAGGATCAGAGTATTCTCCTTTACTTGGAGATAAAAAATCTGAGACAGGTCTTTCAGAAGTTCCAGGCGGAAGACACAAAGAAAACCAAAGAGATTTAGGAATTGAGTCAATTTATGAATATGGTTCAAGAGTAGGTTTTTGGAGATTAACCAGTCTTTTTGATAAATACAGGATTCCTCACACCTATTTTGTATGTGCACTTACTTTACTACAAAATAAAGAAATATGTAATTATATTAAAAAATCTCAAAATGATATTTGTTGTCATGGGTATCGGTGGGAAGAACATTATAAATTAACTAAAAAAAAAGAACAAAATCAAATTAGCAAAGCTTTTAATTTAATACATAAATTGACAAATAAAGCTCCAAGAGGTTGGTATTGTAGATATGCTCCAAGTGAGAACACCCGAGAACTCATAGTGCAAAATGGAAACTTCTTATATGATAGCGATGCTTACAATGATGATTTGCCCTATTGGGTCAATGTGAATAAGAAAAAACACTTAGTTGTACCTTATTCACTTGATACAAATGATGTTCATTTCAAACTTCCTTCTGGTTTTAGTGGATCAAATCAATTTTATGAATATGTTTGTGATACTATAAATTATTTATACAAAGAAGGCGCTCATAAACCAAAAATGTTAAATATTGGCCTTCATCCAAGACTAATAGGACGACCTGGAAGAATTGTTGCAGTTGAAAAAATAATAAATCATATTAAAAAACTAGATAAGGTCTGGATTTGTAACAGAGAAGAAATAGCATCTCACTGGATTAAAAACTTCAATGAATGATACTCAGTACACAAAATATCTTTTTGATTCTGTAAAAAAAATCTCTTTTGCTAATCCTGGTGTAATAAGAGATACTTATGGAAAGGGCGAAAATTTAACACATGATTTTTTAATAAAAGAAGCAAATAAATTTACCAAAGATATTATTATTGATTATGGTGGCAACTTTTTAGCAACCTATCCTGGAAAATTGAAAAAAAAAATTGTCATTGGATCACATTTAGATAGTCAAAAACATGGTGGAAACTTCGATGGACTTACTGGTGTAATAATGGGTCTAGTATTAATAAAATCATTTTATGAGAATAATATTAGACCAAAATATTCAATATCAGTGATGGGTATTAGAGGAGAGGAAAGTTGTTGGTTTCCATACAGTTATATCGGAAGTAAAATTGCAGTTGGAAAATTTGACAAGAAACTATTAGTTTCTTTAAAAAGATCAGATACTAAAAAATCTCTTTCATATCATATAAACAAATCAGGTTTTAATGCTAAGAAAGTATCTAAAAAACAAATAAAATTCGATATTAAAAATTTTAAATTTTTTATTGAGCCTCATATAGAACAAGGTCCAGTGCTTGAAAAAAAGAAAATACCCCTAGGTATAGTTACAGGAATAAGAGGAAGTTTTAGATTCAGAGATGCTTTTTGTAAAGGTGAATATTTACATTCTGGAGCAACTCCTTATGATTATAGGAAAGATTCCGTTGTTGCAGTATCCAATTTAGTAAATGAAATGAATATTTTTTGGAAAGCACAACTAAAAAAAAATAAAGATTTAGTTATAACCTTTGGTCAATTTTTTACTGATAATGAGGAGCATTCTTTTGCAAAAAGCTCTGGTCTTGTTAATTTTTGTATAGATGTAAGAAGCAATTCAAAAAATACACTTGAATATACCAAAAAAATTTTAATTAAAAAAATTAAATTAATTGAAAAACAAACAAAGACAAAATTTTTTTTAGGTAAGGAAACAAATTCAGAACCAGCATTAATGGATAAAAAATTAATAAAAAAGTTTCAAATCTACTCCAAAATGATTTCGATGAAATTTGAAACTATGGCAAGTGGAGCAGGGCATGATGCTAGTGTTTTTGCAAATCATGGTATACCTTCTTTAATGTTATTTATAAGAAATAAGAATGGGAGTCACAATCCAAAAGAATATATGAGTATTAAAAATTTTGAAGAAGTTTTTAAAGTCTTAAAAGGTATTATTAAGGATAATTATATCTAATTACAATTAACACAACACTTGTCGACCCAATGTCCTGGCTCTACTTCAATCAAACCCATTTCAATATTACCTCCTTTACAATCTATACCAGGGTTTGGACAACGTGTTCGAAAAACACAACCTGAAGGAGGATTAATAGGACTGGGAATATCACCTTTAATTAATATTTTTTCTTTATCTTTACCTTTTACTTTTGGTACTGCAGATAAAAGTGCTCGAGTGTAAGAATGTTTAGGACTGTTAAATAACTTTGATACTGGTGCTATCTCTACGATATGACCCAAATACATAACTGCAACTTTATCACAAAAAAATTCAATTACGCTTAAATCATGTGAAATAAAAATCATTGTTAGATTATAAGTTTTTTTTAATTTTTCTAATAAATTTAAAACCTGTGCCTGAATAGAAACATCTAAAGCAGAGACAGGCTCATCAGCTACAATAAATTCTGGCTTAAGTACTAAAGCCCTTGCAATACCAATTCTCTGTCTTTGTCCCCCAGAAAATTCATGAGGAAATCTTCTTAGACTTTCTATAGGCAATCCAACATCGTTAATTATTTCTTTAATATAATTAATAGCTTCATTTTTTTTCATTAAATTATGTACAAGTATGGGTTCAATCAATGTATCTAAAATATTTTTTCTTGGATTTAAACTTGCAAAAGGATCTTGAAAAATCATTTGCATTTTTTGTCTTATTTTAATCATTTGTTTATTTGAATATTCTGAAATATTTTCATTATTAAAATAAATTTGACCTCTAGAAGGTTGTAATAATTTAATTATAGATTTACCTAAAGTTGATTTACCTGAACCTGATTCTCCAACCAAACCTAAAACTTCATTTTTCTTTACATTCAATGAAATATTCTGAACAGCTTTTACAGTTTCATTTGATTCTTTAAAAAAACCTTTTTCTACAGGGAACTCTTTAAATAAATTTTCTATTTTTAGTATTATTTCATTATCATCAACTTTAGTTGGTTTATTATCATCTTTTTTATTTAATTTGCGTTCTTCCAATTTAAATTCGGGTAATGATTGAATAAGATTTCTAGTGTACGAATGTTTAGGATTATCAAATACTTCTTTAACTTGACCCTCTTCCACAATTTCACCATGATACATAACAATAACTCTATCAGCTAATTCCCGAACAATACCAAGGTCATGTGTAATAAATAAAATACTAGTTTTAGATACAATTGAATTTTTTAACTTCATTAATAATTGTAATAACTGAGCTTGAATGGTGACATCTAATGCAGATGTAGGCTCATCAGCAATTATGAGTTTAGGAGTACATGCTAGAGCAATTGAAATCATTACTCTTTGTCTCATTCCACCAGAGAGTTGATGTGGATACTCCCTAGCTCTTTGAGTTGGATCAGGTATTTCAACTAGACCCAATAAATCAATCATTTCTTTAACTGCTTTGGTTTTAGAGATTTTTTTGTGATTTAAAATAACCTCAACTATTTGATCACCAATAGTCATAGTTGGATTAAGACATGTCATTGGTTCTTGGAAAACCATTGAAATATCATTTCCTCTTATCAAGTTATGTTTATCATCAGTAAGTTTTAAAATATTTACTTGATTATTTTTTTTATCAATTAAATTTATATTACCTTCTTGAATATAGGCATTGTTGGGTAGAAGACCCATAATGGAGAGGCTGGTAACAGTTTTGCCTGAACCTGATTCTCCAACTAAAGCAAGAACTTCTCCTTCATTAATCTTAAAGGAAATATTTTTTAAAGCTTGTTTTGATCCATAATCGGACTGAAAGGCAGTACTTAAATTTGAAACATTCAAAATTTCTACCATAACTACACTTTACCTTTATCTACTGATTGTCTCGCATCAAGTGCAACACTTAGCCTATCACCCAGTAAGTTAACCGACATAACAGTTAAAAATAAAAAAAGTCCTGGATAAATCATAGTCCAGGGCGCATATCGCATATACTCTCTTCCTGAACTCAACATGGCACCCCATTCGGGTTCAGGAGGTTGTGCACCTAATCCAAGAAAACTTAAGGATGCTATAGAAATTATAGCACCACCTAAATCCATAGTTGCAATAACTATGATTATTGGAAATATATTTGGAAGAATATGATTAAACATTATTCGTATTTTTCCAAAACCCATATTTACACATGCTTCAATATAAGGTTGCTCTTTAACTTGTAGTGCCGCTGAACGAATAATTCTTGCAAAATGTGGAATACTTGCCAATCCTACTGCGAACACGACATTCCATAAACCAACACCAATTATTGCAACAACTAAAAGAGACAAAAGGAAGGATGGGAAACCAAACATAACATCAATTATTCTTGACCCAATGATATCCACTCTACCACCGATATATGCTATTGTTATTCCAAAAATACTACCAGCAATTATACCAAATAAAACTGAAATAACACCCACACTTAAAGAATATCGCGCTCCATAAACAATTCTAGAAAATACATCTCTGCCATGAATATCTGTGCCAAATAAAAAATCCCAACTAGGTGGGGCTAATCTTGGCCCAGTATCAACTTCATTCCAATTATATGGAGCAATCATTGGTGCAAAAATAGCTCCAATAATTATAATTAAAAGAAATATTCCGCCAAAAGCTGATCCTTTATTCAATAAAAATCTTTTTAAAATAATTGAAAAATTTTTCATTACCCTCTATTTCTTTCTAGTCTGATTCTTGGATCAATAATTCCATAAGTAAAATCTACTATCAAATTTAAAAAAATATACACTGCTGTCATATAAACAACTAGCGCTTGAACTAATGGTATATCTTTTGCCAAAATAGCTTGAAGCAATAATTGACCAAGTCCTGGTCTTGCAAATACTTCTTCTGTAATTACAGCTCCCGTAATAAGTAACCCAAATTGTATACCAAGTAATGTTACTGGAGGTATCATTGCATTTCTTAATGAATGTCTTAATACTATTCTATATTTGGATATTCCTTTTGAACGTGCTGTTCTTATATAATCTTGATTTAATACATCTACTAAACTTGATCTTGTTAATCTTGCCATTCCTCCAGCAAAAAATAAGCCGACTGTAATAGATGGTAAAATTAAAGAAACAAAGCCCTCACCTACAATTGGTACCCATCCCAAAGTTGTACCAAATATATAAATCAGCATCATCCCTATCCAAAAACTAGGAAGAGAAATGCCACAAAGAGCAATAATCATCGAAAAAGTATCACGCATTGAATTAGGTTTGGTTCCAGCAAATATTCCAAAAAAGACACCAAAAAAAACTCCAAATATTAAACCTCCTATAGAAAGTTCTATTGTAGGCATCATGTTTTCTTTAATCATTGTTGTTACAGGTTGCCTAGTGAGATATGATTTTCCTAAATCACCCTTAGTTGCATTAATTAAGAATGAAGTATATCTCTCAAAAACAGGTTTATCTAAACCTAAATTCTTCCTAACATTTTCTCTTACTTCATCTGATGCGGGTCGTCCACCAAGCATTAAATTTACCGGATCTCCAGGAATAATATTTAGTGTTACAAAAACTACTGTCCAAGCAATGTACAGAGTGGGTATTACAATAAGGAGTTTTTTTATAAAAAAATTCATAATTTTTTAGCCACCTTTAAAGGTGGCTAAATTTAACTAATTAATTATTTTTTTCGTACATCATACATACGCATTTGCCAATTACCATTGGCAAATCTCACACCCTCTAAATCAGGATTGTATGCAACTGTTTGTACTTGATCGTGAATTGCAAGAAAAATTGCTTGATCCATTATATGTTTTTGAATTTGCATATATAGATCATCTTTAACTTCCTGTGTTTCTGCACTTTCAGCATCTTCAAGAAGTTGATCAAGTTCTGCATTAGCATATCTAGCCCAGTTAAATTTGAATTTACCTGGTTGTGGAATATTTCTAGAGTGGAAAGGAATAATTAATACTCCTGGATCTAGAGAAACCCATCTAATAACTAGCATATCGTAACCGTTAGCAAAGATTAATTCATCTTGTCTTGCTTTCATTACTACTTCAACATTAACATCAAATCCTACCTTGTTTGCATAGCCTTGTATTGCAACACAAGTGTCAGGTTCTAGTAAACATGGAAAAAATACAGTAAGTTTTTCACCATTTTTTTCTCTAACACCATCAGAACCCATTTTCCAACCTGCTTCATCTAATAAAGCAGCTGCACCTTCAGGGTTGTAAGGATAATAATCTTCATTACCACTCCAATAACTTGGTGTTGAGCTACTAATTGGACCAAATGCTGCTTCAGCATATCCAAAAAATAAATCACTTGTCATTTTTACTCTATCAAGTGAATGGAAAAATGCTTTTCTGACATTAACATCTTGGAAGACACCAGTAGTTGTGTTCAAGAAAGCTGAGTAAGGTAAACCAGATACCGTTCCTGTAACAGTACTTAGATCTCCACTAGAATCAAATCTTCGCATATCAAGCGGAGGTACTAATTCTGCGATATCCACTTCACCAGCCTCTAGAGCAGCAACTCTAGTACTAGTATCTTTAATCAATCTATATGTTAAATTTGCAACTTGAGAAGGGCCACTCCCATCCATATATTCAGGAGCCCAGTTATAATCAGGATTTCTAACTAACTCGACTTTTTTGTTAGCCTCCCAATTTTTAAACATAAATGGTCCAGTACCTACAGGAGCCATTCCAAATCCTTCATTACCTAGTTTGTCTAGAGCTGTTGGACTAACAATTGATAACTCAGTTTCTGTAAATGCAGTTATTGCAGATCCGTAACGTCTTTCAAAAACTACTTTTGCAGTAAAATCGTCTATAACAATTGTTTCCTTATAAGGCCCTAAAATATCTACTGCACCTTGTGATCCAGTTTCTGGATCTACAATGCTATCAAATGTTGCCTTAACAGCTGCAGCATTAAATTTTGTTCCATCATGGAAACTTACATCATCTCTTAAGCTGAATGTATATTCTAATCCATCACTAGAGACATCCCATGATGTTGCAAGACCAGGATATATATTTCCTTCTGAGTCAGCTGATATTAATTGATCAAACATATTTACAATTAACATCTCCTCATGTCTTGACTGTGTTATTCTTGGATCTAGTGTTCTCAAATCTGGTCTATCCTCTGCAAAAACAATATCCAATGCGTTTGCAGTATTAATAAAAGAAAGACTTGAGAATATAAAAGTTATACCAAGAGTAATTTTTAATAATATTCTCATATTATCTCCTTTGTTAAGAAAATTAGAAATAGTTTAAATCATTTAGAAATTACAAAAAGTTTAAAATTAGCATTTTTGTAATGCTTTTTAGACATCACTCAAAAAACCCTATTTTACTAGGTTTTTGAAAAAATTTATTAGAATTAAATACTATTTTCTAATAGCTTACCGTCTTTAAAAACTTTTATATTTTTTCTATCACTTAAAATTTTTATATTTTTTGAAGGATCACCTTTTATAACAAGGATATCTGCTTTTTGACCTTCTTCAATAGTACCCACATTTATTCCTAAAAGTTCACCACCAATTCTAGTTGCAGATATAATTGCTTCCATATTTGTCATACCTCCTTGAACCAAGTATTCTAATTCTCTGTAGTTCATCTCTCCATGCGGCAGCATAAAACCTGCATCTGTTCCAGTTGCTATTTTAATATTAGATTTAATTGCTTTTTTTAAAGAAACCCATTTTGCCTCTCTAGATAATTCTAACCATTTCCAATTTTTAGAAGATTTAAATTTTTCGTTTTCTTTAAAATCAAAGTTTCTTTCATTGACTAAAAGTGTAGGAACATAAAAAGTATTATTTTTTTTCATCAAATCAACAGTTTTATTATCAAGCCAATGCCCATGTTCAACTGAATGCAATCCACATTCAACTGCTTTTGTAATAGCAGCACCACCAGAAGTATGAGATGCTACTTTAATATTTAACATTTTTGTAATTTTTGCGACTGCTTCAATTTCTTCGTTACTCATCTCTTGTTTATAAGGTTTTTTTAGATCATAAGTTGAACTTACACATAAATTTGTTTTAATAAAATCAGCACCTGCTTTTAATTGAGTTCTAACACCTTTAATAAATTCATCTGGTCCATCACATGGATAAGTCATATCTTTAAAATTTACATGACTCCCCCATCCTGGTTGATCCATATGGCCACCAGTTACTGACAATCCTAGTCCACAGGCTAAAATGTTAGGTCCTTTTAATTTATTATTTTTAATCATGTTTCTAATATTAATTGCAACATTTCCTGGCGCATTCATATCTCTAATACTTGTGAATCCATAATTTAGATGATCTAATGCAAATGCATAACCTCTTAAAGCTTGAGCTCCATAATCAAGATCAGCAGACTCTGCTCTAAATGATCTATTATTTGTTATTCCTGAGAATGCCAAATGAACATGGACATCAACCATGCCAGGCATAACCACTTCTTTGTTAAAATTATAAACCTTGTCACCTTTTTTATCTCTAAAATTTTTTAAATCTAAAACTTTTGTAATTTTTCCATTTTCAATTATGATACATTTGTTTTCTAAAATTTTTTTACTTACACCATTTATTAGTTTTTTGGTTTTAATTATTTTTCTCATATCTATATTAATTCAATTTATATTTATGCTTAATTTTTTTTGTTAATTGCCAAGCATCAATATATTTATTATTTATAACACTTTTTGTTTGTGCTCCCAAATGAAGAAACGCTGGTGAAATTAAATATGGATCTTTCCAAATCTTTCTCTTTTCATCCGAATAAGTTTTTTTACTCATAGAAGTTTTAATAGGAGTTCCAGGAGTTATTGTATTTACAAATACATTATATTTTTTGCATTCTTCATATAGAGACCTGCTTAATCCTTCAACTCCAAATTTTGAGGCACAGTATGCAGTTTCATCTAATCCACCAAACTTAGCAGCTCTGCTAGATACATTTATAATGGAACCTTTTTTATTTTTTTTCATAGAAGGGGCAATGAGTTTACAGCTTATAAAAGTACCAGTTAAATTTACATCAATAATTTTTTTCCAAAAATCAATTGTACTTTTTTCAATACTTTTAAAATCAATAATACCTGCACAATTAATAAGGACATCAATACTTTTAGATTTTTTTAATATTTTTTTTACAATCAAACTCATCTTTTTGTAGTTCTGAACATTACAATTATGAAACTCAAAATTTTTAAATTGTAAATTTAAACTTTTATTATTTTTATTATCAATACCATATACAATCGAACCTCTCTCTAAATATGCTTTGGATACTGCATGTCCAATCCCACTAGAAGTGCCTGTAATAAAAACTTTTAAATTTTTAAAAGTATTATGTTGCAGCTCTACCACCATCCACTAAAAGACCTACGCCTGTTATAAAAGATGACATATCAGATGAAAGAAAAAGAACAGTTTGGGCTAATTCATATGGACTCGCAACTCTTCCTAATGGTGTAATCGTTTTCCATTTACTAATAAGCTCTTTTTTATTTTTTGTTTTTTTTAAATTTCTTTCATTCATGGGAGTATCTATTACTCCGGGACAAACAGCATTTACTCTTATATTATTTTTTGCATACTCAATAGCCAAGACTCTTGTAAGTGACATCACTCCTCCTTTTGAAGCTGCATAACTAAGATTGCCACCTACATTCGCAAAAGCACTTATTGAACTATTATTCACAATTGAGCCTTTTTTATTTTTTAACAAAATAGGTAAGGCATGCTTACAAGATAAAAAAATTCCCTTAAGATTTATATCAATAATTTTTTCAAATATTTTTGTATTTAATTTATGTGATGGAGTAACTGCTTGTTCTATACCAGCATTATTAAAAACAGTATCTAAAGTTTTAAAATTTTTAGTTACATATTTGTATAAATTAATAATATCTTTTTCCTTTGATACATCAGCTTTTACAAAATAAGTTTTCAGACCTTTTTTATGAAGCTCCTTTTGAGTCTTTTCACCCTCATTTTTGTTTACATCACAAAAAATAACTGTTGCACCCTGTAATGCAAATGTTTCTACTGTAGCTTTTCCAATACCAGTTGCTCCACCAGTTATTACTGATATTTTATCTTTTAAAATCATATTCGTAAGTTAATTAAAATTCAAAAATAAATAAATAAACAAATTGTATAGTTGTTGTTGACATTTTGTATACACTTTAAATGAATTACCATTATGTAATACTTTAAAAAAGCTAAAAAATAGTATTTACTAAAATAATATGTACGACCTAAAAAAACATTTTCTAGCTGATAAAAAAATTATTTTATCAAAAATTGAAAATGTCCTTAGCAAGGGTGTTTTGGAAATGGGTGAGGAGGTAGAGAAATTTGAAGAGAATTTTAAAAAATATTGTAATGTTAAATATTGTGTAACTGTATCTTCTGGATCTATGGGGTTACTTTTAGCCCTTAAAACTTTAGACTTAAAAAAAAATGATGAAGTTATAACTGTATCTAATTCTGATATTCCAACAAGTCACGCAATTACTCTTGTTGGAGCAAAAATTAAATGGGTTGATATTAATGAAGATTCTTTAAATATTGATGAAAACAAAATCGAAA
>CACAVG010000011.1 GCA_902535885.1 uncultured Alphaproteobacteria bacterium | reverse complement strand
GAATCTTGAAATTATACCAACAAAGGGAACGTAAAGAGTGCTAAGAAAAGCAGCATTTGATATTAATGATTTTTGTAAAGCGTATTGTTGAAGACCCATACCACCAAAAAGAAAAAAACCTGTAGTTAAACAAAGATAAACTTTTTTTCTATCACTTAATATTTTAACAATATTTTGTTGTTCTAGATAAATCGCAAATGGAATTACTGTTAAAAAAGCAAAAAAGAATCTTCCAAAGCTAAAAGTAAAAGGACCTATAGCCCCCATTCCAGTTGTTTGACTGACAAAAGCTGTTCCCCATATAAGTGAGGCAATTAACATGAGTATGTTAGCTCTTGTATGACTCATAAAAATATTTGATTACTTATTTTATTGTTTATCTTTATTAATCCACCAAGACTCAATTACAATTCCGTAAAGTGGAATTTCGTCTGGGTATTCAAAAAAATCCCAATAAGCAATTCTGTCTTTGTTGCTATGATAAAGAGGAACAACATAGTGACCCCATAACAATACTCTATCAAGTGCGTGGATCGCCGTTGTTAATTCTTCTCTATTTGTTGCACTAATTAGTTTTTCAATTAATGCATCAACTGCTGGACTATTGATACCAGGATAATTTCTGCTTCCATCTTTTTGACCAACTTCTGATCCCCAATAAAATTGTTGCTCATTTCCTGGACTTAAACTGACTCCCCAATATCTTTTAATCATATCAAAATCATAACTTAACAAACGTTCTTGATACTGTGATGAATCAACAGTTCTTACATCCATTGTAATGCCAAGTTTTTTTAAATTACTTTGATAGGCTAAGGCAATTTTCTCATCAGATGGACTGACAATCAAGAACTCAAACTTGAATTCTTTTCCATCTTTTACCAGTTTTCCATTTTCAACAAACCATCCCTCTTTTTCAAGTATTTCTTTTGCTTTCAATAAATTTTTACGGTCATTTCCACTGCCATCCGTAATAGGTGGAGTAAATGTTTCCGTAAATACCTCTGCTGGAATTTCATCTTTCCATACATTCAACAGATCTAACTCATTTTTTGACGGTAAGCCTGAAGAAGCTAATGGTGAATTATCAAAATAACTATCTGTTCTCACATAAGCATTTTGATATATCGTTTTATTAATCCATTCATGATCATAGGCATAACTTAAAGCAAGTCTTACATTTCTATTATTAAATATGTCACGTCTTGTATTCATCACAAGACCATTCATTCCAACAGGTCTATCGTTATTCATTTCTGTCAGTATTACTTCACCATTCTGGACAGCTTTGAAATCATACTCTGATAACCAACGTTTAACGTTGTATTCCCTTCTAAAGTCGTATTCACCAACCTTAAAAGCTTCAACTAATACATTTGAGTCTTTGTAATAATCATAAATAATTGTATCAAAATTATAGAGACCTTTATTTACTGGTAAATCTTTTGCCCAATAATTTTCAACGCGTTTGTATTTTATTTGACGGCCTGGATCGAGACTATCAACTTGGTATGGACCACTGCCTAGAGGGATATCTAAAAATGTTTTTGTAACATCAAGATTTTCATAAAACTTTTTTGGAATGATAGGAAGAAAGCCCGCAATAATAAGAGGCAATTCTTTATCTTCATTATTTTCAAAAATCATTTTTATTCCATCATTTCCAATCAATTGAGTTTCAACAACTTTGCCATATGTTTTTTTCTGATTTGGAGTACCTTTTGTTTGAAATGTTTCTAGACTAAACAATACATCATCGCGTGTTATTGGTGAGCCATCATGAAAGGTTGCATTTGCATTTAAATAAAAAGTAATAGATGATCTATCTTCAGGCAATTCTACTTTTTCAGCTATTAAACCATAGAGAGAGAATGCTTCATCCCATACTCTTCTCATTAACGTATCATTAACATACCCAAGTCCAGCAGCTTTAGAACCTTTAAATGCTACTCTATTAAGATTATCAAAAGAACCATATGATCCAAATTTTACCGTTCCACCTTTAGGTGCATTTGGGTTTACATAATCTAGATTTTCAAAATCACTGGCATACTTTGGTGTTCCATGCATTGCAATACCGTGAACTTTTTCACTGTACGCATGTTTGTTAAGTGCAATTATTGAAGTTAAAATGGCAATTGCGATTAGAAATTTTTTCATAGATATATCCTATCAAAAAAAAGACAGATTTGTAATGAAATATAAATTTAAAAAATTATATAAATAGAATGCAAACCCTTAAATTAATTTCGGTACTTATAATATTATGTATTGGACATAGTATTCATGCAGCAGAAGTTGATATTTTTAAAGGTATGAAACTATATGCTGAAAATTGTGCAGGGTGTCATATGGGTAATTTAGCAGGTCATGAAGAGTGGGATAAATCGTTAGATGAAGATGGCCATAGAAGAGCACCTCCTCTTAATGGCACTGGGCATACTTGGCACCACTCTCCTGCACAATTATTTCATGTCATTAAATATGGTTTTAAAAAATCAAATCCTGATTATGAAGGTAAAATGCTTGGTAATGATGCGTTATCAGATGACGATGTTTGGTCTATTCTTGAATTTATCAAAAGTACATGGCCAGAAAAAATACTAAATAAATATAACTCCCATTTTAAAAGCTAAGATTATTGAAGCAAATCTTCAATTTTAATATTTAAGATATATATTATTATTATGAAAATTTTAGGATCTGAAATCACACCCTATAAGACATATTTAAATAGACGTAAGTTTATAAAGGGATCTTTAGCTAGCGCCATGCTAGCAACGATTACCTCATCAGCATTTGCAAACCACGATAGTGATCTTTCAATTTATACAAAAAATCTAAATGAAAACGACAAACTTAATTCTTACGAAGAAATCACAACGTACAATAATTTTTATGAGTTTGGAACTCATAAAAAACATCCCCATTTAAATTCTGGAAATTTTAAACCTAGGCCATGGACAATAAAAATAGATGGTCTTGTGAAAAAGCCTCAAACATTTGACTTAGAAAAAATTTTATCAAATGTAACAATAGAAGATAGGGTTTATAGATTAAGATGTGTTGAAGCATGGTCCATGGTTATTCCTTGGCAAGGTTTTCAGTTATCTGAACTTATAAAAATGGCCGAACCTTTAAGTTCAGCAAAGTATGTTCAGTTTGTAACTGTATTCAGGCCGGAAGAAATGCCAGGTCAGCAAAAGAGAACAATTATTTGGCCATATAGAGAAGGGCTTCGAATGGATGAAGCAATGAATCCTCTAACAATATTAGCAACTGGATTGTATGGTCATGAAATGCCTAATCAAAATGGTGCACCCATCAGATTAGTAGTTCCATGGAAGTATGGTTTCAAATCAATTAAATCAATTGTGGAAATTAGATTTTTAGATACTCAACCTGAAACATCTTGGGAAACTTTAGCTCCTTGGGAATATGGTTTTTATGCTAATGTTAATCCTAATGTTAATCATCCAAGATGGAGTCAAGGAACAGAGAGACGAATTGGAGAGTTTAAAAGAAGAGAAACACTTATGTTTAATGGCTATGAAGAAGAAGTAGCACATCTCTATAAAGATTTAGATTTAACTAAATTTTATTAATGAATGTTTTCAACAAGAAATTTTAATCGCAGTAAACCTGTCTTATTTATTTTAATTTTATTTCCTAGTCTACTCTGGGCGTACCAATTTGTTACTGGAAATCTTGGAGTAAATCCAATTGAAAAACTAATGGATGAGTTAGGTCTAATGGCACTCAGATTAATAATAATAACTCTTATGATTACTACATTATCAAATATTAGACCTTTAAAATCGATAGTTGTATTACGAAGAATGATTGGACTTTTTGCTTTCTATTATGTCTGTTTGCATTTCTCAACTTACATAGTTTTAGATCATTTTTTAGATATGCAATTTATCATACAAGATATTATAAAAAGACCATTTATAACTTTTGGTTTTATAAGTTTTCTTTTTTTAATCCCACTTGCTAGCACTTCAACAAACAATATGATTAAACAATTAGGTTTTAAATTATGGAAGAAAATTCATTATTTAATTTACCCAGTAGCCATTCTGGCTAGTATGCATTTTTATGTTCTAGTTCGCGCTGATAAAACCGAACCAGTCATTTATATGGGAATAATTATCCTCTTATTACTTCACAGAATATTTAAAAGACTTACTCGTCCTCAGTTGGCTCAGTAACGGGGTTCATTTCCATACCGGCAGGACTAATATTTCGTGGTAAAGGATTGTATTGTGATTCAAGATCACGGGGTTTAGTTCTTTGTGTCATTCTATACAAACCAAACAGTCCTAGTAGTCCATGTATTAAAAATAAATAGATGTAAAAACCTACCGCTCCCAAAATTTCCATGAATCCAGAAACAAACAAAGGTCCGATAATTGATCCAATACCAATAAGTATACCAAAGGTTGCACTTGCTGATACTATCTCATTAGGTTGTAAGAAGTCATTTGTATGAGCAACTGTAAGTGAATACATTGGTAAACATGCAACTGAAAAAAGACCGGTAAAAACTAAGAATAATGTTAGCGGCATAAAGTTTGCAAAAACAAAAAATAAACTTAAACCTGAAGCCATAAAAGAAACACCAATAAGAATAACACGTCTATCAATTCTATCCGACAAATATCCAATAGGCCATTGAGATAGGGCACCAGCTGATGTTATAATCATCATATACAGAGAAATTTCAAATAAGCTTAAATTAATAGATGAAGCATATATTGCACCGTACCCAAAAACTGCACTATGCGATAAACCAGTTGCTAAGGCACCAACAAAACCTAAAGGTGAAACAGTATAAAATTCTCTTAAAGAAAAAAATTTAGGACTTTCTGTATTAGGTTGTTCTGTTGAAGATAAAAGAATAGGAAGAAGTGCGAATGATAATAAGATTGATACTAAAATAAATAAATCAACTTTAGCAGGATCACCTAAATTTAATAAAAATTGCCCTGCTCCAACAAACACAAAAGTAATAATCATGTAAACGGAAAGTAATTGACCGCGAGTTTGATTAGTTGATTTTTCATTTAACCAACTCTCCATAATCACATAAATTCCAGCAAGACTTAAACCAGTTAATATTCGTATAAACATCCATGAATAAGGATGCACAAATACTGAGTGTAATAATATAGCGATAGAGGCAAGCGATGCTAAAGCTGCAAAAACTCTTATGTGACCAACACGTTGTAAAAAACTTGGAATTGTTAACGCACCAGTTAAGTATCCAACGTAATAACCAGCTATAATAAGTCCTGATGCAAAAAAACTAAAACCTTCTAAAACAGAACGAACACCGATAAGTGTTCCTTGCAAACCATGACCAAGACTAATTAAAGCAAAGCCAAAAAAAAGGGCCCAAGTGTTTTGTAGTACCTTAAACATCTTCTAAATTTTTATTGAAATTTTAGTATTCTTCTTCGCCGTCTTCTTTAGGTTTAATACCTTCGGCTATTGGATCAATTTCTGTTTCATCTTCTAATAAAACAGTATCATCCTCAAGATTGTCTTCGTTGTTATCCAAATCCAAATTATCAATATCAAGATCATCATCTTTTTCTTTTGGTTTTGGAGGAATAGGATTAGTTAAAGGAGCAGCATTAGTACTTCCAGGTTTTCTTCCACGTCTTGGTCTAGTCATGGTAGTAACTTCAATTTCTTTACCACACTCAGGACATTCCAGTTCCGTTCTTCCTAAGTCGTAGTATTGCTTACTACACATTGGACATATTCTTTTTAAACCCCAAGATTCTTTGTACATTTCTACTCTTCTTTTTTTATAAATATTTTACCACAATAACCACAAACAATTTTGTTCTCATTATTGAAGGTATAATAAACTGCGGGATGTCCTAAACCATCTTCACCACCATCGCAAGAGATAGTTTCTGTTTTTGGATCTACTTCCACAATATCCTCAGTCATAAAAGTCATATAAAATTTTCGTGCAAAAAGTCTATATTTTTTCCTTAAAGAATTTGAAAATAAACAACTGAAATACCACTCACTATTAAAATAGAAGGTATTATTCGAGATTTTGCATTCTTCTCAAATAAGAAAAGCATTCCAATAATTGCAGCAAACACAATGCTTATTTCTCTAATACTAGAGACATAAGCAATTTCTATAAATTGCATACTCCAAACAACTATTGCGTAACTACTTGTTGCAAATACACCAGCAGCAATCCCCGATCTAAAAGTGTATGTTTCTCTTTTTCGTAAACCATCTTTCGAGATCAAACCAATAATTAGTAGAGGTATTCCATTAAGTGTGAAGAGCCAGTAAATATAGGAAAAACCATTTTCAGAAAGTCTAACCCCGACCCCATCAACTAAAGTGTAAGCAGTAATTAGAATAGCCGTTGATATTGCCAGAGCAAAACCTCTGAAGTTAAAAGATAAATTTTTAGAATAAGAAATTAAAAATAAACCAATACAAACAATTAATATTCCAACAAAACCAGCAACACTAATATCAGAACTTAAAAATAAAATACTAATGATTGCTACAAACAAACATGAACTTCCTCTAGAAATTGGATATATGTAAGAGAGATCACCGTACCTATATGAGTAGATAACATTTAGTCTGTAGAAGACATGAATGATTACGGTTGCTATTAAAAAATACCAAACCTCTAAAGTTGGAAATGGAACAGTAAATGTTAAAGGTAAAAAAATAGTAACTTCCAAGACAGACGTTATACCCATTAATGATAAAGGGTTCTTGCTTGATTTTATTATAGCACTCCAAACTGCATGACATAGAGCAGAAACAAGAATTAAGATAAAAATAAAATTTACTGACAATGTCATCAGTAGATAAGAATTTACTTCATGCCTGTCAAAGTAATTCCTTCTATAAATCGTTTTTGTGCGATTATAAAAGCAACAATAAGCGGAACAGTTACAGTAACTATTGAAGCCATCATAGGACCAAATTCGTCACTATCAATCCCACCTCTGAATTCTCTTATACCAAGTGGTGGAGTAAAGAGATCTCTATTTCCTGTTATTACCATACGAGGCCAGAAATAATCATTCCAGTGCGCAACAACTGAGAATATTGCAAAAGCAAGTAACGCTGGTATTGCAGTTGGAAGCATTACTTTCCATACGATTGCGTACTCTCCCATGCCATCCATCCTGGCGGCATCAATTAATTCATCTGGAACAGTCATAAAGAATTGCCGCATTAAAAAGATTCCAAACACCGATATGGTCCAGGGGAGTATTAAGGCGGAATAGGTGTCAACTAATCCTGCCTGGGCCAACATAACATATAATGGAAGTGCAATTCCGTGAACAGGAATTAGCAAGCAAAATAAAACCATCGAGAAAACAAATTCTCGTCCATAAAACCGTAACTTGGCGAGTGCATATGCGCACGGTAAGGCGACTAAAACCTGAATAATGAAGATTGATAAAGTAACAATGACACCATTCATTAAGTATCTAGGAATAGGAGCTTTTTCAAATGCAAACCAATAGTTGTATTGATATGGCTTCATTGTACATGTTTCTTCTGAATAACCAGTTTTAACACATACGGGAAACGTTTGAGTTTCTTGCGCACCAATAAGACCACCAGAAATTGATTGGATTTCTTGCTGAGATTTTAATGACATAGAAACCATCATATAAAAAGGAAGCATCACTACGATAGCACCAATTATTAAGATTGCATGTTTCCAACCTTCTCCAATATATTGTTTAGCTTCCATTAATAATGAACCCTCTTCTCAATGACATATCTTTGGAAAAACGTTAACACAAGAATAAATCCAATAAAGACAACAGTGATTGCTGCACCGATACTTGTTAAGTTTTGTTGAATAGCTTTTTCAAAGATTGCATACATCATAACATACGTTGTTTTTGATGGACCACCCTTGGTGAGTATTTCGATGGTATCAAATACTTGAAACGTTCTAATTGTAGTAATAGTGACAACAAACAACGTTGTTGGACCAAGCATTGGCCATGTAACAAGCTTAAATTGTTCCCAAGTAGATTTAGCCCCATCCATTTCTGCAGCTTGGTATAACTCTCTTGGTATGCTTGTTAAACCAGCTAAATATAAAACCATGTTAAAACCAAAAGCCTGCCAAATTCCTATGAAACATACTGTCCAAATCGCAGTATTTTTTTGTTTTAACCAATATGGAAAATCCATGTTGTTTGCACATGCTACAGCGTACCAGCTTTCTTGTGAGTCTACCCATGGCAACCAATGAAAACCAAGAATGAATTCCCTAACTCCTCCACACCCATTTGCTAAAAAACTATTTACAATTCCTAATGTTGGATGAAGAGTAAATTCCCATGCAATTGCCATTGCAAGAAGAGTTGCCATAACTGGAAGAAAGAAAATTGTTTTATATATATCAGCGCCAAACCTTAGTGAATTTAAGAGCATAGCAGCACATAATCCAAGTACAACAGAAATTGGAACGACAACAATAACATACGTCGCTGTGGCCCAAATCATTTTGACATATGTTTTTCGATTGAACATCTTGTCATAATTTTCTAGTCCAACCCACTCGAATGTTTTGTTTCCTAAATTATAGTCAGTAAAAGAAATTCCTCCTGCAAGAAAAAGAGGAAAGATTAAAATAATTATCATCAGTATGATTGCTGGTGCAATAAACCATATGTGAGCTTTTGAATTATGCATTAGTAAATTGAACTCTCATTCCGGCTTCATTAAATAGTAATGCTTTATCTGAAACTCTTTTTATATTTACACTAGAACCGTTTGAAATTTGGTGTGTAAATTGTGGTAAGCCCCTTACAATTATTTTATTTGAACCGTCTTCAATATTTACATGAAAGAAAATATCTGAACCTAAATTTTCTCTATATGCAACCGTTCCACTAAATGTATTTTCATTACTTTCATTTGTAATTTCTAAATGTTCTGGTCGAATACCAATATGCAAATCTGTATTACTTTCAGAACTTTTTCTTTTAAGATTAACGTTGAGAAAACTTACTGTCCCACCAGAGTCCGCAGTTCCTTTAAATATATTTATTTTTGGACTTCCAACAAATTGAGCTACACTTAATGAGGAAGGATTGTCATATACTTCTTGAGGTGTATCTAGTTGTAATAAATTTCCATCAATCATCACAGCCATTCTAGAAGACATAGTTAACGCTTCTGCTTGATCATGTGTTACATAAACAAAAGTAGTTTTAAGTGAATTATGAAGTTCAGATAGTTCAGATCGCATGTGAACTCTCAAAGCCGCATCTAAATTTGAAAGAGGTTCATCCATTAAAAAGGCAACAGGCTCTCTAACCATAGCACGACCAAGAGCAACTCTTTGTCTTTGACCGCCTGACAATTGTCCAGGTTTTCTATCTAATAGTTCTGAAATTTTTAGAGTTTCAGAAGTTTTATTTACTAATTGATTTATAGATTCTGTTTTCTCTTTTTTGCTTGGAGAAAAATTACCAATTAAGGGAAGTCTTTCAAATGCATTATAATCTCTAAGTCTTAATGGAGTTTCCAAATTTCTTCTTACTGTGAGATGAGGATAAAGAGCATATGACTGGAATACCATTGCCAAATCTCTTTCACTGGCTCTAACTCTATTTACATTTTTATTATCTATTAATACATCGCCTGAAGTCTGCTGTTCCAATCCTGCAATTATTCTAAGTAATGTAGATTTACCACAACCAGATGGACCAACTAATGTTAAGAATTCTCCATCGTTTATATCAACATTTAAATTATTAAGTACTTGTGTAGACCCAAATGATTTTGAAATATTTTTAAGTGATATTGTCCCCACTCATTCCCCCTGTATCTTAACTTTAATCTACAAAATTTTATTAAATTTGAGAATATTTTAAATCTATTTATTTCAGTTTTATTTCAATTTTATTAACAAATATTCAAATTATGATTGAGTTTAACTAGCAGATAACTATAAATTCGTATTTTTAATAATATATATTAGTTGAATTCGTGTCCGATAATTTAGAAATTAATAATAGAGAATATCCAAGCTCTTTCTCAAAAACTGCTATTGTTATATGCCTTGATGGTAGTCAAAAAGAGTATCTCGAAGAAGCATCAAAATCTAATCTTACACCAAATCTTGATAAATTAATTGCAAGTGGTGAAAACCTACTTGTTCACAGCGCTATTCCAAGTTTTACAAATCCAAATAACATTTCGATTGTAACAGGCCAACCAAGTTCTGTACACGGTATATGCGGAAACTTCTTTTATACTCCTGAGACGGGTGAAGAAGTAATGATGAATGATCCAAAATATATGCGAGCACCAACTATTTTTGAAAAATTTTACAATTCTGGTTCTAAAATTGCTCTTGTTACTGCAAAAGACAAGTTGAGAACACTTTTAGGAAACGGATTAAGTTTTGATGATGAGAGAGCTATTTGTTTTTCTGCTGAAAAATCTGATCAAGCAACAAAAGATCTCAATGGTATAGATAATGTAAACGATTGGTTGGAGATGCCAGTGCCAGAAGTATATTCTGAAGGACTTTCTGAATTTGTAATGGCTGCAGGTGTAAAGCTTCTTGAAGAGTTCAAACCAAATATCATGTATTTATCGACTACAGATTATATTCAACACAAATATGCACCGGGAAACGAAACAGCAAATAAATTTTATGCAATGTTTGATAAATATATTGGTCTTTTAAATAAGGAGAATGTTTCTATAATCATCACAGCAGATCACGGTATGAAACCAAAATCAAAAGAAGATGGTTCACCTAATGCAATATTTTTACAAGATTATTTAGATAAAAAATTTGAACCAAACATGGCTAAAGTTATTCTACCAATTACAGATCCATATGTCGTTCATCATGGTTCACTTGGTTCTTTTGCAACAATTTATTTAGAAGACAAGAGCAAGGTAGATTCAGTTGTAAATGCTATTAGAGAAATAAAAGATATAGAAGTTGTTTTAACAAAAGACGAAGGATGCTCTACTTATAATTTACCTCCAGATAGAATGGGGGATATTATATGTATGTCTTCAGAATTTATGACTATTGGTTCATCAGAAGATAAACACAATCTTTCTGGATTAAATGAACCTTTACGTTCTCATGGAGGACTCCATGAAAGAGAAGTGCCATTCATATCCAATTTAAAATTGCAAAATTTAGATACTAGCAAACAATTATATAACTATGATGCATTTTACTATGCAATTAACGGAGCCTTATGATGCACAAAAAAATGATTAATGAAGCAATGCGTATAGCTGGAGAAAAAGTTACTTCAGATAAAACAATAAATGTTGAGTACCCTTTTACAGGTGAAGTAATCGGAACGGTCCCGGCCGGTACTGCAGAGCATGCAAGAAAGGCTTTAGATATTGCTGCAAATTATCAGCCTAAACTTACAAGATATGAGAGACAAAAAATTCTTCAAACTGCTGCAGAAGTACTTGTTAAAAGAAAAGAAGAAATTTCTGATATTATTACTTTAGAGCTTGGTATCTCAAAACAAGATTCTTTATACGAAGTAGGAAGAGCTTTCGATGTATTTTCATTAACGGCTCAACTTTGTATTCATGATGATGGTGAAATATTTTCTTGTGATTTAACTCCGCATGGAAAAGCCAGAAAAATATTTACCATAAGAGAGCCCTTAACTGCAATTTCAGCAATCACTCCATTTAATCATCCTTTGAATATGGTAGCACATAAAATTGCACCTTCAATTGCAACTAATAATTGTACTGTATGTAAACAAACAGAATTAACACCTTTAACAGCAATGGTACTCGCTGATGTTTTATATGAAGCAGGTTTGCCACCAGAAATGTTTTCAGTTGTAACTGGATGGCCTCAAGATATCGGATCTGAAATGATCAAGAATCCAAACATTGATCTAATTACCTTTACAGGCAGTGTAGGTGTAGGAAAGTTAATTGCTGAACAAGCTGGATACAAAAGAACAGTTCTTGAGCTTGGCGGTAATGACCCTTTAATTGTTTTAAATGACTTAGATGGTGATGATCTTAAAAAAGCTGTTGAACTAGCAGTTACTGGTGCAACGAAAAACTCTGGTCAACGTTGTACAGCTGTTAAAAGAATACTGGTTCAAGAATCCATTGCAGATCAATTTGTTGAAATGGCTCTTGAGCGTGCTAAGAAAATTAAATTTGGTGATCCTATGAATATGGAAACAGACTTAGGTACTGTTGTTAATGCTCAAGCTGCAGAACTTTTTGATAAAAGAGTTTCAATGGCAGAAGAAGACGGTGCAAAAATTTTATATCACCCTGGAAGAAAAGGTGCTTTGTTACCTCCAATAGTTGTAGATCATGTTGATCCTAAAAGTGAATTAGTTTTAGAAGAAACATTTGGTCCAGTTATACCAATCATTCGTGTGCCTAATGACGATGAAGCTGTAATGAAAATATCTAATTCAACCGCATTTGGATTATCATCTGGTGTATGTACAAATAACTTCATGCGAGCAAAAAAATATATTCAAGGTTTAAATGTTGGCACTGTAAATATTTGGGAGGTTCCAGGCTATAGAATTGAAATGTCACCTTTTGGAGGAATTAAAGATTCAGGTCTTGGTTATAAAGAAGGTGTAATTGAAGCAATGAAAAGCTTTACTAACGTAAAAACTTTCTCACTACCTTGGTAAAAAACAAGTTTTTCTCTAATTTTTTTATTTCTGTGGAAAAATAAGCTTATTTTTTAGTAATATTTTCGTAATAAAATTGTAACCCTTTCTAGCTACATGTTAGATTAAATTATTATATTCAATCGGGAGGATTAAATGAAAAAATTAATTACAGGATTGGCAGCCGTATTAGCTTTCGGTTTTTATGGTTCTGTTAATTCAGCTAAGTCTATTGAAATAGAAGTAGCTTATCCTTATTCAGGATTATTCGATGTAACGTTTCAAGCTATTATGCCAGAGTTTGAAAAAGCGCATCCAGATATTCAAGTTAAATTTAGAGCAACTTATGAAAACTATGAAGATGCAACTGCAACAATTTTTAGAGAGTCTACTTCAGGTAACTTACCAGATGTAACGATGCAAGGTCTTAACAGACAAGCACCTCTAGTAGATAAAGGTATTGCAAAGTCTTTAGAGCCATTTATTGCAAAAGAAGCAGCTTTTGAAAAAGATGGTTACCATTCTGCTATGTTAAGTCTTTCAACATTCGGTGGTGAAGTTTATGGATTACCATTTTCTGTATCAACGCCAGTTGGATATTACAACATGGATCTATTAGCTGAAGCAGGTGTAGATAGTATTCCAACTAACTGGGACGAAGTTATTGCAGCATGTAATAAATTGGAAGCAGCAGGTAAAGGAACTCTATACTTTGGTTGGAACATCACAGGTAACTGGTTCCACCAAGCATTAATGCATACTCAGAACGTTCCAATGGTTAAAGATGGAGCTGTAAATATGGGTGGTGATGCAGGACTTGCAACGTTAGAGCAAATGAAAGCAATCATGAGTGGATGTAATATGCCAAACTATTCAATTGCTGATGGTCAAGCTGCGTTTAACGCAGGTACTATTGGTATGATGTTCTGGTCTACTTCAAGCTTGGGTTCAGTTAATGCTGCAAAGGCAGACTTTGTTTTAAAAACTGCACCATTCCCTGGAATGGCTGGAGTAAACAATGGAACACCAGCAAGATTACCAGCAGGTGGAAACGCTGCAATGTTAGTGTCTACATCTGATGATCCAGCAAGAGTTGATGCTGCATGGACTTTCTTAAAGTTCATTACATCAGGTATCGGTGCTGCATTAGTTGCTGAAACAACTGGATATGTTCCACCAAATAAAGCAGCGAATGATTTATTAGGTGACTTCTATAGTCAAAACCCTAATAAACTTACTGCTGTTGAACAACTTCCACTTCTTGCTGATTGGTTTGCGTATCCTGGAGAAAATGGATTAGCTGTTACACAGGTAATCTATGATTTCACGGAAGAAATTGCTACAGGCGACGCTGATGATATGGCAGATCTTCAAGAAGAAATGATGGAAGAAATAAACGATCTTATGTAATTTGAGATTATTTATTATTAACTTTTTATTACAGCGGCTTTATAAAAGCCGCTGTTTTATTTTAAATTTAAATGGGAGTAAAAATAGATGCCTCTTACAACAACTACAATAGGTGCTTATCCAAAACCTAAACAAACACCCATTCAAGATTGGTTTTTAGGGACAAAATCAGAAGAAGAGAGAAAAGCATCAAAAGGATTATTATCAAATTGGTTACCTGGCGCATATGAAAAAGCATTAGAGTCTGCAGGTGCGGATGCTGAAAAATTATTTTTAGCAGCAATTAAAGAAGTTATAACTGATCAAGTAAGTGCGGGTATTGATGTTCCAACAGATGGGGAAGTTAGGCGTGAGAGTTATGTATTATATCAATGTCGATTTTTAAATGGTGTAAGTTTTAAGGAAGTTACACATAAGTCAGTAAGACAGGGTGCGTTCGAAGCTGACCTTCCAACTATTGTTGCACCAATTTCAAGTAAAGAAATACGTATGCATTTAGACTGGAAGAGTGCACAACAATTTACAAAAAACCCAGTTAAAATTACGCTACCTGGACCAATGACAATTACAGATTCAATTGCCAACAATTACTATGATGACATGAAAAAACTTGGTTTTGATTTAGCATTAGCCCTCAATAAAGAAGTTAAAGCACTTGTAGATGCAGGTTGTCAGTATATTCAAATTGATGAACCAGTATTTGCTAGAAAGCCCGATGAAGCTCATTCTTACGGTATGGAAAATTTAGAAAGAATGATGCATGGTATTCCTAAAGAAGTGCAACGCGTTTGCCATATTTGTTGTGGTTATCCTAACTCATTAGATTCAGAAGGGTATAAAAAGGCTGATCTAGATGCTTATGATAGAATTGCATCACTTGTAGATGATTCAACTATTGATGAAGTATCTTTAGAAGATTCACATAGGCATAATGATTTAAATCTTTTAGAAAAATTTACTAAAACAAAAGTAATTTTTGGATTTATTGATATTGCAAAAAGTAGAATGGAGTCTGTTGAAGAGGTAAGAGTTCGTATCAAAGATTCACTTGAACATATTGATGAACACCGCTTAATAGCTGCACCAGATTGTGGTTTAGGTTTCTTTACACGAGAACAAGCAATTGAGAAAATGACAATTTTAACTAAAGCGGCAAAATCAATTTAATATAATGTGGAATTATTTTAATCCTGTTGAAATTATCTTTGGAGAAAATAGATTTAAAGAAGTACATGATGCTCTTAAAAATAAGAACTACATCATAATCACTCATCCAGAAGAAATTTTTAAAAAATATAGCGATGAATTAAAATCTTCTTCAAATCCACCACTATCCATTATGACGGATGTTCAGCCTAATCCAGATTATAAGGATATTTTAGAGCTACAAAAAAAATTTTCTTCAATCAATGAATCGGTAGATTATATTTTAGCTATAGGTGGTGGCTCTGTTACAGACACAGCTAAAGCAATTGCTGCATTTAAAGATAAACAAGAATATCTAACAGATTTCGTTCGCAATAAGAAAAGTCCAAGAGTCGAAAATCCAATCAAGATTATTGCAATACCTACAACTTCAGGAACATCAAGTGAGCTTACGTGTTGGGCCACAATTTGGGATAAAGAAAAAAACAATAAATTATCTTTGGCGCATAAATCTCTTTATGCAGAAAAAACAATTATCGATCCATCTATTATGGTTGATAAGCCTTTAGGCTTGACCATTTCAACTGGTTTAGATGCTCTCTCCCATTCAATGGAAAGTATTTGGAATATTAATGCAAATCCAGTTTCTGCTTCTCATGCAATACAAGCATCAAAATTAGTATTAGAAAATTTACCACTTCTCACTAAAGATTTAAGAAATGTTGAATTACGCTCAAACATTGCATTGGCGTGTGTTCATGCTGGTTTAGCGTTTTCCAATACGAAAACTGCTATTGCGCACAATCTATCATACCCTGTGACACTCAATTACGGTATTCAGCATGGTATTGCTTGTTCATTTACTTTACCCATGATTACTAAAAGTATGGTTGGAATTGATAGTGTAGCTGAGGAGAGACTAAAATTAATTTTTAATAATAATCTTGAGAATGCTGCTGATCATCTGAGTGAATTTATGCGTTCTTTAGAGGTTCCTCTTAACTTAAATGAAATAAAAGTTCCTGTTCAAGAATGGAATAATATAGTAGATGATGCGTTTTTAGGGGAACGAGGTAAAAACTTTATTGGCAATAAAGAAGCCTTTATCTCTTCTGCTAAATCAATGGGACTTTATTAGTAATGAAAAAAAATTTCAGGTTTTATGATAACAGACAAAAATACTTGCTATTTGTCACAACAACAAATGAAAAAAATCAAATTGCTGATGCGATACGCCCTCACGTAAATAAAATTAAACCTCAAAAACCTGGCATAAAAATATTTGATGCTGGTATGGGTGATGGTTCCTTACTTATGAATGTTATGCGTCAGTGCCACGAGGCTGAGCCTAACGTACCTTTATTAGTTTGCACAAAAGAAATAAGCATAGAAGATGTAAGATTAGGTTTAGAAAAGTTACCCGATAGGTTTGTTGAGCATAAGAATACTGTTTTTGTTATTTCAAATCTACACTACGCTGAAGCCGCAAACTTAAAATCAAAAAATGAAGTTAAACAGAAAAAAATTAATTGGAATATTATTAAATTAAAAGGTGACACTTCTCTTGAATTTGCTCAACAATTAAGAAAACAAAATGAATTTTTAGAAAAAAAATGGAATATAGAAATTAATAAAAAGTCAGGTAACCATACTTATAAAGAGCCTTCAGTTATGGTTATCTACCGCGAAGATCAAGAATTTAATGTTAATGAATTAATACCTACCAAAAAGAAATCAGATAATAAATTTGATCTTATTATTGCTTCACAGCCTTATCGTTCAAGAATTTCAGCAGAAAAGAAATCAAAATATGTCATCGAACCAATGATTCGAGCGTTAAAATCAAAAGGGAAATTGTTAACTATTCATGCTTCAGGAAAAGATCCTGCTAATGAAATAATTCGTAAAATTTGGCCAAAAGAGGACCCATTTCCTTCTCTTGGAAATAGTATCATTTCTTATCTTAAGAAAAATTTAGATAAAGATTTATTAAGCAACTTATCTTTTGGAGAAAAAAGAATTATTAAATGTAAATTGAGAGCTCTACCAACAGAAATCAGCGGAGGTATAGCGACATCATTAGTTTTTTCTGCTTGGAATGCCTCCATATATGTCAATCAAATGGATGACGACAAAGTAATGAAAGTAGAAAAAACTAAAAACTATGAAAAAATTGTTCAAAACATTGTTGCTAAAAATAAAGGTCTTTATTTTAACAATGAAATATTTGTAATCGAAAAAAAATAATTTTTTATTTAAACCAATTAACTTCTGTTTTTAAAAAATCCTCTGTATGAATAATTAAGGCGTCAGATCGAATTATTGCAACATTATAATTTGTATCTGTATTAGCCGTTCCTAAACGATATTCATTTGAAAAGTTAGGTATTAGAGGAGACCAAGTACTTCTTGGGGAAGAAAAAGTAATACCACAATAAGAGCCAGAACTAGTAATGTGTTGATGACCAAAAAAAATATGTTTTATTATCTTATTATTTTTCGTTAAAATTTTTCGAAACTCTTTTTTTTGTTGTAATCCTATTCCATCACTTTCCTCTTTTACTAATGCCAGTGGATTATGATGCATAAAGATATACGTATCTGTATTAGTCTTACTTAAAATATTATTTAACCATTCTTGCCTATCTTCACAGTAATGTCCTTGGTGAGTATTAATTAGATTAGTATCTATAAAAATTAAACGTTTATTATCTATATCCTTAAAGTATTGAATAAATCCATTTGGATCGGTTTCAATATTAGGAAAGTTTATTTTAAACTCTTCTCTGTTATCATGATTACCTATAATTAATTGAGGATTTAAATTCTTTGGCAGACCTGCTTCATCAATTATTTTTAAAAATAACTGATAAGAATCTTTATCACCTAAGTCTGTAATATCACCAGTGATGGCAAATAAATCTGCATCACCATGATTATTTTTTATATGAGTTAATGCTTTTTTAAATTTACTGACAGGATCTATGCCATGAATCTTATCTATATAAATATGAGGGTCTGAAAGGTGAATAATTTTCATTATTAAATATAAATTTATAATTAGATCGCAGTTTTAAAATAAATATACTTATTAAATTCCTCTTTTAAGTCGATGCTAACTCTTGCATGTACTTTACCTTGTTTTCCTTGAAACGATTGTTTTTCTGTAACTGGAAACACCCCTTCATGCCAAATATTTGGATGAATATACAAACCTTTTGATCCGTCACAATAAAATGCTTTAAAATGTTCTGGTTCAATGTCATCTGTAGGTAAGGCTAAAGGACAAATAAATGGTTTATTTTCTTCAGGAAAGAAAAGCTGACCTCCATCAGGATGATAATTTGCATGCCATAAAAAAATTTTTGTTGGATCTGAATATTTATCTTTTTGTAATTCTTGATCAGGATTATTGGCATAACCCAGTATATATTTTCCATCTACTTCATAATCGCTCTTATGTTGAACAGCATTATTTTGCCCATAAAGCACGTCACCTTGCCACCAGGTATCAAAAGAACCTTCGGTAGTTCCACCTTCATTTCCTGTTCCCTCTTCTATGTCACGCCATCCTTGTTTTGGCCAAGTAACAATTTCAATATCACTATTTTCAAAACTATCGATTAAATACCCATATCCTTTAAGATTTTCATTTGTTGCTTTAACTAAAGGTATTTCAATTTCTTTTGTCATTGTTTTGTTAGTTTAATGTTAGTCCCAACTCAGTAACAACTTCTTTTACAGCTTTTATTGTATCCATCATGTCTTGTTCATTTAAATTACCAATACACCCAATTCTAAAAGTTTCTGCCACTGTTAGTTTTCCTGGATAAATTAAAAAATCTTTTTCACTAAGAGCATTATAAAATTGCTCAAAGTTAAATTTAGGATCATTAGGTTGTTTAAAAGTAATAATAATTGGTGCTTGTAAATTATCAGGAAGTAGTTGCTCAAATCCCAACTCTTTCATTCCATTACAAATAATTTCACAATTTTTTTTATATCTTTTACCTCTTCCTTCTACACCGCCTTGTTCTTTATGTTCTTCAATAGCTTGGTTGAATGCAGCTAATACGTGTGTTGGAGGTGTAAATCGCCATTGTTTATTTTTTTCCATTGCTTGCCATTGATCATACAAGTCTAGACTTAGTGAGTGACTATTGCCTTTTGCATTTTGAATAACTTCATTTTTTACAAGAATGAAACCAACACCTGGCACACCTTCTAAGCATTTGTTTGATGAAGCGGCTACAGCATCAAAAGTAATTGTTTTAGAACTTAAGGGTAATGCACCAAAGGCACTCATTGCATCGATGAATAACGATAAATTTTTCCCTTCAACCAATTTTGCAATGTCTTCAATAGGATTTAAAATACCCGATGTTGTTTCACAATATACAGCAAAGACGTGTGTTAAGTTGTTGCTATCAATTAACTCTTCAATTTTATTGATGTCATGTACTTCATGTTCAGCAACTTCATATTCAATAAAATCTCTCCCTAAATATGTGCACATTTTTTTCATTCTTTGTCCGTAAGCACCATTTATCAGAATCAGAATTTTAGAATCTTTTTGAGTAAGAGAGCTCACCATCGACTCTACAGCAAAAGTTCCACTTCCCTGCATTGGAACACATTGATATTTATCTTCACCGTCTATTAATTTAACAAGGGAATCTCTAATTGATGCATTGAGATCAATAAATTTTGTATCTCTCGAACCCCAATCATGAAGCATTGCCTCTTTTGTTGACATCGATGTCGTGAGAGGCCCAGGGGTTAATAATTTTTTATCCATTAAATATTTACTTAATAAATATTATTATAAATTTGATCAATCTTATTAAAGTTGGAATTGAATTTATTTTCTAATAAGTTAATTATAAATGAGAATGGAAGAAAATATCGTAGATTATCTCTTAGATCTTTTGAAAACAAAAGGTGCTGATATTCAATATGGTAATGAGGATGTGACACAGCTTGAGCACGCACTCCAATGCGCTGAACTTGCTGAAAAAAATAAATTACCAGGACCAACAATTGCTGCAGCATTACTGCATGATGTTGGCCACCTTATCTATGAGGACGGCGATCCCATTCATGAAGGGAAAGATGGTCATCATGAAAATTTAGGTGCTGATTTTTTAAAAAAATATTTTGGTGAGGATGTTATTTTACCAATTAGAGCACATGTTGACTCAAAAAGATATTTATCAAGTGTTGAAGAGGGTTATTATGATAGCCTATCAGAAGCATCGAAACTTTCATTAAAAGTTCAAGGCGGTCCTTTCACAAAAGAAGAAGCAGATGCATTTATAAGCAAACCTTTTATGGATGAAGCAATAGAGCTTAGGAGATTTGATGATTTAGCAAAAGTTCTAGATAAAAAAACTCCCGATGTTGAACATTTCCGTCCCTATTTAGAAGAAGCAAGAGAGTCTTTTTTAGCTAAACAAGCGTAAATGCAATTTAGCAATTATGATTTTATTGACTCTAAGTCATTTGCAGGAAAAATTATATTAACTTCTTTCCCAGGTCTTAACTCTAATGGTTTATTTGAAGAAACAATTTTAGCAAACGAATTAGAAATATTTAAAAATAATAATTGTAGTTCTATTACTTCTTTTGTTGAAGATAGCGAATTTGAAAAATTGTGTGATAAAACTTTGTTTGTCAAAAATATTTATGAACATAAATTACATTGGTACCATTTACCCATTTATGACATGGGAGCACCAGATAAAGATTTTAAATATAAATGGGAAACAACAAAAGTTTTATTAAAGAACGAATTGATAGATGGTAAAAACATAGTTTTACATTGCCGTGGAGGAAAAGGAAGAGCTGGCACTATAGCTGCTATTTTACTTGTTGAATTTAATTATGAAAAACAAGAAGCTATTGATCTAGTACGATCAAGAAGAAAAGGAGCTATTGAGTCAAAAATCCAAGAAGATTTTATTTTTTCTTATCGAGCAGTTAATTAAAAAGAGACCGTTAAATTAAAAATATTTTCTAGAATAAATAAAACAATTAAAGAAATTAAAGCTGCAATTATAGGTAGCGTCATCCAACCCAAAGAAATTCTACCTGCAATTGACCATTGAACCTCTTTTCCTCCTTTTAAAAGACCAATTCCAATTACGCCACCGACAACAGCTTGGGAACTTGATACTGGTACCAAAGGTATAGAGGGAAGATTTATAGATTGTAAAAAAGCACTTATACCCTGGGATGCAAATAAAAATAAAACAATAGAATGCGATATAACAACAATAAATGCTGCCACTGGTGTCATTTTTAAGAGATCATTACCCACGGTAAACATAACTCTTTTCGAGTAAGTAAAAACACCAACAGCTATTGCTAAACCACCCAGCAGAAATAATTGTTCTTTTGAGGAAAAGACAAATAAATTTCCAATAGTAACATCAGTAAACGGTGATATAGGTACGAAGACACCCATTACATTGGCAATATTGTTTGCACCTAAACTATAAGCACCAAAAGCACCCGCTAAAAGTAAAGCTGTTCTTGTATAGGCATCAAGTCTGAGAATATGTAACTTTCTATTGAGTATAACTCTTTTTGTAAAAGTAAATAAACCCATTGCAATAACTCCTGCAATAATAGGACAGAGTATCCATGTTCCTAAAATAGTAATTAAAACTTGAAGATTAGTTGAAGATCCCGTGTATAAATTCCAACCAACAATTGCTCCAACAATCGCTTGCGTTGTTGAAACAGGCAAGCCAACTTTAGTCATTAAATAAACAGATATTCCTGCAGCAACACATGCTGCAAAAGCACCAGGCAATGCATTAATAGCACCTAACTTTCCTAAGGTTTCTGTTGTACCTGCTCCGCTAATAATTGCACCTAGAATAACAAAGACACTACAAATTATTGCTGCACTTGTGAAACTAACCATTCGTGTTCCAACTGCAGTTCCAAAAACATTTGCTGCATCATTGGCACCAAGTGACCAACCTAAAAAAAGACCACCAAATAAAAAAATTAGAATTGTAATTTCCATTGAAAATTAAACGGAACGTTTAATAGCGTAAATTTGAACCTCGTCAGCTATGTCTTCTGCTTGATCACAAATACGATCAATCTTTTCTACAAAATATCGAAGATGCATTTTTTGATCTAGAGGTAATTCAGAATCAAAAATTCTTCTTGCAAGTGAACTAAATTTTATATCAGATTCTTTTTCATAAAAAGTTACTTTATGAGCATTATCTCTAACAGATTTAATATCTCTAAAAAATGATCGGACAGTCAAACAAAGTGACTCAACACAATTTACAACAGTCTCTGTTAACTCAATAAGATCTTCATGAAATTCTTTTGGAAAATTAGGTTTTTGAATAGAGAAGTGATAGCAATTTCCTTGGTACATTCCAATTAATTCGTCGATGTGTTCTAGAAGTCGTAACACATCACTTCTTGCATCTGGGATTAGTGTTTCTTCATAAAGAGTATGCTCAACATCTTTTGTAATTTTGTCGGCCTTACTTTCCATTTCTTTAACTTTTTCAACCATTTCCTCAAATTTACCATTGGCGGAATGATTGAGATAAGTTGGAACAATCGATTTAAATACTAAGCCCACTTCAGAGACAATATCAACAAACTCATCAATTTCTCTTTCAAGCTTTTTGGTATCACCAAATAATGATGCACTTTTTAATCCAAACATGGCGTGCTTATAGAACTTTTCAAAAAAAAAGAAAGAAATGTTAAATTTTTGTTACAATTTGATTAATATCTTTACCTTTAAGTAAAGTGTAATATTCGCAATATATAGAATTTAGGAGAAGATATGACAGATTTATCAATTAATAGAATTAAGTGGTTTAGCACCGCGTTAATTTTATCAGGAATATTATTAACCAATTTAAATGCGTATCCAATTAACATAATTATTCACGGTACAGGTGCTGTTGGTTGGTCAATTGTTGGTTATATGACAAAAGATAGAGCTCTGCTCACAAACTTTGGTTTACAACTCCCACTATTTATTTTTGGATATATTTATTTGCTAACATGAAAAATAAAAATATTCTTTTTATGTGTGTTGCTAATTCAGCAAGAAGTCAAATGGCTGAAGGAATTGCAAAAAAATTATATCCTAATTGCATTATTCAAAGTGCAGGATCAGTGCCCAAAGAAGTTAATCCTAATGCTATCGAGGTTATGGGTGAAATCGATATTGATATATCAAAACATTATTCAAAAGATTTTGAAAGTTTAGACAACAAATTTAGAGATGAATTAAATACAGTTTTTACGCTTTGTAAAGAAGAGGTATGTCCAGTTTTAAATTCCAAAGCTCAGATATTTTCAATACCATTTGATGATCCGGCATCAGATCATTTTAGTTCAAACCAATTAGATAAATTTAGAGAAGTAAGAGATTCAATTTTTGATAAATTGAAAGAACTAAAAAATTTATTTGAGAATTAATGAAGTTAAAAATTAATTAAATTTATAAAAATTTAATATTCCATTAATCTATTTGTAAACAATAAAATTTAAATGTTTCTTACCACTCACAGTATTATTTCCTCCTGCTTATGTCCAATTATTGTGAGTGGGATTAAATTCCATTTTCAAATTTTTAAATTAGACTTAGCTCTAGATTTGAGTTTTGCTGAACCCCTTCCAGACAAGCTTGGATTTTTGATAAAAAAATTGTGAGAGGAAAATTTTTTTTCTTTGCTTGATATTTCTTTTTTCTGATAATTGCCATTACTCAACATTTGCCAAGAATTTGTATTATCTGCCATACTGGCAATTAAGATCTGATTTAATATTTGTTCATGTACAGTTTCATTTTCAATAGGGATGAATGTTTCAACCCGCCTATCTAGATTTCTTTGCATTAAATCGGCAGAAGAAATAAACAAGATATTTTTTCTATGAGGGAATTTATGACCGTTATAAAAACAATATATTCTCGTATGTTCTAAAAAACGACCAATTATACTTTTAACAACTATATTTTCCGATAGATTTTCTTTACCAGGTATTAGAGAGCAAATTCCTCTTATCAACAATTCAATTTTTACATTTTTTTGAGATGCTTTATAAAATTCATCAATAATTTGTTTATCAACAAGAGAATTACACTTACATACTATTCCAGATGGTTTATTTTTTCCAGCATTTGTAATTTCATTTCTAATTAGTTCATTTAATTTGTTTCTTGCAGTTATTGGAGAATATACTATTTTTTTTATTGTGGTCGGTTCTGAATAACTAGTTAAATAATTAAACATTTTTGCAGCATCATTTGTTAATGTTTTGTCACAGGTGAAGTAAGATAAATCCATATAAACTCTTGCATTTCTTGGGTGATAATTACCTGTTCCATAATGTGCGTAATTTACAACAGAATTCATTTGCTTCCTTGTTACAAGTGTAATTTTTGCATGAGTTTTCATATCAATATTGCCAAAAACAACTTGCGCTCCAGCTAATTCTAATTCTTTTGCCCATTTTAAGTTACGCTCTTCATCAAAACGTGCTTGCAACTCTATAATGACAGTTACTAATTTTCCTTTTTGTGCTGCTCTAACTAAACTTGCTTCTATTGGTGAGTCATCAGTAGTTCGGTATAAAGTATGTTTTATTGATAAGACTTTTGGGTCATCTGCAGCTTGATCAATAAACTGAGTCACTACTTCAAAAGATTCAAAAGGGTGATGAATAACAATATCTTTATTTGCTATAGCTTTAAAATAATCATTTTTAAAATCTTTAATTCTTTCAGGAAATCGTACCTTAAATTTTGGAAAAAATAATTTTTTAAAATCTTTCAAAAAAATTGACTCTATACTCGAAAGATTAACGGGTATTGGCAGTTTATATGTATTTACATCCTTATAGTTAAGTTTTTTATTTATGAATTTAATTAAGTGACTAGATATACTTTCATCAAAATCAATTCTTATTACCTCTTGTCTTCTTCTCTCAAAAATAGCTTTTTGAAATACTAAAAATAAATCTTCTCCCTCACCACCTAATTCTAATTCACTATTCCTAATTGGTCTAAAAACACCTTTATCCAAAACCCTATCACACTGGAAAATTTCTTTTAGAGAAATAAGTAGGGCTGTCTCCATAGATACAAAACGTGTTTTTTTACCAGGTAATTTAATAAATTTTTCTAATCCCTCTGGCACTCTCAGTATTCCATAAAAAGTTTTTTTATTATTTATTAAACGACATACTAAGGTTGTTTCTTTATTTGGTATAAAAGGAAATGGGTGAGACGGATCAATAATAATTGGCGTTAAAACTCCCCAATTATTTTCTTCTAAATAATTTTTAATAAATGTTTTATCTTTTGTTTTCAGTGTTTTTTCTACATCTATATGGATTTTGTTTTCTGAAAGCTCTCTTAGTAAATCTATCCATATTGATTTTATATTTGAAATCATCTTCGATGTTTCTTTATCTATCAGCTTGAGTTGTTGTTGTGGTGTTAATCCATCAAAACTTTTATTTCGTGAAAATTTTTGAACATTCAATCCTGCTACTCTAACCATAAAAAATTCATCTAAATTAGAGAATGCTATTGATAAAAATCTAACCCTTTCTAAAAGTGGAATTTTACTATCAGATGTCTGACTTAAGACTCTTTCATTGAATTTTAGCCAAGACAATTCCCTGTTTGCATAGTTATAAGTGGTATTTTTTTTTAACATAATTTTTTTTTATATTTTTTAGGTATAAAAAAAACATGTTCATAAAAAATTCATATTTCTTTAATAATTTTTATTTTTTGGTTTTAAAATTTTATCAATAGTCCAGCTATTTTTAAAGGATATTATAGCAAAAGCACAGGTTGGAAAATGTTCAATATTTGAATTACATAAAATATTAATTGATTCTATCAAACTAGGGTTGTGTCCAATGATAAGAGTATTTTTTTTTAATTTTTTAATTTTTCTTACAAGTATATTTGGTGGGCATTCATAAATATCGTTATCAATTGTAAATTTTACTGAGCGATCAAATGAATTAGAAATTATATCATATGTGCTAGTTGTTCTTTTAGAAGGAGAACATATTATCTGATTAATTTGAAATTTTCTTTTATCTAATATTTTAGAAAATTGTTTTGCGTTTCTCATACCTCTTTTATTCAGCGGCCTATCAATGTCATCAAGTTCTAAATTATCCCAACTAGATTTGGCGTGACGTAATAAATAGACTTGTAGCATTCGAGTTTAATACTTTAGATGTATACATTTCCATGGCTAAAAAGAAAAATAAAAATCCCATAACAGTTATTGATCTAGGCTCTAATACATTTAGACTAGTTATATACGCGCAAGCTATTCATCCTTTTCCAATACTTTATCAAAAAAGAGAATTCTTAAAATTAGGTGAAAGTATTAAAATAGGTAAACTTCCATCGATAAAAATAAAAGAAGCTATAAAATGCTTAGAAGAATATATTAAGATTGCAAAAGATTATGAGTCCTCAGATATTCATATAATTGCAACGGCCGCAATTCGTGAAACAATAAATGGAAAAGAAATTATTGAACCCTTCAAGAAAAAAAAGTCAGTTAGAGTAGAAGTGCTCTCACCAAAAAATGAGGCTAAATGCGGATCCCTAGGTGTAATTAGTTCAATAAAAAATCCAATCGGTTTAGTTGCTGACTTGGGAGGTGGAAGTTTAGAACTTAGTACTATAAAAAATGAAAACATACTTGAAACTAAAAGTTTAAAAATTGGCATCTTAAGAAGTGAATCTGATATGTACAAAACTACTAAAATTAAATTTGATAATTTTTTATTTTCTAAATTTAAAAACCAATCTCTTAAATTTTCTAAAAACGTAGGAAATATTTATGTTATTGGAGGCATGTGGCGCAATCTTGCAAAACTTCATTTGCACCTAAATGGAATCAAGAAAAATAAATTACATGGGTACATGATACCATTTTCAGAGTTAGAAATATTTTATCACAAATTATACTCTATGGAAAAAAAACAAATTCAAAAATTGAATGTTGTCCAACCCAATCGATTAGATAAATTAAAATTATCTACATATATTTTATTTAGCCTTGCTTCATTTTATAACATTAAAAATATTATTTTTGTAAGATATGGAATCCGTGAAGGCTACTTGTACAATATGTTGAACTAATTTTTAAAAAACAATCTAACAATAACTGTAGCAATAAGAGCACCAATAATCTGAGCTAAAATAAAACCTAGAACACTTGATGGACTTATCCCACTAAAGCTATCTGTAAACATTCTTCCTATAGTTACTGCTGGATTTGCAAAACTTGTTGATGAAGTAAACCAATATCCTGCGGTAATAAATAGAGCTACACCAATAGCTATTCTTTCCTTGTTTACCTCTTTTAATATAAAAATAGTTAATAATAATCCAACAGTTGCAATTATTTCTGAAAAGAATTTAAATACCCCAACTCTTTCATTGAGTGACCATTCAATTATAGGATATTCAAAATACCAATTTGCAGTTAAACAACCAAATATAGCAGCAATAATCTGAGTAATAATAAAAATTATTCCGTAATTAATAGGAATATTTTTTTGGATAATATCACTTAATACAACAGCAGGATTAAAGTACGCTCCTGAGATATTAATAAACATAGAAATAAT